>CAZHYF010000120.1:0-4479 GCA_964536635.1 uncultured Rhodospirillaceae bacterium | reverse complement strand
TTCGCCCAGCTCGTTCGCCAGGACCGGCCGCTCGATCAACAGCATGGCGTGACGGCGGGCTTTACTTCCTTGAGGCATGGCCCCAGACTGTCGCGACTTCGGTCTTGCGAGTGCCCTATGCCAAATCACTTCATGCGAGCCTTCGGGCTTACGCTGCTGGCGGTTATCACCGTGTCAGGCTTGGTGGCACGCAGCGCAGACGCCTGGGCCGAAAGCAAGCCCCTGCCGCTGCCCATCGCAGGCCCCGCGCCAAGCCTCGTTGTGCGCGCTCTGACGACCTCTGCTCCGGCGTCAGACGCCCGCCACTCGGAGGCTGACCTTCCTCAAGCGCTGGCAGCCGAGCACGCCCCAGCACCCAGGCAAGATGCGCCCGTCTGGGTGGACCCGCAGAGCGTCGGCAAGCCCTGGCCGGACGCCAAGACCCAAGGCCTGTTGGCCTTTCGCGGCAATCCAACCCGCAGCTACTACGGCGAAGGGCCTTTGCCTGACCGGCCCTCCATCGCCTGGCGGCGTGGCCCGTTTTGCGGCCTCTCCAGTGTGGGCCAAGAAACCAAGAGCTGGTGTGGCTCTGGCTGGACGGGGCAGCCGGTCATTTGGCAACGCACAGATCGCCAAGAGGTGATCTTGGGCACTTATGACCACGCGGTTCACTTCTTCGATGCTGCCACGGGTGTTGACCTGCGCCCCCCCTTGGCCACCGATGACATCATCAAGGGCTCAGTCAGTTTGGACCCCGACGGCTATCCGCTGCTGTATTTTGGCAGCCGCGACAACTTCCTGCGCATCGCAGCGCTAGAGGACGAGGGCGCGCGCGTGCTCTGGAAACTACCAGGGCGAACGGCGGACGCGGTTTGGAACAATGATTGGGACGGCAACCCGCTGGTCATCAATGACTACATGCTGGTTGGCGGCGAAAATAGCCTGTTCTACATCGTCAAACTCAACCGCCACTGGCAGGATGGCAAAGCCGCGGTCGATCCAGAAATCCTCGCAAAAATCAAAGGCTATACCCCCGAGTTGTTCCGCCTGATCCGTGACCGCATGGTATCAATCGAGACCTCGGTAGCCGTCTGGCAGGACCGGGTCTATTTCACCAACTCCGGCGGCTTGGTCCAGGGCTACGACATCGGCAAGCTGGTGGCCGGCGCCAGTCGGGACGCTGCGCAAGTCTTCGAGTTCTGGACCGGCGATGACACCGACGCCACCTTGGTGATTGATGAAGCCGGCATGCTCTACATGGCCTCAGAAAAGGAGCGGCCCGACAATGCGGGCCATGCAAGGGCGGGCCAGTTAGCGCGCCTTAATCCCTTCCGCCCCGACGATCCAGTGGACTGGAAGCTCGACTTCCCCGTGGCCAAGGACAAGTACGGGATCTGGGCGACCCCGGCGCTCTATCGCGGGCATCTTTATGTCTTGGCCCACACCGGTGATTTCTGGGTGGTCGATAGCGCGACAGGCGCGGTGACCTATCGCGAAACGCTTGGCTATCATTCCTGGTCTTCACCGGTCGTGGTTGATGGTCACCTGCTGGTCGCCGACTGCCGTGGCCGTCTTGGGCGCTACGACCTCAGCCAGCCTTCGACGCCCAGCCTGGTGTGGCGCTTCCAGATCCCCTCAGGTGGCTGCATCGAGTCCACGCCTGCCGTCTGGCAGGGCGGCATCTATGTCGGCAACCGGGACGGCTACATTTACGCCATCAAAAACGCCGCTCTGACCGCGCCCTCGGCCCCAAGCCCTCAGAGCGACGCTCCGATCCCGCCAGCGCCCCCGAAACCTTTGCGCATCAGCGAGTTCCTATGAGGCCTGCTTCCTTGCTCCCATGCCTCAGCGCCCGGCAACGCGCGCGATCCCTGCTGTTGGCTTTTGCACTTGCCTGGGGCCTGGTTTTGCCCGCCAGCGCCTTTGAGCGCCCGGACTACTGCGCGGATGACAAACGCATTCGCGTTTTGGGCGTCGGCGATGTGCTGTTGCACCGCAAGCTCCAGCTAAAAGCCTACAGCCACCCGCAGAGCGCCCGCGCGCTCTGGCGCGAGGCCGAGCCGCTGATCCAAGCCGCTGACATCGCCTACGCCAACCTCGAAGGCCCCACCGCAGCGGGACTGGCGCGCGGTGGTCGCAAAGCCAAGGATCCTGGCAAGCGATACGACGATCTGGTTTACACCACCTTCCCCTCCTTCAACTACCACCCCTCGCTGGTCAGCGACTTGAAGGCGGCGGGCTTTGACATCGTATCGACCGCCAACAACCATGCTCTGGACCGCTGGGCCCCTGGCGTCGATGCTACCATTGATACGCTGGAGCAAGCGGGCCTCGCTTATACCGGCACGCGGCGCGCTGGCAGCAACGCGCCCTTCCACCGGCTCACCAGCGTCAAGGGCGCCACCATCGCCTGGCTGGCTTGCACCTATTCGACAAACGGCATTCCCGACCGCAAGGACCAGGTTCTGGGCTGCTACAGCCACCGCGCGCAGGTGCTGGAGACCATCGCGAGGCTCAAGGCTGACCCCGAGATTGACGCAGTGATCGTCACGCCGCACTGGGGCGTAGAATACGCGCATAGCATCAATGGCCGCGACCGCGCGCTGGGGCGCGCGATGATCGCAGCAGGCGCAAGCCTGGTGTTAGGCACGCACCCGCACGTGGTACAACCGCTGTACGAAGAGACCACGCCCGAAGGACGGCAAACGCTGATCGTGGCCTCCACTGGCAACTTTGTTTCCAACATGCGGCTTCTGCCGCGCCGCGCTGGGCTCATCATGCACCTGGAGTTCTGTCGGGCCATCCCAAGCGCAAATGAGGCCAAAGCGCCTTTGGTGTTGAGCCGTGCGCGCTACACGCCAACCTTGATGGTGTTTGACGACCAGGGGCCGCGTCTGACGCTCAACCATTCCGGGCTGGGCGGCGCTCACAAGGCGAGCCGCAACCACACCGCCAGCCTGGTCGGTGCGGACCGGTTGCTGGAGGCCTCGCCGCAAAGTCTGCTGCCGCTACTGCGCTCGCCTCAGCAAGCACGGCAGGCCAAGCCCCTGCGGCTCTTGGCTGCGGGCCAGCTCATCCCTGCGCGCGGTACGCCAGCGCCACCACAGCTCCAAGGCAAGCGACCCTGGTATGCCCTCAATCCTTGACGCGAAGCGCTTAATACCGCCATGTCATCGCCACCCTTCGGCCTTTGGACCTTTGCCCATGCCTCTTGAACCGCTCCGCCCGTCTGGTCTTGCTCGCGTGCTGCTGCTCGCCTGCGTCAGTCTTGCCTTGCTCGCCACGAGCCTGGAGGCCCAAGAGGCCAGCGCGCGTGACGGCCAGCCGCTTGTAGCCGCCAGCCCCGAACCCGAGGCACCGAGCGTGCTGACAAGCGCTGAGCAGCCACCAGTGGACCAAATATTGGCCACGCCCCCAGAGGTCAGCGATGACCCGGAGCAAGCAGAGCTGCAGAGCGCGCCAACGCCTGTGACCGACGTGCCCCAGACGGCCACCCAGGCGACCACCCAGGCGACCACGACCGCCCCGTCAACCGACCAAGAGGCACCAGCGGCCACCTCCGAAGTTGCTTCAGACCTCGTATCAGGGCCCGAAGCCCCCCTTGCCGCCGCGCCAGCGCTGACCCCTGAGCAGAGCGCCGCGCTGGCCGAATGCCGCGATCAGGCCGCCCCCCAGCAATACGGCGGGCCCGCCTTTGCCGATCTTCAGCCGGATCGAGCCCTGGCCGCCTGCGAGAAGGCTTGGCAGCTTGTGCCCGACCAGCTCAGCATCATTTCGGCCTACATAGGCCGGGTTCTGGAAGCCCAAGGCGAGGTCAAAGCGGCCTACTGGCTCTACAAGCGCGCAGTGGCGGACGACCTGCCGATTGGCTATGGCCTGCTGGCCTACCGGCTCATGCGCCAGGGTGATGATGATGCCAAGGCCGCGCTGCTGGCCGAGACAGGCCATGCGCTGGGCGATTGGAACGGCTCCAACGTACTGGCGACGCTCTATGCGCAAGACCGAGTGCCGGGCAAGGGTCCAGCCGACGCCTTGGCCATGATCGAGTATGTTGCCGAACAGGGCAGCCCTTTTGCCCAATACCTGACCGCTTGGCTCTATGAAACCCACGGTCAGGCCCCGGCCAAGGCGCTCGGCTGGTACGAGAAGGCGGTGGAGAACGGCGAGCAGGCGGCTGCGGCCTTCCTGGCGGACCTGCTGGAGCGTGGCGTTGCTGCCATTGGCGCCGAAGGTGATGAGGCGGCGACCGCAGCCATCGCACCCAACTACGCGCGCGCGGCCGAGCTGTATTGGCAGGCGCTGAAGCGCGGCGATGCTTGGGCCGCCCAGCAGTTCACCGAGCGTGGAACGGAGCGTCCTGCGCCGGTCCTGCTCTCTATCCAGCAAGAGCTTGCAAAGGCAGGGTTTTCTGTCGGCGAGCCCGATGGGGTCTTTGGCCGCAGGACCGAGGGCGCGATCAAGGACCTCGTGGCCCGCGCCACGGCGAAGCAATAAGTGGCC
>CAZHYF010000119.1:2604-8579 GCA_964536635.1 uncultured Rhodospirillaceae bacterium | reverse complement strand
ATGTAGGACTCCAGCTTGGTGATGTTGATGCCGTTGGTGGCAAAGCCGCCCAGCGCTTTATAGAGCGAGGCCGGGGTCGAGTGGGTACGAAACACGAATGAGCTCATGGTGGCTCTGCCGTCGCGCTCGGGAATGAAGTGCTCGCGGCTCAAGACGATAAAGCGGGTGGTGTTGCCACGCCGGTCGAAGACATCCTTTTCGATGATCTCCAGGTCATAGAGCTCGGCGGCCAAGGCAGGGGCAACCGCTGCAAAGCGCTTTTCGCCCCGGCGCGCGACTTCTTCCGCGGCGGCGGCGGTGTCAGAGAAGGTCTGGGTCTCCAAGCCCAAGCGGCGCATGGTCTGCTGGCACTGCGACAGGGCTTGTTCGTGGCTCAAGACCAGCTCGATATCTTTCAGGCTGCTGCCTTTCAGGCCCAAAAGCTGGTGTTCGATGGGCAAGAAGTACTCGCCAACGATCTGGAATCCCGAATCGGGCAACAAAGAGTGGATGCCCGCCACACGACCCGCAGTGGAATTGTCGATGGGAATCATGGCCAAGTCGGTCTCGCCGGACTTCAGCGTCGCAAAGGCGTCCTCAAAATAGCGGCAGGGCACGGGCTCCCAGTTGGGCAAGAATCGACGGCAGGCCATATCTGAATTGGCGCCTGGGCGACCTTGAAAGGCGATTTTTCCGTGCGTACGGGCAAAGGGGTTCATTTCGAGGGGTGACTCCTGCGGCAAATTCTTCAGCCAGGGGCTTGGTGGGATTCAGGACTTGTAAAGCCACAAGTCCTGAACTTATTACAAGTCCTACGTCCCAAACGAACAACGTTTGTGTTGCTTCGCTGTCTTCGCGTGGCAACCGGAACAAAGAGAGAGATGTACGATGGCTTCCTTAGAAGGCAATAAGATTCTGGCCGCAGTGCTGCTGGGCACCACCGTTTTGGTGACCGCCAACATTGTCACCAGCGATTTCCTGTTCGGTGAGCACGGCCACTTCGAAGCAGCCGCGCACTATCCCGTAGCCGAAGGCGCGGCAGAAGAAGGCGCTCAGGTCGCTGAGGCTGACACTGGCCCCGAGCCCATTTCCCCCATGCTGGCGTCTGCTGACGTCGCTGCGGGTGAAGAATACTTCAGCAAGAAGTGTACCGCCTGCCACGTCAACGAAGCGGGCGCCAAGCTCAAGTCAGCCCCCAATCTGTGGGGTGTTGTTGGCCGTAACCTGGCCTCGACCGATTATCCCAAGTATTCAGCGGCCTTCAAAGAGCGCGCAGACCAGACCTGGGGCTATGAAGAGCTGAGCTTGTTCTTGACCAAGCCCAAGGGCTACATCAGCGGCACCGCGATGGCCTTTGCGGGCGTCAAGGACAAGGACCGGGCCGATTTGATCGCCTACCTGCGCACCCTGTCAGACAACCCCATGGCTCTGCCAATGGCCGAAGCGACAACCGCTGCGGTTGAGACCCCCGCAGTTGAAGCACCCGCAGCAAGCGAAGGCGAAGCGGCTTCAAACTAAGTCAATCTGTGCCAGCGCAACAATCTTTTGCTCGCGCTGGCTCACGATTAAGGGCGTTGCTCCAGAAGGGGCAGCGCCTTTTTTATTTTTGCCATGATTGTCGTGTTGTCATCCAAGGCCTATCCTTGTCTAGTGTTGGGCACAAGACCCATAGCGTTTCAAAAGAAAAAGGAGTCTGCGATGTCGAGTTTAAAGGCCATGACCAAACGCGCTCTACCATCGGGCGGTCTGCGGGCCATGACACGCCTCGTTCTGCCTCTGGCCTTCGGCCTGGGCTTTGCCAGTGCCGCCTTGGCGCAGGACAGCGACCAGGTGATCCACAAAAGCCACGCCTTTACTCTGTTCGAAGATCCCAAGTATCCGGCGGACTTCCAGCATTTTGACTGGGTGAACCCTGAGGCCCCCAAAGGCGGCACGATCCGCATCGCGCGGCTGGGCGGTTTTGACAACCTCAACCCTTGGACTGACAAGGGCGACACGGCCTCGGGCATGTCTGGCATTACCGAGACCTTGATGGCGGGATCGGCCGACGAAAAGGGCACCTACTACGGCCTGATCGCTCACACCATGGAGTGGACTGAAGACCGGTCTTGGATCACCTTCTACATGCGCCCAGAGGCCAAGTTCTCCGACGGCACGCCCATTACTGCTGACGATGTGATCTTCAGCTACAAGGCCATGACCAGCATGGCGGCACCCATCTATGCCACCTCCTATGAGCAGGTCGGCGCGGTGGAGAAGATCGACGATCACACCGTGACCTTCCGCATCAAAGAGGGCGAGACCAACCGCGAATTCCCGCTGGTCGCCGCCAGCCTGCCCATTTTGCCCGAGCACTGGTGGGAGGGCCGCGATATGCTGGCGACCTCGCTGGATGTGCCGCTGGGCTCGGGTGCCTACCTGGTGAGCGATTTCGAGGCCAACCGCTACGTCGAATGGAAGCGCGATCCCAACTATTGGGGCAACTCGCTGCCGGTCAACGTCGGCCAAAACAACTTCGATATCCAGCGCGATGAGTACTACAGCGACGCCACGGTCATGCGCATCGCCTTCAAGGCCGGTGAGTTCGACTATTGGGTGGAGAACCGCTCTAAGGCTTGGGCGACCGAGTACGAGCCGGGCCAGCTCAAGCCGCTGGATGAGGGCTATATGATCAAAGAGCCCTCGCCCGATCTGGAGCCGCAAACCTTCCAGACCATGGTCTTCAACTATAACCGCCCGCAATTGAACGATTGGCGCGTGCGCCGGGCGGTCAACCGCCTGTTCAATTTCGAGTGGACCAACAAGACCCTGTTCTTCAACGCCTACCAGCGCGCCCAGTCGATCTTTACCAACAACGCTGACCTTGCGGCCGATGGGCTGCCGACCGGCCGCACACTGGAAATCCTTGAGCAGTACAAAGACCAAGTGAACCCGCTGATCTTCACCGAGGTTTGGGAGCTGCCCACCACCGATGGCAGCCAAGACAACGCGGCGAGCCTGAAGCTGGCCTTGGAAGACTTCCAAGCCGCGGGCTATGAAATCGCGCGCAAGGGCGATAAGCGCGGCCAGTTGATCCACAAAGAGACCGGCGAGCGGCTGGCGATGGAGTTCTTGTTCTATTCGGACAACTTCGATTCCATCCTGGGCCCCTTGGTGCAAGACCTACAACGCTTGGGCGTAGACGCTACTTTGAAGCGCATCGACACCCAGTCTTGGATTTCGCGGCTGCGTGATCGCAACTACGACATCACCTCGATCTCCTATTCCAACTCCTTCTATCCGGGTGAGGAGCAGCGCCGCCGCTGGGGCGCCGACTTTGCCGATGTGCCCTTGTCCTGGAACCTGACCGCGATGCAAAACCCGGTGATCGACGGCATCATTGACGGTCTGCTGGCCTCTGTGAGCTACGATGAGTTGGCGGCCCACGCGCGCGCTTTGGACTATGTGCTGAAGTGGGACTATCCGGGCCTGTTCGAGTGGTACATCGACATCAACCGCTTCTTGTACTGGGACCGCTTCGGCAAGCCCGACACGGCGCCCGCCTATGGCCTGGGCCTGTCGTCCTGGTGGCTGGACCCAGCCAAGGATGCGCGGGTGCGCGATGCGGGCTACTACAAGTAGCCGGTTCGGGCGCAGCGGCTGAGGGGCTCGCTCCTTGGCCGCCGCCCGCCCCGACTTTGTCCGGCACTCCTTTGCCCGGCGCTAATTTGCCTGCCAGGCCTCCCGATCGAAGAGCCCGAGCCCTGAAGAGACCTCTAGCATGCTGACCTATCTAATCCGCCGCTTGCTGTTGGTGGTGCCGACCTTGATCGGCGTCATGCTGATCAACTTCTTGATCATCGAATCCGCGCCCGGCGGCCCGATCGACCAGATCTTGAGCCAGACCTTCGGCGCCCACAACGCGGCCCTGACCCGTCTGCAAAGCGGCGGCGAGGATGCCGGCGCGCAGGCTGGTGGCTCTGGTCCCAGCACGGGCGCGAAATCGGGCAGCAACTCCAGCGTCAGCGAGACCGCCACCCGCCTGGGGCTCAGCGAATATCAGGTGGAGATCATCCGCGAGCGTTTCGGTTTCGATAAGCCTTGGTACGAGCGCTTGGGCGGCATGCTGATGCGCTATGCCACCTTCGATTTTGGCGAGGCCACCTTCCGCGACGAGCTGGTGCTCAACATCATCATGGAAAAGATGCCCGTGTCGATCTCGCTGGGGATCTGGACCACGCTGCTCACCTATCTGATTTCGATACCCCTGGGCATCCGCAAGGCGCTCTATGATGGTTCCACCTTCGATCTGGCCTCCAGTTTCGTGATTATCGTCGGCTACGCGCTGCCCAGCTTCTTGATCGCCATCTTGATGCTGACCCTGTTTGCGGGGGGGCAGTTCTGGAACATCTTCCCCAACCGCGGGCTGGTGTCGATCAACTTCGACGAGCTGTCCATGTGGGGCAAAATTGCCGACTACTTCTGGCACCTGACTTTGCCTTTGGTGGCCATGATGCTGGGTGCCTTTGCGACCCTGACCATGCTGACCAAGAACTCCTTTTTGGATCAAATCCGCCAGCAGTATGTGCTGACGGCGCGTGCCAAGGGCCTGACCAACAGCCGCATTCTCTACGGCCATGTTTTCCGCAACGCGATGATCCTGATCATCTCCGGCTTTCCGGCGGCGCTGATCGGTATCCTCTTCTCCTCATCGCTGCTGATCGAGGTGATTTTCGGCCTCGATGGCCTGGGCAAGCTGGGCTATGAGGCGGTGATCAAGCGCGACTACGGCATCATTTTCTCGACCCTCTACTTCTTCACCCTGTTCGGCCTCTTGATGGGCATCTTCTCTGATTTCATGCTGACCGTGGTGGACCCGCGAATCGACTTCGAAAGCCGGGAGGTCTAAGCCGTGATCGAACCCATCAATCTGGCGCTGCCCTCTTATAAGATTTTCGGCTTCCTGCGGGTCTCGCCCATGAACTGGCGCCGCTGGCAGATCTTCAAGCAGAACCGCCTGGCGCTGGGCTCGGCGGTGATCGTGCTGCTGATCGCCCTGCTGGCCTTGCCCGCCGAGCTGCTGGCCAACACCAAGCCGATCTTTATTTGGTTCGACGGCCAGCCCTTCTTTCCCTTGTTCCAGACCTACCTGGAGATCGACTTCGGCGGCTTCCTGCCGATCCAGGCCGACTATCGCTCACAGGAGCTGCGGGCGCTGATCAACGAAAACGGCTGGATCTTGGACCCGCTGCTGATCCCCTATTCCTATGATACGCCGCTGGATGCGGCCGACGGTGTGCCCTTTGCGCCCTTCCCGCCGACCTGGGAGCACCCTTTTGGCGTTGATGCCAAGGCGCGCGATGTGCTGGCGCGGGTCATCTATGGCCTCAGGGTCAGCCTGGCTTTCGGCTTCATCTTGACTATCGTCACCACCTTCACCTCGATCATTGCCGGTGCCATTTCGGGCTATTACGGCGGCTGGACCGACTTGATTTTCCAGCGCGTGCTTGAGATCTACAGCTCGATCCCGACGCTCTATGTGCTGATCATTCTGGCCTCGATCCGTACGCCGGGCTTTTGGATGCTGCTGCTGCTGTTCATCGTCTTTAGTTGGTACGGTGGCATGGGCGTGGTGCGCATCGAGTTCTTCCGCGCCCGCAATCTGGACTATGTGCGGGCGGCGCGGGCGCTGGGACTGCGCGAGCCCACCATCATCTTTAAGCACGTGCTGCCCAACGCGCTGGTGGCCACCATGACCTTTTTGCCCTTCAGCTTGGCGGGCTCGGTCACGGCGCTCTCGTCGCTGGACTATCTGGGCTTTGGCCTGCCGCCAACATCGGCCTCGCTGGGCGAACTCTCCTTGCAGGCGCGCCAGAACCTGGACGCCTATTGGCTGGCCTTCACCTCCTTTGGCGTGCTGGGCGGGCTGTTGTTGCTGTTGATCTTCGTCGGCGAGGGCATCAGAGATGCCTTCGATCCGCGCAAGCAGTTGCGCTAGGAGGCGGCCATGACCAACA
>CAZHYF010000119.1:0-2504 GCA_964536635.1 uncultured Rhodospirillaceae bacterium | reverse complement strand
CCCCCGGTGAGACCATCGTTTCGGTGCAAGACCTGTCGATCGAGTTCAACACCCCGCGCGGCTGGATCCGCGCCGTGGACAGCATCAGCTTTGACATCAAGCGCGGGGAGACCGTGGCCTTGGTCGGCGAGTCGGGCTCGGGCAAGTCCATCTCCGCCCTGACGACGCTCAAGCTGCTGCCCGAGATCGGCACCCGCTATCCGACAGGCCGCGTTGAGCTCTTCGGTCAAGACGTGCTGCAACTCAGCGACCGCAAGCTGCGCCAGTTACGCGGCAACCGGGTCTCGATGATCTTCCAAGAGCCCATGACTTCTTTGAACCCCCTGCACCGGGTCTCCAAGCAGATCACCGAGGTTCTGAAGGTCCACCAGGGGCTGGGCCAGACCAAAGCCCGCGCCAGAGCTCTGGAGCTGCTGGAGCAAGTCGGCATTCGCGATGCGCGCTCCAAACTGGATGTTTACCCCCACGAGCTGTCGGGCGGCCAACGCCAGCGGGTGATGATCGCCATGGCGCTGGCCAACCGTCCCGACCTGTTGATCGCCGACGAGCCGACCACCGCGCTCGACGTGACCATCCAAGCGCAGATCCTGGAGCTGCTGCTGGAGTTGCAGCGTGACATGGGCATGTCGGTCTTGTTCATCAGCCACGACCTGGGCGTGGTGCGCAAGATGGCGGGCCGGGTCAACGTCATGACCGAAGGTAAGATCGTTGAGGCGGGTGCCACGGCCAGCGTCTTTGATGCCCCGCAGCACGCCTATACCCGCATGCTGCTGGACGCCGAGCCGCAAGGCGCGCCGCGCCCGCTGCCCGATGGTGCGCCCGAGCTCCTGCGTGCCGACGATTTCAAGGTCTACTTCCCGATCAAAAAGGGCCTGCTCAAGCGCGTCGTGGGGCACGTCAAGGCGGTGGACGGCGTTGATGTCGTGCTGCGCCAGGGTGAGACCCTGGGCGTGGTGGGCGAATCGGGCTCTGGCAAAACCACCCTGGCGCTCGGCCTGCTGCGTTTGATCGAATCGCGCGGCCCCATCGTTTTCATGGGCCAGGACGTCCAAGGCCAGGTGCAAAAGGCGCTGAAGCCGCTGCGCGCGCGCATGCAGATCGTCTTTCAAGACCCCTACGGCTCGCTGTCGCCGCGCTTGTCGGTGTCCGAGATCATCGGCGAGGGCCTGGGCGCTCACCACCCCGACCTGTCAGCCGAAGCGCGCGAGCAGCGCATCATCGACATGCTGAAGCTGGTGCAGTTGGACCCAGCCGACCGCTATCGCTACCCGCACGAGTTCTCGGGCGGTCAGCGCCAGCGCATCGCCATCGCCCGCGCTCTGATCCTCAACCCGACGCTGCTGGTGCTAGACGAGCCCACCTCGGCGCTGGATGTCTCGGTGCAAGCCCAGATCGTCGCTTTGCTGCGCGACCTGCAAGCCAAGCTCAATCTGTCCTACCTGTTTGTCTCGCACGACCTGCGAGTGGTCAAAGCCCTGTCCCACCGCGTCATGGTCATGCAGAACGCCAAAATCGTTGAGGTGGGCGATGCTGAGAGCTTGTTCAGTCAGCCCAAGACCGACTATACCAAGGCTCTGTTGGATGCGGCCTTTGCCCTGAACGCGCGCGACCATGCCCAGATGAGTCAGTAGCGCGCCGTCGCTTGAGGCCCGAACCGCCGCTTTACCCCTTTCTTAAAGGACCGCTGCCGTGCCGGCTCCCAAGATTTTGCTGATCGACTCCGGTGTCGGAGGCCTGACCATCTGCGCGTCGATCTCGCGCCGCTTGCCCGATGCGGACCTGATCATGGTGGCGGACAGCGCCTTCTTCCCCTACGGCAACAAGACCGCAGAGCAGATCCGCGAGCGCGTGACCCACTTGGCGACGACGCTGGTCGCCGAGCACAAGCCCGACGTGTTGGTCTTGGCCTGCAACACCGCCACGGTCTATGCGCTGCAAGCGGTGCGCCAAGCGCTGGAGCTGCCGGTGATCGGCACCATTCCCTCGGTCAAGCCCGCCGCGCGCGCGAGCCTGACCGGGGTGGTCGGCGTTCTGGCCACACCGGCCACCGTGCAAGGCGCCTTCTTTCACGACTACATGAAAGAGCACGCGGGCGATGTCGAGGTGCTGCTGCACGGCACGGTCGAGCTGGTGGCTCTGGCGGAACAAAAGCTGCGCGGGATCCAACCCAGCCCCGAAGAGCTGCTAGCCACCGTGCGCCCGCTGTTCGATCGGCCCAACGGCGACAAGATGGATGTGGCGGTGCTGGGCTGTACCCACTTTCCCATCGTGCGCGCCGAGCTGTTGGCCATGGCGCCGACGCTGCACTGGATCGATTCGGGCGAGGCCATCGCCCGCCGCGCCGCCCAGCTTCTGGGCCGCAACACCATCGACGTGCGCCGGGTCGAGCGCGGCCAGCACTGGATGCTGTTCACCGATCCCGCCCGCACCAAACCCATCGCGCCCACCGCGCTGGTTGAGCTGGGCTTGCCCTATATGGCCATCCAGCAGACCATGAGCTAGCC
>CAZHYF010000118.1:0-8581 GCA_964536635.1 uncultured Rhodospirillaceae bacterium | reverse complement strand
CGTCCGGCAACAGCGAGACCGCCTCGATCGGGCTCGAAAGCGCGATCTCTGCGCCTGCCTGCCGCAAAGGCGCCAGCAGCATGGCGATGATCTCCAGCGCCGAGCCGTCGCAGAAGAGCTGGCCCAGCGCGCGTTTATCGCCTGAGCCCAGCGCGGGCGATTTTTCATGGTAGGCAATGCCTGCCGCCTCGACCAGCGCGACAAAATCGAGCGGGCGAAACCGCTTCAGCGCCGAGATGCAGAACTTGGGATTGTCTGACAGGAAGTTGGCGGGCGTCGAAAAGAGGTTGGTGAAGTTGCAGCGGCCTCCGCCCGAAATGCGCACCTTCTCGGCGGGTTTGCGCGCCTGGTCGATCACCGCGATGCTGAGGCCCGCTTGGGCCAGGCGGCCCGCGCAAAACAGGCCGGCCGCACCTGCGCCCAGCACCAAGACGTCGAAGGATTTAGGGCTCACGGCTGAGCCCCTGGGCCTCAAGCGCTGCCAGGTAGTCGGCCCAAATCTGCGCTTGATCGCGGCCCAGGCGATAGAGCGTCTGCCAGGTATAAAGGCCCGTGTCGTGCAAATCGTCGAACACCAGCCGCACGGCATAGTGCCCCACCGGCTCGATCTGGATAACCGAGACGTGGCGGCGTCCAGCAAGCGTGGTTTTTTGCCCTGGGCCGTGGCCCTGGACCTCAGCCGAGGGGCTTTCGACGCGCAGCAGCTCGGCAGGAATGGTGAAGCTCTGGCCGTCCTCAAAGGTCACGGTCAGGGCTTTGTCGCTGCGGTTATAATCGAGCGCTGTCGGGACGGGATCGCTCGGTAGGGGTTCGGCAGTGGGGGCGTGGCTGGGCATGAGTTCCTGGGGGCGGCTTATGGTTGCTTTGGGCTCAGGTTTGGGGCAGGTAGTCTTACATAAAGCAGGTAGCCCAAGGGTGCGCGCGGCTCAAGGCCGGCGTTGCCGGGCAAATTTTGACCCTGCGGCGGCCTGCTGCTCACTTTCACCGACCGGAGCCCCCATGACACCGACATCTGACGACGTTCTGCGCTATTTGCAAGGCCTCGATATCAAGGGCTGGAGCCCCAAGCTGATCGGTGGATTGCATGTCGATATCTCGCGGGTCGTGCTGGCTTTGCAAGTCGATCCCGCTCTGGCGGCGGGCATGGAGCCTCTGCGCGCAGCGGTCGAAGCAGCCCTGCAGGCGATGGAGGGGGTGGATACCGCACAGGTGGTGCTGACCGCTGATGCTGCGCCGGGGAAGGCGGCAGCCGCCCAAGCGCAGGCGCCGCAGCAGTCAGCCCAGGCCCAGCAGGGCCAGGCCCAACAAGGTCAGGCCCAACAAGGTCAAGCCCAGCAGGGTCAGCGCGGTGGACCGATCCCCGGCGTGCGGTCCATTATAGCGGTGGCCAGCGGCAAGGGCGGCGTCGGCAAGTCCACTACGGCGGTCAATCTGGCCCTGGCACTTCAGGCGCGCGGCAAAGCGGTCGGCATCCTGGACGCCGACATTTATGGCCCGTCCATGCCCAAGCTTCTGGGCCTGGATGGCAAGCCCGAGGTGCTGGACAACCGCATGATCCCAAAGGAGAAATTCGGCATCAAAGTTATGTCGATGGGCTTCTTGGTTGACGAAGACACGGCCATGATTTGGCGCGGCCCCATGGTGCAATCGGCCTTGCTGCAAATGATGCGCCAGGTCGATTGGGGGCCGCTGGATGTGCTGGTGGTGGACATGCCGCCGGGCACAGGTGACGTGCAGCTCACCATGGCGCAGCAGGTGCCTTTGGCGGGCGCGGTGATCGTCTCGACGCCCCAGGATCTGGCCTTGCTGGACGCCAAGAAGGGCATCACCATGTTCCGCAAGGTCAATGTGCCGGTGCTGGGCTTGATCGAAAACATGAGCACGTTTATTTGCCCAAACTGCCAGCACGAGAGCCCGATTTTCGGCCACGGCGGCGCTGAGCGCGAAGCCAAGCGCCTGTCCATACCCTTCTTGGGCGCGGTGCCGCTGGAGATGGCCATTCGCGAGACATCAGACGCAGGACAGCCCATCGTCGCCAGCGATCCGCAAGGCCCGCATGCTGCGTCCTATCTGGGGATCGCCGACGCGCTGTTGGCCCAGTTGGACGGCGGCAAGAAGTCTTGGTTCAAGCTGCCGAAAATCAGCTTTTCTTAAGCGGCGCTGGAGCGCTACGCCTGCCGCACCAGGGGCTCCAGGGCTGCCGCAGCATTCAGCAGGCGGCGGTCATCATAGGGCCCCGCCGACACCAGCAGACCCGTAAAGCGGCCATCGCTGGCGCGCCCGTTCGGCAGTGAGACGCCCGGCAGATTGTAAAAATTGCCGATCGTGGTGTTGCGCAGGGCCCGCACGTTTTGCTGGTGGAACAGTGCGCTGTCGGCTTCAAGCGCGGCGATCTCTGGCGCCAGGCTGGGCGTTGTTGGCATGAGCAACAGACCATCGGCCAGAGCGGCGGCCAGGCGGGCTTGGCCAGCGTGGCGCGCGCGGTGCAGACGCGCAACGTCCTGGGCGCTCATGGTTTCAGCGCGCAGCATGCGATCAATGACCCGCTGATCCATGGCGGCCTTGCGCTGCGGCGTCAGGCGGTCGGCGTAGGTCTGTGTCACCTCGATCGCGGTCAAGGTTCCGCAGTCTTGGGCGAGTTCGACGGCAAGGTCGAACTCGGGCAGCGCGATATCTTCCAGCACATAGCCTGCGGCTTCGATGCGACGCAAGGAGGCCTGGTAGGCCTCTGCCACGGCCGGGTCCAGGTCTTCAAGCACCTGATTTTGCAAGCAATAGAACCGGTGCGGCTGGGGGCGGTGGCTGGCGGTTGCCTCGGTCCAAGGCTGGGCGAAATGGGGGTCTACCGCCAGGCAGTCGGCGACCGAGCGTGTCAGCAGCCCGACAGTATCCAGCGTTTGGCACAAACTGACCACACCGTCGCGGTCATAGCGGCCCTCGGACGACTTGTAGCCCACCAGGCCGTTGAAGGCTGCGGGCAAGCGCACCGAGCCGCCGGTGTCGCTGCCAAAGGCGAAGGGCATCCAGCCGCGCGCCACCGCGACTGCCGAACCCGCTGACGAGCCGCCCGGCACATAGGCCAGGGCATCGCTGCAGGGGTTGGCAGGGGTGCCAAAATGCGGGTTCAAGCCCATGCCGGAATAGGCCATCTCGCTCATGTTGAGGCGGCCCAGCGAGACGAAGCCCAGGGCGACGGACTTGGCGACCACAGCGGCGTCTTGTTCGGCGGGCAGGCTGCCCTCCAACAACTTGGAGGCGGCGATGTTGGGCTCGCCCGCCATGGCAAACAGGTCTTTCCAGCCCGTCGGGATGCCGTCGAAGTCTGAGGCGGGCTTGCCTGCGTCGAGCCGCGCGTCGGCGGCCTCGGCCTCGGCTTGGGCGCGGGCCTTGGTCAAGCTGACAAAGACGTGGGGCGGGCCATTTTCGATGCAGCCATAGAGGCGCTCGACCAGATCGACCGCCCGCAAAGCGCGGCTGCGCAGCTTGTCGCCAAGGGCGCGCAGGCCCAGCGGCTGGCCTTGCTCGTCGAGCAGAGGCGAGGTCGCATCCCAGGGCTGGTTCATGCATGGGCTCCATAGTAGAGGCTAACAACGTGCTCGGCCTGGGCATAGAACAGCCAGCGTGCGGCGATCAAGCCGACAATGTGGCAGGCGCTGGCGGCCAGTAACGACAGAAGGCTGAGCTGTGCGCCAAAGCCTCCGGCGAGGATCGCCAGCAGAGCGAACAAGATCGGCAGCGCAATGCCCATGGCCCAAAACAGGCGGCGCAGCGCCACCACCCGGCGGCGACCCACTTGGAACATCATCTCTTGCGTCAGGTAGGAGGCGCCGGTGTGCGGGCGTTCAAATAGGCGCAGGCTGCCCGCGCGACCCAAACCGGTCGCGCTGGTCATGCTGCTGCCAGAGGCCGCGAACAGGCCGTCGCCCAGGTGCCAATAGGCCGCTTGCAGGCCGCCCAAGACCAGCAGCAGCACCAGCGCCGCGCCTGCTTGGCCGCTCAGCAGCGCACCGCCGCTCAGCATGGAGGCCAAAAAGATTGCCGGCACCAGCGGATGGTTCCAGCGCGGCACGGTGCGCAACTGGGCATAGATCATGGCGGTGGCGAAGACCGTCGCCAAGGCCAAAAGGCCGGCCAGAACAGCCAGCAGGCGCAGGTCGGCCTGCCACCAAATGCGGCCCATTGCGACCGGCGCGAAGGTCAGCAGGGCTGCAATCGCCAGGATGCCTTCGCGCGACAGCCAGGAGCTGCGCCACTGCGACAGCGCGCGCCAGGCGCGTTGCGGATTGCCCAGGTGGAACAGCGAGGACAAGAGGCCGCCACAAGCCAGGCCATAGCCGAGGCCAAAGGCCAAGAAGGCGCGCCAGCCGGTCAAGCCGGGCTCGGCCAGGCCCAAGAAACTCAGCAAGCCAAAGCCAAGGCCCGACAAGCTGGTAAAGAGGATGAGCGATGGAGCGGGATGCATGGCCGGTCCTCCTTATGCGGTCTTATCGGTGGTGGCGCCTTCCAGGCGCGCCAAGGCAGCGTCCAGCCAAGCGAGGAAGCCGCTGGGGTTCGCGGCCTCGGGCGCTGCGGCGTTTGCTGGTGCGGGTTGGCCGCAGGCCTGCTGTTTGGGACGCGGTGGCAGGTAGGCGTTGACCGGGTTGGTCTCCATTTCGGGCATCAGCGTAATGCTGCCGCGCTCTTGCACCAAGCGCGAGACCTTTGAGTTCGGGTCAGAGAAGTCGCCAAAGTGGCGCGCTCCGGCCGGGCAGGTCCGCACGCAGGCAGGCTCGCGGTCTTCTTCGGGAAGGTTGTCGTTATAGATGCGGTCCACGCAGAGCGTGCACTTCTTCATCACGCCTGCGGTGGCGTCCAGCTCGCGCGCGCCATAGGGGCAGGCCCAAGCGCAGAGCCCGCAGCCGATGCAAGCCTCCTCGTTGACCAATACGATGCCGTCTTCGCTGCGCTTGTAGGAGGCGCCGGTCGGGCAAACCGTGACGCAGGGCGCGTCCTGGCAGTGCAGGCAGGATTTGGGGAAGTGGGTGACCTGGAAGGCGTCGTTGTCCGGCTCTGCGGGCTGATACTCGTAGGTGTGAACCCGGTTGAGGAAGGTGCCGACGGGATCGCTGCCGTAGGCGTCGCGGTCGGATAGGGGCGCGCCATAGTTGGCGGTATTCCATTCCTTACAGGCGATGATGCAGGCATGGCAGCCCACGCAGGTATCAAGGTCGATGGCAAGTCCCAGGGCGCGCTGGGTGCTGGCGGGCAGGCTGGTCATTCTGCGGCCTCCTGGGTTTCTGAGCTGAAGGCCTCGCCAAAGGCAAGATCCTTGGGCGCGGGCGGCACCGGCGAGGCTTGAACGCCCTTATCAGGCAGGCTGCGCGCGGGTGGGACCGTCTTGGCGATCGAGACCCGCAGATCAAACCAGGCTGCTTGGCCGGTTATGGGGTCCGAATTCGACCAACGCAGGCCGTCGCCCTTGGGTGGCAGCAGCTCGGAGATCAGATGGTTGAGCAAGAAGCCACGCTTGGCCTCGGGAGCGTCGGGCGACAGGGCCCAGGCACCGGAGCGCTTGCCGATGGCGTTCCAGGTCCAGACCGTGTTCTCGTTCAGCGATTCCATCAGCGCCACCGGTACCGTGATGGAGCCATGCGGCGAAGACAGGCAGGCCCAGTCGCCGGGCTTGAAGCCCTGCGCGTCCCAGACTTTGCGCGGCACATAGAGCGGGTTTTCGCCGTGGATCTGGCGTAACCAGGCGTTCTGCGAGCCCCAGGAGTGGTACATGGCCGCCGGTCGCTGGGTCAGAGCGTGCAGCGGATAGGTCGCAGCCTCCTCCTGGCTGCCGCAGCTCGGCCACCAGGTCGGCAACGGCGCAAACCGCTGGAGCACCTGGTCGCGCAAATGATCGGGCGGCTGGCGCTCGCCGAAGCCTTCGGCGGCCAACTGGAAACGCCGCATGGGCTCCAGGTAGAGCTGGAAGACGTAGGGTTGGGGTTTGTCGAAGAAGCCCAACGCGACCGCCCAATCCTGATAGGCCTGGTTCCATGGCTTGTAGAACTGTGCTTCCTCCGGGACATGGGCGCTCCAGAAACCGCCGTTGTCGATGTAGGCCTGCAATTGGTTCGGGTTTGGCTCACCGCGCCCGCCTTGCGCGCCCTCCGCGCCGCGAAAGCCGGCCAGTGGTCCAACGCCGGGGCGGCGCTGGTGGTTGACCATGTAGTCGGCGTAATCCTTATAGAGCGGCTGGCCCTCGTCGCCGACAAAGCCCTTGAGCCCCAGGCGCGCGCCCAGATCGAGCAGAACCGACTGGAAGCCGCGCACCTCGCGATCGGGCTCGACCACCGGCCAGCGGATGGCGTCGGCAGCCATGTCGGCCTCGCAGATGGGGCGATCCAGCAAGGAGATGCAATCGTGCCGCTCAAGATAGGTGGTGTCGGGCAGGATCAGATCGGCAAAAGCCACGGTCTCTGAGGCGTAGGCATCGGCATAGATGAAGTGCGGGATGCGGTAGCTGCCGTCCTCCTTTTTGTCGGTCAGCATCTCCATGACCGCGCTGGTGTTCATGCTGGAGTTCCAGGCCATATTGGCCATGTACATGAACAAGGTGTCGATCTTGTAGGGATCGCCGGCGTGGGCGTTGGAGATCACCATGTGCATCAGGCCGTGCGCCGACATGGGGTTTTCCCAAGTAAAAGCCTTGTCAATGCGCAGCGCCTTGCCGTCTTGATCCAGGGCTAGATCGTCAGGACCGGCCACAAACCCCAAGTGCGGGCCGGACAGGGGCGCGCCAGGCGTCCAAGAGGCGTGGGGCTTGGGGTGCGCTTCGATGGGCTTGGGGTAGGGGGGCTTGAAGCGGAAGCCGCCCGGCGTTTCGACCGACCCCAGCAAGATCTGCAAAACGTGCAGCGCCCGGCAGGTCTGGAAGCCGTTGGCGTGGGCAGAGATGCCGCGCATGGCGTGGAAGGCCACCGGGCGGCCGATCATGCTGTCGTGCTTTTGGCCTCTAAAATCGGTCCAGGGCTGCTTGATCTCGATGCTTTGGCTAAAGGCGACTTCGGCCAGCTCTTGGGCTAGGCCGCGGATGTGTTCGGGCGTCAGGCCGCAGACGGGCGCCACGGTCTCGGGCGCATAATCGTCGATCAGGTAGGCTTCGGCCAGGTGCTGAAAGGCGCTGCGGTGGGTGAGGCCCGCCGCGTCGGTATGGCTGGCCGCCAGGTCGGGCTGGCAATCGGGCGCATCGAAAGCGACCAGCGCGCCACTCTTGCGGTCTTTGACCAAGGGCTTGCCGTCGTCGCCGCGCAGGAACAGGCCCTTGGAGGCACCCGTGCTGGCGTCGATCAAGAAGGGGGCATTGGTATAGCGCGCCAGGTAGTCCAGATCGACCTGACCGGCCGCCAGCAGCTCGCGAATGAGCGAGAGGATGAGCAGGCCGTCGGTGCCGGGGGTGATGGCCACCCACTCGTCGGCCACAGCGTTATAGCCAGAGCGCACCGGGTTGACGCCGATCACCTTGGCGCCGCGCGCCTTCATCTGGCCCAGGCCAATCTTGATGGGGTTGGAATCATGATCCTCCGCCACGCCGAAAATCATCAGCAGCTTGGCACGCTCCCAATCCGGCTGGCCGAATTCCCAGAAGGCGCCCCCCATGGTATAGATGCCAGCCGTGGCCATGTTGACCGAGCAAAAGCCGCCGTGGGCCGCATAGTTGGGCGTACCAAAGGCCTGGGCCCAAAAGCTGGTGAAGGACTGGCTTTGGTCGCGACCGGTGAAGAAGGCGAGCTTTTGGGGCGCCTCTTTGCGCAAGGGTGCCAGCCATTCGCAGGCCAGGGTCAAGGCCTCTTCCCAGGAGATTTCTTTGAATTCACCCGAACCACGCTCGCCGGTGCGCAGCAGCGGCTTGCGCAAGCGGGCGGGCGAGAGGTGTTGCATGATACCCGCCGAGCCCTTGGCGCAGAGTACGCCCCGATTGACCGGGTGATCGCGATTGCCCTCGATGTATTTCACCGCGCCATCTTGCAGGTGTACGTTGATGCCGCAGCGGCAGGCGCACATATAGCAAGAGGTCTTGCGGATTTCGTCGCTCACTTTGGGGTTGAGATCGAGGTCAGGTTCTTTTGCCACAGAGTTCTTGTCCTCTCGAAAGTTTATGTAAGCGCTATCATTGCCTCACGGTTGTCGCGCGCGGGCGGCACGCTTCGGGACATTGGCATCGCTTAACGCGCCTGTAAAGAGCAGGTTTGCCGAGCGTAGCCTGCCTGTTAACAGCCAAGAACTTTGTCTGTGATGGCGCAAATAAACCACTACTTTACCCGGGCTGACAACCCAGGGCTGTATGGATTTTTCTTAGTCGATGGTAGACCCAATCCTGCCCAAAAGCAGCAACGATTCTGCCCATTCGATTCTCGCTTTGCCTCCAAGGGGGCACAAGGCGGCGGCGCGCGCATGCGAGAATTTGTTTGGCATCTTGCAAGCTCATTTGCAGGTTGCAGCCCAAATGGCGGGCAGATAGCAGCAAAAGGGCCAAATTGGCGGCCCTGGTCCCTTCTTCTAAACCTCTAGCCAGTCTTTGTGTAGGATGGCACGACTGGCCAACCAACGAGTC
>CAZHYF010000117.1:4897-8597 GCA_964536635.1 uncultured Rhodospirillaceae bacterium | reverse complement strand
GGCGGCGGCATCATGGGCTGCTGCACCGCGCTGGAGCTGGCACGCTCGAACATGCGGGTCTTGTTGATCGAGCAGCGCGCCTTGGGCGGCGGCACCAGCCGCTCGAACATGGGCACCTTGCTGATGCAGACCCACCGCCTGGCGCTCTTGCCCTATGCGCGGGCAGGCTACGCCTTCTGGCAAAACCTGGGCTATGAGGCCGGATTTGTCGCCAAGGGCAGCATCAGCCTGGCCTTTGCTCCTGACGAGGCCGCCTTGCTGGAGCGCCGCACCAAACTGCGCCAGGACGCGGGCGTGGGGGTGGAGATGATCTCGCTGGAGCGCCTGGGCGAGCTGGAGCCGGGTCTATCGGACAAGGCCGTGGCGGCCGCTTATGCACCCGAGGACGCCGCGGTGAACTCCAACCGCCACCACCAGCTCTTCACCAAGCTGTTGGCCGATGCTGGGGTGCATGTGCTGGAGAACACCGGCGTCTATCGCATCGCGGTCGAAGATCAGGGCGTGGCCATCTTGAGCGCGGGCGAATGCCGCCGGGTCAAGCGCTTGGTGGTGGCCAGTGGGGCTGCGGCGGGCGACATGCTGGCACGCATGGGCCTAGCCCTGCCCTTGCAAACCAAGGTGTTAACCCTGTCAGTGACCGAGCGGACCCAAAAACGTCTGTCGCGGATCATCACCCACGCGTTGGGCGCGCTGAAGCTGTCGCAGACCCCGATCGGGGCGACGCTGATCGGCGGCGACTGGGAGGGGCTGCCCGACGACAAGGGCGGCTCGGGCAGGGTCGATCTGGATACCCTGCTGCCCAATTTGCGCTTGGCGCAGTACGCTGCGCCCTACCTGAACGACCTGCGCTTGGTGCGGACTTGGACCGCGCTGGAGGCCGTGACGCCCGATGCCTTCCCGCTGGTGGGATCGGTGGTGCACGACCCGGATGTCTATGTGCTGGCGGCCTGCCCCGACGGCTATCTGGCGGGGCCGGGTCTGGCAACCGCGCTGGCCTCGCGCGTGCTGGAGCGCGCCTGCGCCTTTGACGTCTCGACCTTCTCACCGCTGCGGTTTCAGGCCTCGGCGCTGGCGGGTGGGTGAGGGCTTCCACAATATTTTGCAGGATCTAGTGCCGGGTCCAGTCGGTTGACGAGGGCGGTTGACGAGGGCGGTTGCCTGGCAGCCTCCCCTTAATCTGCGTCGTCCACCGCCCACTCAGCGCGGACATCAGGGTCGGGCTCACCCGGCAGGTGGCGGGCCTTAAGCGCCTGCCAGGCTGCGGGCTCCAATATCTGCGCCAGCGCCCAGATCACTGCCCCGCGCACCACAGCGGCCTCGTCGGTCAGCAGAGCGGTCAGCGCCGGCGCATAAGATGACAGCCCCGAATTCCCACAGGCAATCGCCACATTGCGCAAGAAGCGGTCGCGGCCCAAGCGCTTGATCGGCGACTTGCTGAACAAGGCGCGAAAACTGGCGTCATCCAAGCCCAAGAAGTCCGCCAACCGCGCGCCTTCCAGGCTGGGGCGGAGCTGAAAGGCAGCCTCATTGCTGGCTTGGGCGTACTTGTTCCAAGGGCAGACCGCCAGGCAGTCGTCGCAGCCATAGACCCGGTTGCCCATGGCCTTGCGGTAGGCTTGCGGGATCGGTCCGTGGTGCTCGTTGTTGAGGTAGGCCAGGCAGCGCCGCGCATCCAGGCGGTAGGGCGCAACGATCGCACCGGTCGGGCAGGCGGTGATGCAGCGCGAACACGAGCCGCAGTGGTCGGGCTCGGGCGCATCGGGGGCCAGCTCTAGGGTGGTGAAGATCTCGCCCAAGAAGAGCCAGGAGCCAAACGCGCGGCTGACCAAATTTGTGTGCTTGCCCTGCCAGCCGATGCCCGCCTGCGCGGCCAACGGCTTTTCCAACACCGGCGCGGTATCGACAAAGACCTTCAGCGCGCCGCCATAGCGGGCCTGCATCCAGCGACCCAGCGCCTTCAGCCGCTTCTTGATCAGCTCGTGATAGTCGCGGTTGTGGGCATAGACCGACAGCAAGGCGCGCTCCGGGTCGGCCAGCCCCTCCAGGGGGTCGCGCTCGGGGCCATAGTTGGCGGCCAGCACGATGACCGAGCGCGCCTCGGGCCAGAGGCCTTGCGGGTGGCGGCGCTGCTGGACGCGCTCGGCCAGCCAGGCCATGCCCGCGTGCTGGCCCTGCTCTATGGCGGCCAGGTAGCGATCTTGGGTCTCTTGGGGCAGGCTGGCGGTGGTGATGGCCACGGCATCAAAGCCCAGGGCCTTGGCCTCGGCCTTGATCGCGGCCTCGATGGAGCCGGGCTCTGCCATGGCGCTAGCGGCCGCGCCGGGCTTGCAGTTGCGCACGCACGCGGGCCAAGCGCTGAGCCACCGAGATCAGCGATTGGGCGATGTAGGCTGCGCTGCTCTCGTGGTGGGCGCGGGCCTGATAGCTGGCTTCGAGCAGGGCCGATGAGACCGCGCTCAGCACGCTGGCGGGGTAGGCGCGCACTTGCGCCGAAAAGCTGGCCTTTTGCTTCCAGAAGACCGGCGGGCGCAGCCGGGCCATGATGCCATCCAGCGCGTCGCCCGCATCCAAGCCCGCGCGCACCTGCGCCAACCGCAGGGCGTGGCGTTGGCAAGCGATCAGCAGCCCGCTGGCGTCGCCCTCGAAGCGTGCAAGAGCGGCGGCCAGGAGGTCGGGGCGGCCCTCGAAGGTGGCTTGCAGCGCCTCATCCAGGCTGGAGGCTGCCTGCGAGACCAGGCAGGCCTCGATCAAGTCGGGGGTCAAGTCGGGCTCGCCCAGAGCGTAGAGATCGCAGGAGGCCAGCGCAGAGCGGATCAGCAGGCGGTCATCGCCCACTAGCGCGCGCAGGCTCTGGGCAGCGGCGTCGCTGAGCTGGCGGTCGTGGCGCTGGGCGGCCACTTGCTTGATGAAGGCCATGACGGCCTCGGGGCTCTCCTCATAGCAGGCCACGGCCAGCATGTGACGCGAGGCCTCGGCAGCCTTGCGCAGCTTGGATCCCGCGCCCAGAGCACCGCCTTGCAGCACCAGCAGGCGGTCGTCGCGCCCGGCCAGAGCCTCGGCGGCCTGCTCGACGGTTTTGGTGAGGGCGTCGCTGGCATCCTTGACCAAGCTGGCTTGGCGGCTGGCGAACAGACCCATGTCGGCCAGGTCGTCCAAGAAGGCACCCGGCTGTTTGCGCAGGTCGGCGGCGGCATAGACGCGGGTCTCATCGTCGCCGGCGAAGTCGGACAACAGCCCGTCCTTCAGCGCTTCGGCCAGGCTGGCGTTGCTGCCAAACAGCAAAACGCAGCGCGCGCTGGCCAGCGCCTTGGCGGGATGGTTCAAATCGGAGGGTGAGGCCTTCATATCCTCTGCCTAGCCGAATTTGCTGGGCGAGGGAAGCGGCGCTCGCCAGGGCACTGGAGGCCGCGTTCAGCTGCGCGTGAACAAAAAGAGGTTTTTTGCTTGACAGACCTGCTGAAAGTGTAGTGATGGACAGAACGAAACAAGTACATTACTTGTTTCATACAGGAGACCTGCCATGCTGAAACGCATGAGAGCCAACCCTTGGGGGCAGCTCGTTCTAGGGATTGTTGGTCTGATGATAACGGCCGAGCTGGTTTATCAGGCCAATTCATTCTACCTGCGCCTGCGCTTGCGACCGATGTTCGAGCAAGCGGTGGCGGAAGCTGAAATTCCAGAGCAGGCGATTTTCAGATAT
>CAZHYF010000117.1:0-4797 GCA_964536635.1 uncultured Rhodospirillaceae bacterium | reverse complement strand
TCTACTTGAAGCCAGGCACACCAGAATACCAACATTCTGGCGCCCAAATCCAATATTTTTGTTGGCATCCATGGTTTTTGATGCAGACGACCCAGGGCGGCCTGTGGATTGTATTCGTGCATATTTCCCAACATTCAGAGAAAAATGGAGCCAAAGATCATGCCCTTAGAAGGCGCGTGAGGTCTGCAAGTTAGGACAATTCGATGAGCAAAGATCGAGGCCGTTGGTCGGCACGCAAAATCTGGATGATCGTCTTGGGGCTGCCCCTGCTGCTGCACGGGATCAATGCGCTCAATACCTGGTATCTCTCCTGGCAGGCCGAGCGCAGCTTTGCTGCCGCCGTCGCAGTTCTGCCGCCGGCTCAGGACGCGGTGTTTCGCATGCCCAGTGTCAACGGGCTCTGCTATGTGCCCTTGGAGCGCTGCCTAGAGACCGTCTTGGACCCCAAGTTTGAGCCCAAAGCCATCTGGCCGGTCGAGCATATGCACTGCCAAAACCCGGACTCGCCCTTTTGCCCCAAGCTGCTGGAGGCCGAAAGAGGTCAAGACCAGCCAGGCGGCGGGCTTGCTGCGAACCCCGATCATCACCACCACCAACCGCATCAATGGCGAGGTCAGCTTGGTGCAGGTCGCCTATTTTTCTGGCAGGCCGCTGTTGCTGCCCATTCCGGGTTTTGGCTGGGTCTTGGCGTATTTTACCCCCATGATGACGCGCGTTCAGTATACCTGCCACAAGGTCTACGTGCCCGCCTTTCAAGAGGGTAAGCGCAGCTACCCTTGCGAGACTCGCCTTTAATGCAAAGCCCAGCGGTGAGCCCGCCCCGCGCGCTGGGCTGTCGCGGTGGCAAGGCTGCTGCCGCCAATATAGATGTGCGGCGCAGCGGCGCTTTCTCGCTCCAAGGGCTCAAGGGCGCCAAGATTGCTTGAGTGACTTTGCTGACAAATCAGAGAGTTGGTGCATCTGAGGTGGCTGCAATTCGGTGGAACATGCTTTAGAGCCTAACCAAAACCGAGCCCGCGCCAGCGCCCGAGGCCACCAGGTCGTGGGCCTGGGCGCAGTCAGCCAGATCAAAGACCTGGGCGATGCGAAGGTCCAGCGCGCCGCGCTCCAGCAGGTCGGTCAGCGCGGCGATGGCGCGCCCGCGTTGGCCGGGGCTCAGAATGTAGACCAGCACCATGTCGAGCCGCACCGCTTTGAACATCAAGGGATAGAAGGGCAGCACCGGTGCCATGTCCTTGGCCGAGCCATAGGCCGCGATGGTGCCGCGTTCGGCGATGACGGCGGCGTTGGCCTGGGCGTTTTGGCCGAACTCCACCTCAACGATGCGGTCCACAAGCGCGCCGCCCAGGGTCGCCAGGATCTGCTCGGCCAGATCGGGCGCGGAATAGTCAAAGACATGATCGGCACCCGCGCTGCGGGCTGCCGCCAGGCCTTCAGGTCCGCGCGCCGTGGCCAGGACCTGCGCACCCGAGGCTTTGGCGATTTGCACCGCCAGCCGGCCGACGGTGCCAGCGCCGCCGCTGACCAGCAGCGTTTGCCCTTCGACCGGCCCGCCCGCCAGCACCGCGTGGGTGGCGGTGAGGCCCGGGATGCCCAAGATGGCACCTTGCTCGAATGACACGCTGTCGGGCAGGGCGACGGCCTGCGCCTCCGGCAGCGCGATGTAGTCCGCCGCTGTGCCGTGCGCGCGCCGCCACTGGCCGTTCCAGATCCAGACCCGCTGGCCGATCCGGCTGGGATCAACCCCGGCGCCCACGGCCTCGATCAGCCCCGCGCCATCGCTGTGCGGGATAATCTTGTCGGCCTCAGACACCGTGACACCCGGCCGCCCGTTCGCGCGCAGCTTGACATCCGACGGGTTGACGCCCGAGACCGCGATGCGCACCAGCACCTCGCCAGCGGCGGGCTGCGGGGTTGGCAGCTCCTCCAGGGTCAGGACGTCGGCGGCGTCGCCGAAGCGACTATAGGTTATGGCGCGCATGGGCTGGTTCCTTCTTCGGCTACACCTGATATCGGGCTTAAGTGTTGAACGCCGCAGCCGCCAAGGCAAGCCTCTGGCGGCCTGAGGCGGCAATCCGCCAGGCAAGAAAGGGTCAGGGCTCCAGATCCTGGGCCCGGTCCACGTCTTGTTTGACCAGCGGCACCAAGCGCGCGCCCAAGGCCTCTTGCGCGGCGCGGCAGGTATCGGCGCGTGACCAGGCCACGCCATCCAGCGCGGTGTTGGCCAAGGCTGGGCCTCTGTGGCCAATGGCCCAAAAGCCACCGTCTGCGGCGGGCGCCAGCAGGCTGCCTGGGCGCTGCAAAGCGCCAAACAGGCGCGCAATGTCGGCGCGCGTGACACCCAGAATGTCCGAGCCAACCAGCAGGGAGGGGGCGGGCGCGAAGGCGGCGAGGCAGGCCAGCATGCGTGGCCCCAGCCCTGGCCGCCCGCTGGCAAGTTCGGTTTGATCGACCCAGGGCAAGCCCAGCGGCGCCGTCCAACCTGCGGGGGCATGCTCGATAGCCAACAACAAGCGCCAACGCCCCGGCGCATAAAGCTGGCGGCAGGTTAGCGCTAGTTGCGCCCGGGCCCAGCGGTGTGCAGGCCCATCGCCCAGATCGGCCGCCAGGCGGCGCTTGCCGCGCCCGAGCTGCGGAAAGCGGGCGAAGAGGATCAGCTGGCGTTGGTTTTGATTGGGGCGCATGGGGCTCCGATGGGTTGGCGGCGTTCCGTCAAACTTGCCAGCCGCGCTGCGGCATGCCAAGAGCGGGCATGGCTCGATCTTATGCTCTTGATCTTAGCACCGAACAGCAGCGCCTGCGCGATGCCGGCGCGCCCGCCTTTTGCCTGCCTTGCGGTTTGGATGAGGCCGGGCGCGGTCCGCTGGCGGGCCCAGTGGTGGCGGCTGCGGTGATCTTGCCGCCACGCTTCTATCAGCCGGGGGCCGAGACCAGCGTGCCGCTGCGCCTCACCGACAGCAAGAAGCTGAGCGAACGCCAGCGCGAAGCGGCCTTGGCCTGGGTGCAAGACCAGTGCCTCTGGGCAGTGTCCGCCGCCTCGGCGCGCGAGATCGACCAGATCAATATTCTGCAAGCCTCTTTGTTGGCCATGCGGCGCGCGGCGCTGAAGGTTCAGGCTCAGTTGGTTCGGCGCGGCGTCCGCGATGCGGCCATCATGGCGCTGGTGGACGGCAACAAACTGCCGAGCGGGCTGCCCTGGCCAGCGGCGAGCGTGGTCAAGGGAGACGCGCTTTGCCCGTCGATTGCAGCGGCCTCGGTCTTGGCCAAGGTGCTGCGCGATCGCGCCATGGCGCGCTTGGCCCTCCGCTACCCGGTCTATGGGTTCGAGGGCCACAAGGGCTACCCCACCGCTGCGCACAAGGCCGCCATCACCGCCAGCGGCGTCAGCCCGCACCACCGGCTCAGCTTTGGCGATCTAGCCGACCACAAACCCGCCGACTGAAGCGCGGAGCATTTGACAGCTTGACCGCGATCTTGGACCATCGCTGTCACCAGAAGGCTGCCCGTTTGGTCGCCAACACTTGGGGGGAGATCGCCATGACCCAGCCGCCACCGCGCCTGGACGACCTGACCGTTGAGGCGCTGACCCGCGATCCCTACCCGCAGTTCGACCGCATCCGCGCCCTGGGCTCGGCGGTCTGGGTCGAGGCTGCCCGGCTGCACCTGGTGACCCGCTTTGACGACATCCACGAGGTCGAGCGCCATCCCGAGATTTTCGCTTCGACCAATCCCGGCTCGCTGATGAATAAGGTCATGGGCCACTCGCTGATGCGCAAGGACTTCGACGACCACAGGCGCGAGCGCAAGGCCATTGAGCCCGCCTTTCGCCCGCGCACGATCAAGGCGCACCTGGCGCCCGCCTTCAGCGCTCTGGTCGAAGATCTGATCGATGGCTTTGCCAACCAGGGCAGCGCCGACCTGTTCGGCGCCTTCGCCGAGCCGCTGGCCTCGCGGGCTTTGATTGAGATGCTGGGCTTTCAGACCGTGGCCTGGCAGGATTTGGCCGCCTGGTCGCAAGCCCTGATGGATGGCGTGGGCAACTACCAGGGCGACCCCGAGATTGCCGCGCGCGCGCACCAAGCCTCGGCGGCGATTGACGCGGCCATCGAGGCCGTGGCCGATGCCTATCGCGCTCAGCCGAACCAGAGCGTCATCTCGGCCATGATCAACGCGCCCGACCCCCACACGGCTGAGCAACTGCGTGCCAATGTCAAGGTGATCGTCGGCGGCGGGCTCAACGAGCCGCGCGATGCGGTCTTGACCCTGCTGTGGGCCTTGCTGGCGAACCCCGAGCAGTTGCGGGCGGTGCGCCAAGATCCTAGCCTGATGCGCGCGGCCTTCGAGGAATCGCTGCGCTGGGTCTCGCCGATTGGCATGTATCCCCGGCGCGTGACCCAAGACACGGTGTTGGGCGATACCAGGCTGCCCGCGGGCGCGCAGCTCGGCATTTGCGTCGGCGCGGCCAATCGAGACCCGCGCAAGTTCGATCAGCCAGAGCGCTTTGATCTGTTCCGCAAACCCAACCACCACCTGGCCTTTGGTGCGGGGCCACACTTTTGTGCGGGCACCTGGGTGGCGCGCGCTCTGGTGGGGGAGATTGCGGTGCCGCGTCTGCTGGAGCGTTTGCCCAACCTGCGCCTGGATCCAAGCCAGCCGGTGGTCGAGCGGGGCTGGGTTTCCGCTGCCCAGTGAACCTGCCGGTTCTGTGGGACGCGGCCTGACAAAGACCAAGAGCCAGCCCCCTAGGACAAGCCGCAATCGTGGCGTGCTCCCTGCTGCGCGGCCCCAGGGTTGCCA
>CAZHYF010000116.1:7440-8608 GCA_964536635.1 uncultured Rhodospirillaceae bacterium | reverse complement strand
CAGAGCTGCCGCAATCACGAGGCCAACTGCAATAGGGTTGAGACGACTGCCGCGACGTCACGTTTTATCGGCCCGCCCCGGTCCGCCCAGCCTAGCTCAGCTTCTCGACACACATCTGGGTGATGGGCAGCGCCGGGCGCCAGGTCCAGCGCTTGCCCAAAGGCTGAGCGGTCGCCAGTTGCATGCGGGTCAGCACCACCTCTTCGCGCGCAGCGAATTCCATCATGCGAAACTCAGCCTCCAGGGTCACAGCGTTGGCGACCAAGCGCCCACCGACCTTGAGCGACTGCCAACAGCGCTCCAGCACCCCGACGTTCGAGACCCCGCCCCCAATAAAGATCGCATCGGGCGCTTCCAGGCCGCGCAAGACCTCAGGCGCTGCGCCAGAGGCGATCTCCAGGCCAGGCACGCCCAGCGCTTCGGCGTTGCGCAAGATCATGCCGACGCGCTCGGTCGCGCACTCGATGGCGATGGCGCGGGTGCGGGGCGCTGCGCGCATCCACTCGATGGCCACCGACCCGCAGCCCGATCCCACGTCCCACAACAGCTCGCCCGCCGAAGGAGCCAAGCGCGACAGGGTCACCGCCCGCACATCGCGCTTGGTAATCTGCCCGTCGTGCTCGAAGTAGGAATCGGCGATCCCCGGCACCCGTGAGCGCGGCCGGTCTTTGTCCAGCGATTTGCACTCGATGGCCAGGGTGGTGAGCTCGTGGATATCCCAGCTTGGCCAATGGTGTGCTTCGTGGCGCAGCACCTCCTCGCCCTCGCCGCCCATGCGCGACAAGGCCGTGATGACCGAGGGTCCGAAGCCGTACTTGGTCAGCAAGTCCGCCACCTTCTGTGAGGTATCCCCCACGCCAAGCGCCAAAATCTTCTGATCTGGCACGATGACGCTGGCCAGGTTCGAGATGGGTCGCCCATGCAGGCTGATGCAGGTCACCTCCTCCAGCGACCAACCCATGCGTGCCGCGGCCAGCGAAAAGGCCGAGGTGCCGGGAAAGACCGCCATTTCCTCGGGCTTGAAAGACCGGCTGAGCGCGGCACCGACGCCAAAGTGGAAGGGATCTCCCGTCGCCAACACCGCCACCGGCCCCGGCTTGAACTGACGCATCTGCGCGGCCGGAATGGCAAAAGGCTTGGGCCAAGTCACCAAAGCGCGGTCCTGGCG
>CAZHYF010000116.1:0-7340 GCA_964536635.1 uncultured Rhodospirillaceae bacterium | reverse complement strand
CGGCAGGCGGCCGCTTTCGATGCCCTCCAACAGGTGGAACAAGGCCGTGGGCGCGTTGCCGAAAGCCACCAAGGCACCGTCCAGCGCGGGGCCCCAAAGCTCCAGCGCGGCGGCCGAACGGGTGGTGCCCAAGTCGCGGGCCAGATCGGCGACCTCGGGCCGGTTCAAGGTGCAGCGCGGCTCCACGCCTGCGGGCAAGAAGCGCGCGGTCACCCCGGCAGAGACCATCTCAACGTCCACCAGCAGCGCGCGCGACAGGCCGCTGAGCCCCGCCTCCACAAAGTCCGGTGACCAAGCCAAATCCTGGGCAATGCTGGGATCGCCGCAGGTATGCACCAGGCGCTTGGCCAGCGGCAGGATGTCTTGGGGCAAGTCAGCGCCCGCCAGCGCTTGTCCGACCAGCGCAAAGCTCTGGCGATAGATGGCCTCAGGGGACTTGATGTAGTCATAGGGCATAGCGACGGGTCTTTGTCCTTGATAGTGCGGGGCTTATGGCCGAGTTGGCTGCTGCGAACCTCTTAGACCACGACTAGCACCAAATGCCAGCAAGGCAACCGCCAACAGCTCGACGAAGGCCGATAGGAAGAAGACCAGGCCTGGCAGCGGCGCATCGGGCCGCTCTACCGTTGAGGCTTGAAAGATCTGAGTGGCCACGACCGGCGTCAGGATGCTGGAAAGCGCGACTAAGCTGGCCAAGATGCCTTGCAACTCGCCCTGCTCGTTGGCGTCGCGGGTCTTGGACAAAAGGCTTTGTAGAGCAGGTTGCGAGACGCCGCCCACGGTGGTTGCAACGATCAAGGGCCAGACCAACATCACCAAGGCCGGGGCCAGCGGCAGCAGCCCAAGGCCCAGCATGGCTGCAATAGAGGTGATCATGGTCACCAGCGCCGCGCCATAGTCGCCAAAGCGCGCCGACAGCAGGCCAGACAAACCACCTTGGCACAGGGCCGATGAGATACCAACGAAGGTCAGCGAGGCTCCGATCATCGCCGGCCCCCAGTCAAAGGCCACCAGAACGTAGTAGTTCCAAATCGACGGGTAGACCTGCCCCGCGACGTTCATCAAAAAGAAGACCGCAAACACCCCAGCGAGCGCGCGGTGCTCCAGGATTTTCTTCAAAGCCCCCAAGGGGTTCGAGCGCTGCCAAGAAAAGGCACGGCGGCGATCCTGTGGCAAGGTCTCGCGGAACACCACCAGCGTCAGCAAGAAGCCAAGGGCCACCACCAGCGCAGCAGCATAGAAAGGTGCGCGCGTGCCCCAGAGGCTCAAGAGGCCGCCGAGCGCCGGGCCCATGCTAAAGCCCAGGCCAAAGGCAGCGCCGGTTAGGCCCATGGCCGCAGCGCGTTGGCGCTCGTTGGTGGCGTCGGCAACGACGGCGTAGGCGACCGACATGGTGGCCCCCGCCGCGCCAGAGGCCAAGCGGCCGAGGAACAAAGCCAACAAAGAGGTGGCACTGGCCATAAGCAGGTAGTTCAACGCCAGGCTGACCAGGGCAACCAACAAGATCAATCGCCGCCCAAAGCGGTCCGACAGGTTGCCCATAAAGGCGCCAAACAAGAACTGCATGCCCGCATAGGCCACCATCAGCGCCCCCGACCAGCGCGCGGTGGCCTCGGGAGCCTGGCCGGTCAGCTCGGCCAGAAGCTGGGGCAGCACCGGCCAAATCAGGCCGATTCCCAGCATGTCGAGCGCGACCACGAAGAAAGCGATCCAAACGGGCAAAGGAAGGCGGAAAAGGCTGGGCACAAAGAACCTGCGGGGCAAAAGGCAAGAAGGCGCGCAGACTAGCCCGCGCGCGCCGCCAACAGCAAGCGCCTTTGCATCGCTTGGCTAACGCGTGCCGTAGCCTTTGCGCAGCCGCAGCTCGATCAGGCGGACCGCGCCTGAGATCAGTAGCACCAAGATCAGGTACTCCAGCACCAGGAAGGTATAGGGCTCCAGCCACAAGAAGGTCGAGGTGGTGATCTCGCCAGCGCGCTGGGTCAGCTCCTGCGCGCCCAGCACATAGACCAGCGACGACATCTTGACCATCAGCACGAATTGGTTGCCCAGGGCGGGCAAAACGATGCGGATCACCTGCGGCAACAGCACCAGCCGCAGCTTGGCCCAACCATCAAGCCCCAGCGCGTCGGCCGCATCGTGCTGGCCGCGCTCGATCGACTGGAAGCCCGAGCGGTAGATCTCGGCCACAAAGGGGGCATCCACCAGCCCCAGTGCGATGATCCCAGCGACAAGGCGCGAAAAGTCAGCCGCGCGCGTGATGGGCTCGCCGCCGAACAAGGGCGCGATCAGGCCGTTCCAGGTCAACGTGCGCAAGCTGTTGAACAGGGCCGAAATGCCCGAAAAGAAGTCCTGACCGGTCAAGATTGGCAGGGCGTAGAAGATCCACAGCAGCATGACGATGGGCGGAATGGCGCGCAGGTATTCCACCAGCATGCGATTGATCAGTTTGAGCGGGCCAAAGCGCGACAAGCCGGGCAGAGCAATGGCCAACCCTAGGGTCAAGGACAAGAGCATGCCCAGCAAGGCGATCACCACCGTCGTGCCCAGGCCTGAGGCCATGAAAACCACATTGGTCCAGCCGCCTTTGATACCTGGATCAATGACGTGACCACGCCAAACACCGTTGGTCACCTTGGCCAAAACCAGCCACAGCACCACGGCTCCAAGGATAGAAAAGAGGCTAAACAGCGCCTCATTGCGCGCATTCATGCAGGCCGTTCCAGACTGTTGGGAAATATGAAGGGCAGATCGCGCAAAAGCCCCTGGTCCGCTTGATCACAAGCGAAGACCAGGAGCCTCTTGCTAGATCAGATTGGAAGAGGGTTGGCGCTATTCGCCGCCGCCCATCCACTTGGCCTGCAGCTCGTCGAAGAAGCCCAGCTCCTTCTTGATCGCGATCCAGTGGTTCAGATAGTTGATCCAGGCCTGATCATCACGCGGGGTCAGCATGGCGATCAAGGTCGGGAAGGCAGGCTTGGCGGGCACGATAGCGAGTTGATCGAAGCGCTTCACCAGGGTGTTGGCCTCGACATTGGAGGTAATGGAGACATCCGCGCGGCCAGCCAAAACCTCGCCAAAGTCGCGCGCAGGCGCTTCAACTTTGATGATGGTCGCCTTGGGGAACAGGTTTGGCGCTTGGAACTGCTGCGAGGTGCCCGCGGTCACGGCGACGCGCACGCCCTCTTGGTTGATGTCATCGATGCTTTGGAACTTGTCGGCATTGGCTGCCAGGGTCACAGGCACGGTTGCCAGTGCCAGATAGGGCTGGGTGTAACCCGCGGTCTTGGCACGGCCAACGGTAACCGAGGCTGAGCCGGTCATGTCATAGGCACCAGAGGCCACGCCCGCGACGATCGTCTTCCAGGTGGTGGGCACAAACTCAACCTCGACGCCCAGATCGGCGGCCAGCGCCTTGGCAACGTCGATGTCAAAGCCGATGCGCTCGTTATTGGCTGGGTCGCGCATGGTCATGGGGTTCCAGTCGCCCGTGGTGCCAAAGCGCAGCTTGCCGCTGGCCAGAATGCTGTCGAGTGTCGATTGCCCGCCAGCGGTTTGCGCCTGAGCCAACCAGGGCAACAGCAGGACGGCGACACCAAACAGGGCCGCACCGAATTTTGATAGCTTGCGAAGCATGTATCTTTCCTTTTTTGAATGACAGGAGGAGGCGAGCCTCCCTAGGCTAGCCTGGCTTCGGACAAAGTAAAGGCCGAAGCCCCCTTTCACGTCCAAATCAAGGTAACGTTACCGTATGCCCCGAATCGCGCCTCTGCCCGCCGACCGCCTCGACCTTGCTTTGCAAGAGCGCGTTGCCGCCTATGGCAGTTTTGCCGACTGGACCGCCGTTGCAGGCCACAAGCCCCAGATGACGTTGGCCATCTTTGACCTGTTGGCCACCACCAGAGCCTCCAGCAGCCTAGATCCTGCCCTGGTCGAGCTGGCCAGCGTGACGGTCTCGCTGGTCAACCAGTGCGCCTACTGCATCCATCAGCACTCGGCCAAGGCCCTGGGGTTGGGCATGAGCCAGGCGCAATTGGATGCGATCTTGGATGAGGTTCCGGCGGGCTTTTCTGACGCTGAGCTGGCGGTGATTGCCTACGCCAAGGCCGTCAGCCGCAATGTCCATGGCCTGCGTGACGGCGATGTTGCAGGGCTGAGCGCCTTCTTTGATGACGCCCAAATCGTCGAGTTGACCTGGCGGATTGCCTTCATGAACGCTTTCAACCGCTTCAACGATGCCCTGCAAATCCCGCCGGAGGGCCTGACAGCCTAGCGCCACAAGATCACTGGCAATCAGGCCTCAGCCCTTGGGCGCGCGCTGGTTCCAGCCTAGGATCTGCGGGCGGCCATTGGCTGGCAATCGCAGCTCACAGAAGGCAGCGGTCTTCAGCTTGATACTGTCAACCTGCCCGCCCTCGCACAGCGGCAGGACAAAGCGCGCGGTGCCGTTGCTGGTCACCAGCACGATGGTTTGCGCCTCTGCTGTGCGCAGCTCTTCCAGCAGCAGGCTCCAGTCCATGGCCAAAACGGCGGGCTCAATCTTCCAGCCCTCCGGCACCTGGGCGTAGCGATCCCAGGCCTCTAGCGCCGCTTCCCCCAGCCGCGCCACCACCTGCTCTTCGGGCAGACCTTCATCGGGGCCATAGTCCAATTCGTTCAAGCGCGGCTCGATCTGCCAAGCGGGCAGGCCAGACTGGGCGGCGATCAAGGCGTCGGCGGTCTGTTGGGTGCGCTTTAACGGCGAGACCAAAATCAGGTCCGGCGTGATGCCAACATCCGCGAAATAGCGCCCCAAGTCCGCCGCCTGTTGCTGGCCCGAGCGCGACAGCGGCAGGTCGGTGCCCGCGCCCACCCGGCGGATAACATCGCCCGCATCAAAGGTGTTGCCGTGGCGGAGGATAAACAGGCGCTTGTCGCTCATGAGGCGGTCTCCAGCGGTGAGAATTATGGGCTCGAAGCCTAGGCAAAGGCCGGGTCGAAGTCATCGCCCAGGCGGTCGATCAGGGCCTCGGCCTGCTTCAAGTCCTCAGCGGTATCGACCCCTGACATGGACAAGCGCGCGGCCTCGACCTGCACCACCTGAATGTGCAGGCCCATCTCCAGAGCGCGCAATTGCTCCAGGCCTTCCAGCGCCTCATAGTGGCTCTCGCCCGCTGCTACGAAGCGTTGCAGGGCCTCCAGCCGGTAGCCGTAGAGGCCGACGTGGCGCAAGACCGGCGACAGATCCGAGGCCGCGCGCAGCTTATCTTCTTTGCGCAGCGCAGGCAGGATCACCTTGGAAAACCAAAAAGCGCGCCCGCTTTGATCGGCAACGCAAGTTGTACCGCTGAAGGCCTGGCCGGGCTTGGCCTTGGAGGCCCGCAGGTCATCCAGCGCCTGCCAGCTCTGGGGAATGACCGGCGTGACGATATCCGCCTGGCGGTGCTGCTGGGCGGCCTGCAACATGGCGGCGATATAGCCGGCGGGTGTGAAGGGGGCATCGCCTTGCAGGTTCAAAATGAAATCGGCCTGGCCACCCCAAGCGCTGTAGGCCGCCAAACAGCGGTCCGATCCCGATGGCAGATCGCTGTCGGTCATCACCACCGGGTAGCCCTTGGCCTGGCAAAAGTCTTGAATGCGCGCATCGTCGGTTGCTACCAGCAGGCTGACTGCGCTGCCGGCGCTGGCCGAGGCTTGGCGCGCCTTGTTGACCACCCGCTCTAGCATGGCGATGCCTTTGATCGGCAGCAGGGGTTTGCCCGGCAGGCGGGTCGAGCCATAGCGCGCGGGAATGACAATCAGCGAAGACATGCAGGCGGCCTCTCTTGGGTCACGTACTGCCGCCTATCTAGCAGCCAGGCGGGCGTTTGCCAATCACACGCGCCGCCGAGCCTTGGCTATTCGCCCGGCTCGTTGGCGAGAGGCACTTGCGCGCGGCGGCCAGAGCCGAAGACCCGCCGAAGCACGCGCGCCACATCCTCAAAGATGGCCAGCAGGGAGGGAACAAACACCAGCACCACCAAGGTTGCAAAGGCCAGACCGAAGACGATCACCACCGCCATGGGGATGAGGAACTTGGCCTGCCGGCTGGTCTCAAACAACATAGGGGTCAAGCCGCCCATCGTTGTTGTGGTGGTCAGCAGCACCGCCCGCAAGCGTTCTGCCGAGCCTTCGACAATGGCTTGGTAAATGGGCATGCGAGCTTTCAGCTCGTTGATGGTCGAGACCAGAATGATCGAGTCATTGACGATGATGCCCGACAGGCCTGCCAAGGCGATGAGCGCCAAGAAAGACAAGGGGTAGCCAAGCAAATAGAGCCCCGCCACCGCCCCGACGAAGCCGAAGGGGATCGACAGAATCACGATCACCGGCTGGCTATAGGAACCAAAGACCCAAGCCAAAATGACATACATGGTCACCAAGGCGACCACCACTGCAGTTCTAAAATCGCCAAAGGCCTCGCGCTGTTCTTCGGCCTCGCCCGCAAAGCGCCACTTCAGGCCCGCGCGCTCAACAAGCGCAGCGATGCCGCGGTCTTTGAGCTGCTCGATGGCGGCGTTGGCGTCGCCCTCGTCATCGACCAAGTCGGCGGTGACCGAGATCAGCCGCTGGCCATCCTCGCGCAAGATCTGCGACAACCCCACTTTATCCTCGATTGTCGCGACATCACTGAGCCGCAACAAGTCGCCACTGGCGCTGACAATCGTCACTTCGCCCAGTGCCAGATTTTGGGAATCGGCCGAGGACAAACGCAGGAAGACGGGCGTTTCCTGGTCGCCGCGTTGCAGCCGCTCCACCTCGACGCCCTCGATAGCGCTACGCAACTGGCGGCCGACCTGCTCCAGCGACAGCCCCAGAGCGCGCCCCTGGCGGTTCAAGCGGATGATCTTTTCGGGCGTGCCATAGGGCAGGTCATCTTGGATGGCCTCCAAGCCCGGTACTTCGGCCATCAGTCCTTGCACCTGCAAGGAAACCTCCTTCAGGCGCTCCACATCGGCGCCGATAATCTCAAAGTCAATGTCGGTGGCCGAGCCTCCAAAACGTCCGCGTCGGGTAACCAGCGATTCGACTGCGCCGACACGTTTGATCTCCTGGGTCCAAGCGCGCACCAAATCGCGGTTGGAAAAGCCGCGCTGATCGGCTGGCACCAGCTCGGCTGCGATGTTGCCAGAGCCCGCGTCGCTCACCTCAGCCAGCATCATGTCTACCGCCGGATGCAGGCCCTTATTGCGGCGCTCGTCTACGAAGGCGGGATCGCTGGGCGTGTCGGTCAGCACCGTGTCCATGGCGACCCAAAAGGCGCGCTCCATTTCCTTGACCATGGCTTCGGTCTGATCGCGCGAGGCTCCTGCCACCATGCG
>CAZHYF010000115.1:0-8608 GCA_964536635.1 uncultured Rhodospirillaceae bacterium | reverse complement strand
GCTCTAGCCTCTGCGACGACGGCTCCGGCGCGCGCCGCCTTCGCCGCCATCTTTGCCGCCCGCCTCGGGGCGCGTGATGGCGCCCAGCACGGCTTCGATCTCGTCATAATCTGGCGCAGGACGCGGCGTGTAGCCCTCCAGCGCCTCTTTCATCGCGCGGATGTGCGCGGGTGAAGTGCCGCAGCAACCGCCAACCAACTGCGCGCCAGCGGCCAGGGCCAGCTTGGCGTAGGCCGACATCAGCGGCACATCGCCCGAATAGGAAATCTTGCCGTCCTTGAATTCGGGAATACCGCAGTTGGCCTTGGCAATCAGCAGAGTGTCGGGGTCCGCCGCAGCACGCATCGCGGTGATGACCGCCACCAGCTCTGAGGGGCCGGTGCCGCAGTTGGCACCAAAGCCGTCGGCGCCGCCTAGCTCGCGCACCAGACCCGGCATAGCGCCCGGTGCGATGCCCATCATGGTATGGCCGTTGGTGTCGAACGACAGGGTGCAAAAGTGCGGCAGGCCAACGTTCTTGCAGGCTTGCAAGGCGGCTGCCATTTCTTCGGAGGCCGAGATGGTCTCGACCCACAGAATATCGGCGCCGCCATCCTTCAAAGCCTGGGCTTGCTCCTCGAAGGCCTCGATCGCGCCAGCGGCGGTCAGCGCCCCCAGCGGCTCCATCAGCTCGCCGGTCGGGCCCATCGAGCCTGCCACCAAAACCGTCTGCTCGGCCTTGTCGGCTTCTTCGCGCGCCAGCTCCGCCGCAGCCTTGTTCAGCTCGTGAACGCGGTTCTGGGCGTTGTGCAACTTGAGCCGGTGGCGGTTGCCACCAAAGGAGTTGGTCAAAATGACGTTGGAGCCCGCCGCTGTCCAGTCTGCGTAGAGGCCTTGGATGACCTCGGGTTTCTCGGTGTTCCACAGCTCGGGCGCGTCGCCACTGGTCAAGCCGCGCTCGAATAAGTTGGTGCCGGTGGCTCCGTCCAGCAGAACGTAACCTTGCTGGTCGATCAAAGAACGCAGAGTAGAAAGCGCTGTCATAATAGATCTCATAAAGATAGCTTTATATTTTTATACGGTCGAATCACGAGTACAGCAAGCGGGTTTTCGCGCTAAGCGAGATGTAGGTCGCTTTTTTGGCAATGCGCCCGCCAGCTTTGAGCCATGATCTGCGCCAAATTAAAGGAGTCGGTCATGACCAACGAACAAGACACATCCCAGCTGGACGGCGGCGCCCGCCGCGGACGCTCCAAATCTGGCGGCGCGGCCTCCAGGCGTGCTGCTCGCACGGCGGCGGTGCACACCAGCCTGCCCGTATTGCAACGCAACTTGCCCCTGATGGAAGTCCTGAGCCAAGAGGGCCTGGAGATCATCGAGGCCAACGCCGAGACCATCTTGCAGGAGATCGGCATTGAGTTTCGCGATGAAGAAGCGCTGGCGATCTGGAAAGAGGCCGGCGCCGACGTTCAAGGCCAGCGCGTGCGCTTTGAAAAGGGCATGTGCCGCCAGTTGTGTCAGACCCTACCTTCCGAGTTCCAACAGGCCGCGCGCAACCCTGAGCGCAGCGTCATGATCGGTGGCAATCGCACCGTCTTCGCCCCGGTCTATGGTCCGCCGTTCTACCGCGACTATGAGTCTGGTCGCCGCTATGCGACCATCGACGACTTCCAGAACATCGTAAAATTGGTCTACATGCTGCCCGCGCTGCACCACTCGGGCGGCACGGTCTGCGAGCCGGTGGACGTGCCAGTCAACAAGCGCCACCTGGACATGGTCTATGCCCACCTGCGCTGGTCCGATAAGCCGATTATGGGCTCGGTCACCGCGCCCGAGCGTGCGCAAGACACCGTAGATATGTTGAAGATCGTTTTTGGCGATGACTTCGTGGATCAGAACGCCTGTGCGACCAGCTTGATCAACGCCAACTCGCCTTTGGTCTACGACGACACCATGCTGGGCGCGCTGAAGGTCTACGCGCGCAACAACCAGGCGTGTATCGTCTCGCCCTTCATTATCGCCGGTGCCATGTCGCCGGTCACGCCCATGGGCACCATGACCCAGGCGCTGGCCGAGGCTCTGTCCGGCCTGGCCTTCACCCAGTTGTTGCGTCCGGGCTCGCCGATGATCTTCGGCACCTTTGCTGCCTCCATGTCCATGCAGACCGGTGCGCCGACCTTTGGCACGCCCGAGCCCGCCATGGTGCTGATGGGGATGGCCCAGTTGGCTCGGCGTTTGGGGGTTCCCTTCCGCTCTGGCGGTGCTTTGTGCGCCTCTAAGACCCCAGATGCGCAGGCGGCCTACGAGACCATGAACACCCTGTATCCTGCGGTTGGTGCGGGCGTGAATTTCATGCTGCACGCAGCCGGATGGCTCGAGGGCGGCCTGGTCTCCTCGCCCGAGAAGATCATCTTGGACGCCGACAATCTGCACATGATGCAAATCATGCAAGGCGGACCGGGCTTGGACGAAAACGCCCAGGCCATGGATGCGCTGCGCGAGGTTGGCCCTGGCTCGCACTTCCTGGGCTCGGCCCACACCCAACGTAACTTCGAGACGGCCTTCTATAAGTCCACCTACGCGGACTCCAACTCTTTCGAACAGTGGGAGGCCGAAGGTTCACGCGATGCTTTCCAGCGTGCCAACGATATCTTCAAGAAGATGATGGCCAGCTACCAGGCTCCGGCCATTGACCCGGCGATCGACGAGGCGCTGTGTGCCTACGTTGCTCAGAAGAAGGGCAGCCAGCCCGATATGAACTTCTAAAGCACATCGGAACCTCTCCAAGCACTGACAGGGCAGACCGCAGATCACGGGCTGCCCTGTTTGCGTTTGCCCCTTCAGTCAGCTCCAGCCTGCGCCCAGGGAATTACAACTGACACCAAGCTGTTAGTTGGGCTATGATAGACCCACCGCATTCTCTTGCGAAAAGGAGTGCACCAGAGATGAAAACGATTGAATTGGCCCTGTTCAAACTCAAGCCCGAGGCCAAGGCCGCTGACTTCGACGCAGCGCTTGCGGCGAGCGATGCTTGGTTGGCCCAGCAGCCCGGCTTTGTCTTGCGCCGCCATGGCCGCAGCGGTACGGGCGAGCGCCTAGACTACGTAGAGTGGGACAGCATGGAAGCGGCCGAGGCAGCCGCCAAGGCCTTCGTGGAGGCACCAGAGCTGCGCAGCTTCATGGAGGCCGTGGACATGCAGACGGCCTCCATGCGCCACTTCGACCTGCTCTGTTAACGCAAAGCCGCCATGCGCCGTGCCGACCGCCTGTTTGAAATCTTGCAACGACTTCGTGGCGGGCGGCTGCGCACGGCGCGCGCCTTGGCCGAGGCCTTGGAGGTCTCGACGCGGACCATCTGGCGCGACATCGCCGAGCTTCAGGCCCAGGGCGTGCCCATCGAGGGCGAGCGTGGCGTCGGCTACCTGTTGCGCGACAACTTCTTCCTACCGCCCCTGGCGCTGACCAAGGCGGAGGCCGAGGCCCTGTCGTGGGGGGTCAAGCTGGTCGAGGGTTTCGGCGACGAGACCATGGCAGCCGCCGCGCGCGAGCTGGCGATCAAGATCGCTGCGGTCTCGCCAGAGGGGCAGAGCATGGCCAAGTCCGGGCTACAGGTCTTTGCAGCTCCCACCGCGCGCGCCGCCAAGGACACCCTGGCCATCATCCGCACGGCAATTGGGGCGCGCCGTAAGCTGGAGATTTGCTACCGCGATGTGCTCGGGCACCAGACCCAGCGCGTGGTACGCCCCCTCAGCCTGGAGTTTTGGGGGCAGGCCTGGACGCTGACCAGTTGGTGCGACCTGCGCGCCGATTTTCGCGTCTTTCGCTGCGACCGCCTGGAGACCTGCCAAGCGCTTCCCGACCAGTTTCGCGACGAAGACGGAAAGCGGTTTAGCGACTTTCTCGCCCGCATTGAGGACAAGGCTGCACATGACCCGCAGAATTGAAGACCTGCCAAACCTTGGCCCTTATATGGCTCGGCGGCTGGCCGAGATCGAGGTGAGCGACGAAGACGCGTTGCGCGCCTTGGGCGCGGTCGAGGCCTACCGGCGGCTGAGATTTATGTTCGGGAGGGAAATGACGTTGAATGCGCTCTGGGCCATGGAGGCGGCCTTGCTGGGCCTCGATTGGCGGCACCTGTCGGAGGCGCACAAGCAAGCACTGCGCGCCCAGCTCGCCCAGCAGGACTGAGTTCGCCCAGCAGGACTGAGCGCGCCCAGAACGACAGGGCACGACCCGTTTGGTTAGGCGGCTTCGCTTGTCGGATTGGTCTGCACAGGAGCCTGTGTCAGTCCCTGTGTCAGACCTTGGGTCAGCGCAGCCAAGACTGCCTCACGGCTGCCGGCCTGGCGCACGCGCGCGCTGGTCTGCGGATCGCGCAGCAGGCGTGCCAATTTGGCAAGGCACTTCTTGTGATCCTGACAGCCCGCCTCGGGCACCAGCAGAGCGCAAACCAGATCCACCGGAGCATCGTCTACAGCGTCAAAATCGACAGGTTGGCTCAGACGCAAGAACACCAGGGTCTTATCGGCGAGGCCAGGCACCATGGCGTGGGGCAAAGCAATGCCGTCGCCGATGCCGGTCGAGCCCAGCTTCTCGCGCTCCAGCAGAGCGTCGATAACGTCATTACGGTCGAGGTTTTCGCGATCGGCAGCATGGCGGGCGATACAGCAGATCGCCTGTTTCATGCTTTCTGCATCGCAGGTCAACGAGATAGCGTCGAGCGTCAGTAGCGAGATGAGTTCCATAGGGTGTCCGTGCGTACGCCTGTCCAGCGCACGACCTAGCATCCATGCTTGCGTAATTGGGCTTGCGTAATGTGGCACCAGGTCCGGCGCGCGCCCTTGCGCGTGCGTCCTGTGGTACCAGAGCCTGTTCTTATAGCACCAACGCGCTTTGCGACGTCAGCCTAAGAGACACAAACGCCACCAGAAGCGGCGGCGGGGACCAAGGTCGTAGGAGGTCTACACGGGGCTCCATGTTGTTGCGACGACAACCCATCAGCCTTTTGTCGGCTAAGGGGGGTGCTGATGCCAGCGGCGCCTCCCAAAACTCTGTGAGAGACCGGCCTGGCGACCAACGGCCCATTGACGCTTTGTCAAGCGGGCGGCCCGTTCTGGGGCCAGCGCGCCGAGCGGAGCCCGACGCGCTTTCAGTGGCCATGAATGTGCAAAGATTTTTGCAAATGCAAGCCTTATTTTGTCCTCAATCTAGGCGAGTTGCTCGATCCACCCGTGGTTACCATCCTCGCGGCGATAGAGAATTGCCAGCTTGTCGGTTGACTTATCAATGAAGTGGATGAAGCCCGATAGCTCCGCCTCCAACATGATGCTGGCCTCGCCGACGGAGATCACCGGCAAGTCCTTGAGGCTCTCAGAGATCACCAGCGGGGCGGCGTTGCTGCTGGCCTCCTCATCGTGGTCCAAGTGATCGTCGTCATCGTGATCGACCAGCGCGCCGGTATCCTCGATTGCCAGCGGGTGATCTTCGCGGAGCCGTCGCTTGTTTCGCCTTAGCTGCTTGCCCAGGGCTTTTAGTGCAACATCAAGGCTTTGGTAGGCGTTTCGCGCGACCCCGGAGGCCGCAAAATTCAGATCGTGACCGATGCGTATGTGGATCTCTGTCATGAAGTTACCCTGGCGTTTCGACAGGATCAGGTCCGCGTGTTCTGCACGACCGAAATACTTGGTCAAGATGGTCTCAAGACCAGATGAGAAGCGCTCCTTAAAGGCGTCACTGAGTTCGACGTGTAAGCCTTTAGCCGAGATGTTCATATTGCACTCCTTTCGTTGTAATCCGGGAGCGAACCAGCGAGCGAAAGCCCGTGTTACAGCTCCCTCATGAACTGTGGGTCTTCTGCGACAGGCCGACAAGGGCAAAGCGCAGCAAATTGACAGATTGTCAGAACGCGAGGCAGAAAAAAACATCCGACTCGGCTAGCTTTGGCCCGCGTATTGGCGTTTACGTTGTACCGAAGAGGCGAATCCTAGCGCTTCGCGATACTTGGTCACGGTGCGGCGGGCTAGACCAATTTTTTCGGCTTCCAGGATTTTGACGATCTTGTCGTCCGACAGGGGCTTGTTGCGATCTTCTTGGTCGATGATGCGCTTGATATGCGCCTGCACCGCTTTGGCGGACTGCGCTTCGTCCTCCCCTTCTCCGCCCCCGACGCCAGAGGAGAAAAAGAATTTTAGTTCAAAAGTGCCCCGCGGCGTTGACATATACTTATTCGCACACACGCGGGAGATGGTACTTTCGTGAAGGTCTAGCCGTTCTGCGATTTGGCGTTGAGACAAGGGACGCAGCGCAAAAAGCCCCTGTTCGAAGAAAGCGGCCTGCGCATCCACCAAGGCACCCGCTACGCGCAGCAAGGTCGTGGCGCGCTGCTCTAGGGCTGAAATCAGCCAAGTGGCGGACTGCCATTGCTCGCTAATGTAGGACTGCTCGGCGCGCCGTTGATCGCGATCTGGCTCGGCTGAGGCTCTGCTGCCCGTGGCCTGCGGGCGCGCCTGCCGCTGCACGAAACTGTGATTGACCAACAGGCGCGGCAGATTGCTGGTGTTGAGCTCAATCAACCAGTCACCCCCCGCAGCAGGGCGCAGGAAGATATCGGCTTCCAGCAGCCCGTCCTCCTCCAGTTCGAAGCTGGCGCCGGGCTTGGGGTCAAGGCGGCGCAGGCTGGCCAGGGCCTCTGCAAGCGCCTCGGGCGAACAACCCAGCGCCTCGGCGGCCACCGCGCGCGGCTGCGCCATGATGGCCTCCAGATCCGCCAGCAAGCGGCCAAGCAGCGGCGTCAAGGCGCCACGATCCTGGAGCTGCAATCGCAGGCATTCGGACAAGCTGCGCGCGAACAGGCCAGCGGGCTCGATTTGCTGCAAGGTGACGATGATGCGTTCCAAGACGTCCGCGTCGATGCCAAGCTGCGCGGCCAGCGCCTCCGCCTCGACCTCCAGGTAGCCCGCCGGGCTGAGATAGAGACAGAGATGCTCGGCAATCTTGCGCTCGTAGCGGTCGTCGAACATGAGCGGCAGGGCCTGGCTGATGTGGGCTTGCAGGCTGGGGCGCGGCTGGGCGAAGTCCAAGGGGCGATCGCCCCCTTCGCTGTTGGTAGCGCCATGGAGCTCGAAGGCCTGGGTGTCCTGACGCTCGGGCTGGCTCAGGGCGCGGGTCGGCGCGCCGTCTTCCAGGCGCTGCTCCTCGCGCCAATCCAGCGGATAGACCGGGGCCTCCTCGCCTGCGTCAGTCTGCGGCTCTTCGCGGTCGGCCCCGCGCGCTTCGGACTCTGCTTGCCCGCCGTCCTGGCTGATGCGGGTCATGGTCCCGTCTTTGCCCACCAACATGCTGTCGCCACTGGCCTCACCGCTGGGGTCGGCCTGCTCCAACAAGGGATTTGTCGCCAAGGCCTCTTCGACCAAGCTGGCCAGTTCGGCCCGGCCCAGTTGCAGCATCTTGATCGCCTGCTGCAATTGCGGGGTCATGACCAAGCTCTGCTGCTGCTTGAGCGTGAGCTGGACGCCCGGGGCCATGCCCATGGGGGTCAGCGCCATAGATGCCCCCCGCACACTCGGCCAAGCAACCACGGCTCCGCCCCGGTCAGATGCCGGGGGCGGCAGGCACAGCGATCAACTTGGCAGGACTCTTGCATGCCTACTGAGATAGCGCGTTGCAGGCCGCTGGCAAAGGTCCGCTCTGCCGCAGCACGCCGGGTAGGCTAGAGCTCGAAATCTGAGCCCAGGTAGACCTTGCGCACGCGCTCATCGCGCACGATCTCGGCGGGCTCGCCCTGCATCAACACGCGGCCGTCATAGATGATATAGGCCCGATCCACCACGTTCAGGGTATCGCGCACGTTGTGATCGGTGATCAAAACGCCGATACCGCGTTGCTTGAGCTGGCCGACCAGGTTGCGAATATCGCCGACCGCAATGGGATCGACGCCCGCAAAGGGCTCGTCCAGCAGCACATATTGCGGATTGCTGGCCAGCGAGCGGGCAATCTCGGTTCGCCGCCGCTCGCCGCCAGATAGCGCCAGAGCGTTGACCGTGCGCAAGTGGGTGATGGAGAATTCTTCCAACAGCTCCTCTAGGCGAGCCTTGCGCTTTTTGCGGTCCGGCTGCACCACTTCCAGCGCGGCCATGATGTTTTGCTCAACCGTCAGACCGCGGAAGATCGAGGCTTCCTGAGGCAGATAGCCCAGGCCATACTTGGCCCGCCGGTACATGGGCATGGCGCTGACGTTGCGGGCGTTGATGCCGACGTAGCCCTGGTCGGCTTGGATCAAACCACAGACGATATAAAAACTGGTGGTTTTGCCCGCGCCGTTGGGGCCGAGCAGGCCCACGACTTCGCCAGGCCGGATGCCGATATTGACGTCATGCAGAACTTTGCGCTTGCCAAAGGACTTTTGCAGATTGAGCGCCACCAGGCCTGGAAACTTGCGGTCCAAGGGCGGCAGCGGCGGCAGTGTAGAGCGGCGGGCTGGGCGCGCTGGCTCGGCGCTGGCGCGGCGCGGCGCGTCGATCACGACGGGCTTTTTGGATACTGGGGTATGGCCGATTGGCGCTTCCACCGATGCCCCCCGAGCGATGGCGGGCTCTGGCCCGGTGCCTGTCGCTTCGGTGCCTGTCGCTTC
>CAZHYF010000114.1:4002-8714 GCA_964536635.1 uncultured Rhodospirillaceae bacterium | reverse complement strand
ACCGAGCTGGCTTCGGCCTGCTCATAGGCGCTCAAGATCAGGTCTTGCTGGGCCTGCGCCAAACGCTCTTGCAGGTCCTGACCCTTGGCGGTCAAGGTCAGCTCACGCCGCCGCCCATCCTGGCCAGAGGCCTTGGAAGTGACGTACTCAAGCTCGACAAGCTGCTTGAGGACTCGCGAGAGCGATTGCTTGGTGATGCGCAAGGTGGCGAGAAGCTCCGACACGCTCAGGCCCGGAGCTTGGGCCACGAAGTGCAGCACACGGTGATGGGCGCGCCCGAATCCGTGCTCGGCCAAGATGGCATCGGCCACGCCGGTGAAATCGCGGTAGGCAAAGAACAGCAACTCCACGGCTTCATGCAGCGAATCTTGGTGAAGAAACAGGTTGGCGTGTTTTTTTGGGTCAGCCATATTGACTTAATTTCTGCCAGGAGTAGGGTCAGCTCTAGGGCGCGCGTGCGAAAGGATAAGATGCTTGTCTGATGATGATTGACATAATCTGTCAAGCCTCGTCTATCCTAAGACACAAGTTGCCCGATTGACACCTTTAGCAAGATCTAGCCTTCCGGCCAAAACCCGCCGGCAGTGTAGGCCGCAAGAGCCCGCCCGCCCGGCAATCATCGAGAGAACGCATGTCCCTACTATCATTTGATGACCGCGACGGTCAGATTTGGATGAACGGCCAGCTCAAACCCTGGCGTGAGTGTAATACCCACATTTTGACCCACGGCCTGCACTATGGCTCGGCGGTGTTCGAAGGCAACCGCTCTTACGGCGGCAAGGTTTTCAAGCTGGAAGATCATACCGCGCGCCTCTTCGCCTCCGCAGAGCTGATGGACATGAAGATCCCCTTCAGCCAGCAGGAGATCAACGAGGCTTGCACCCGCGTGCTGGAAGCCAACAACATCGTCGATGGCTACCTGCGTCCTGTGGCGTGGCGCGGCTCTGAGATGATGGCCGTCTCAGCCCAGAACACTCAGATCCATGTGGCCATTGCTGCTTGGTCCTGGCCCGCCTACTTCAAGAGCGAGGCGATCTCTTTGGGTTGGGCCAAGTACCGCCGCCCTTCGCCCGAGTCGGCCCCCGTACACGCCAAGGCCGCTGGCCTCTATATGATCTGCACCCTGTCCAAGCACGAATGCGAAAAGCAGGGCTTTGACGATGCGCTGATGCTGGACTTCCGCGGCCAGGTCGCCGAGGCCACCGGTGCCAACGTCTTCTTCGTCAAGGACGGCGAGCTGCATACACCCATCGCTGATTGCTTCTTGAACGGCATCACCCGCCGTACGGTCATCGGCCTGGCGCGCGATCTGGGCATCACTGTCAACGAGCGCGTTATTATGCCAGAAGATCTGGCTGATATGCAGGAGTGCTTCTTGGTCGGCACCGCCGTTGAGGTCAAGCCGGTTGCCCGCGTCGGCGACTATCACTTCCAGGTGGGCGACATCAGCAACAAGCTGGTCGAGGCCTACAGCGCGTTGGTCCGCGCCTAGTTCGCGCGCTGACCGTATCGACACCTCAAGGGGCTGCTTACCGGGCACTCGCCGGGTCAGCGGCCCTTTTTGCATCGCGCCGGCACGGCGTTAACAAGGCAGCGAGCAGCTTGGTTTGTGGCAATTCGGCCCTAGCGCTGGCCAGCGCTTCGCGCTAGAGCTGCCGTCATCGCAACCGCCCTCACAGAGCCCAAGCCTACTTCATGCTGAAAAATCTCTATTCTTGGACCCTGGCCCAGGCCGCCAAGCCCGCTGCTGTCTGGTGGCTGGCCTTTGTTTCGGGCATCGAGTCTATCTTCTTTCCCATCCCGCAAGACGTGATGATGATCCCCATGATGCTGGCCAATCGCCGCCGGGCTTTCGTCATTGCCACCTTTGCTTTGGGGGGATCGGTGGTCGGTGCAGCGCTGGGCTTTGCCATCGGCTGGGGCTTTTATGAGGCCATCGGCAAGCCCATCATCTCCGCGCTCGGCTATATGGACAAGGCCGAAGCGCTGCGGCTCAAGCTGGTTGAAAACGCCTGGTGGATCATCCTAACCGGCGGTATTACACCGGTACCTTTCAAGCTGATCGTGCTGATCTCGGGCTGGGCCAAGGTGAACTTCTTCATGTTCATGGGCCTGTCGCTGTTTGGCCGCGCGCTGCGGTTTTACGCCTTCGCGCTGGCCTTCTACCTGTTCGGCGAGCCGATCAAGGCCCTGATTGATCGCTATTTCAATCTGCTGGCTGCGGCCTTTGTCGTCATTTTCGTCGGCGGCTTTTTGGCCGTACACTACCTGCTGTAATCTCTAAGCTGCAAGGGCTTGCGCTATGTCATCGCTCCTTTCCCTCCTGACCCCGCGCACTTACGCGCTGCTTGCCCTGGCGACCAGCGGTGGCATGCTGTTGGGCGCGCTGGGCTTCCAATATTTGGGCGGGCTTGAGCCTTGCCAGCTCTGCATGATCCAGCGCTTTCCGCATGTTCTGGTCGTGGCGGGTGCCATCGACCTGCTGCTGTTCGGTCACGCGCGCTGGCTGGCGCGGATGGTGTTGGGCGGCGTGCTGCTGCTCTATGTGGCCAGCGTCGGGCTGGGCATCTATCACGTCGGCGTCGAGCAAGGCTGGTGGCAGAACGCCATTAGCTGTTCTAGCGGCAAGAGCTTCGGCTCGCTGGACGACCTGATGAACCAAGAGATCGTCCGCTGTGACAAGCCCGCTTGGAGCCTGTTTGGCATCACCATTGCGGGCTATAACGCTCTGATTTCAGCGGGCGTGCTGGCGCTCGGCCTGTTGACCTTCTGGCGCACCTTCCGCCAAGCTTGAGGCAAGGCTCACAACTCCAGCTCTGAATCCCAATAGAGATAGTCCTGCCAGCTCTGGTGCAGCGCGCGGCTCGGCAGGCCGCGGCCGGACTGATAGAGCTGCTGCGCGCTGGGCCGGCGCGGCGTCTGGGCCAAGCGCAACTCGGTCTCGCTCAGCAAGCGGTTGGCCTTGGCGCGATTGCAGCTCTGGCAGGCGGTGACGATATTCTCCCACGAGGTTTGCCCACCACGCGATCGCGGCCGGACGTGATCAAACGTCAACTCCTCAGTTGAAAAGCGGGTGTTGCAGTACTGGCAGGTGAAGCGGTCGCGCAAAAACACGTTCAGGCGCGTAAAGGCTGGCCTGCGGTCCAGCTTCACATAGTCCTTGAGCGCGATCACGCTGGGCAACTGAATGCGGGTACTGGGCGAGGTGATGAACAGCTCGTAGCAGGCCACCACCATCACTCGGTCTTGGCAACTGGCCTTCAAGGCATCCTGCCAGTGCCAGGTCGATAGCGGGTAATAGGACAGGGGCCTGAAGTCAGCATTCAGCACCAGCGCGGGGTAGGAATCGAGCCTTGCCAGCGTCATAGGCCTAGCCCTTCCCTTGACTCAGGCCCGCAGCAGACCCTCGCGGCTTCGGCCAGGCGGGCCGCACTGAGGGGGGCAAACTGGGACTGTCTGAGGACATGGTTGGTGTCGCTAGGCGCTCTCTATCAAAGGAATTCGCGGGGCTGCCGGTCCGCGTATCAAATCAAAGCAAACCCCGGCGGGCAAGGGCAAAACGGATCGCAAGCCCGTCGCATCAGCCCAAAGCCTGCATGAACAGGGCGGCCCGTCCCAGGCCCTCTTGGTCGATGCCATGCGCCAGGCCCTGGCAGGCATGGGTCGTCACGGGCACCTCAAGTTGTTCAAGCTCGCGCTTTGCACTATCCAAGGCCTTGAAGGACACGATGGGGTCCAGCGTGCCGTGGATCAGCAGCACCGGCGGTTTGACCGTGATCTCATCGGCCAGGCGATGTGGCCCGGCCAACGAGCCCGAAAAACCGACCAGGCCCGCAGGCGCTTCGGGCAGGCGCAAGCCCGCCTCCAGCGTCATCATGCAGCCCTGGCTAAAGCCCAGAAGGATCAAAGATCCCCAGTCCAAACCACTGACCTCGAGAGCCCGCTCCAGGAAGTCGATGAGTCCGCCGCGCGCAGCTTGCGCGCCCTCGTCGCGCTCTTCTTGCGAGAGGGTCATGAGCGGGAACCATTGGCGCCCGCCCATCATGCCCGCTTGCGGCGCATTGGGCGAGAGCCAGAGGCTGGGGCCCGGCAGGTGCGGTGCCAGGACGGGCGCCAGGCCGATCAGATCGTCCATATCGGCGCCAAAGCCGTGCAACATGACCACCAGTCGCCTTGGCGGCTGCGCTCCCCCGCCCCCTCCTGCTCGGCTGTCATATAAGCGCGCCTGATAGGGCAGAGCGGCCAAGAGGGCTTGGGGGTCGGTCATAGGGGCCTGCCTTATTGCTTTTTCAGTTGGTCAAAGAGTTCATCCACCAGGTCCTCAAGCGGGGAGACTTGGAGGCGCTGAGCCGCAGCCCGGGCCTCATTGACCCATCGACCGCGCGGCCACTTGCGCAGGTAGAACTCAAAGCCCTGGCGCGAGTTACGCTGGAGCACGTCATCCCAATCTTTGCGCTCAGAGCCGAGGTAATCCGCGGTCAGGACCGCCTGAACGTAGACCGCTCTGCCATTGACTTCAGCGCGATACCACTTGCCGTCGCTGGTCTTACCGTCAACCTGGATCGCATCCTGCGCCAACAAACGGCGACCAATATCAACCTGGTTGCCACCGGGGGCATCCAGCAGCTTGGTACCATCTTGCGTAATGACGCGGATTTCGGGCGCAATATCGATCACGTCGATGCCTCCCGACGAACCGCCTGTGGGCGCCT
>CAZHYF010000114.1:0-3902 GCA_964536635.1 uncultured Rhodospirillaceae bacterium | reverse complement strand
CGCGCCTCGGCATCGGCGCGGAACTGACTGTCGGGGAAATCACGCAGGAAGTTGCGCAACTCGCGCTCGGTGGGGTTGTCGCCCAACGCGCCCCAGGCTTGCAGGTCCGATCCTTGGTATTCGGCCAAGAGGTTGGCAAAGATATAACCTTCGCGGCGCGACGCGCTGCTGCGGACCCGCACCTGGATCCAAGCCCGATCTGCGGTCATGGAAACCGCATCCAAAACCACGTTGCCAGAGATGGTGTCCAAGATATCGCCATCGCGGCTGGGTGTCGCCCGCAGGCGCGCGGCCTGCAGGGTATAGAAGGGCTTGTTGATCAAGATCACGACGGGTTCACTGGGCGTCAGCGCGTCCAGGCGCGCTTGGGCTTGGCCTGCAAAGGGGCTGCCAGGGAAGTTGCGCAAGAAGGCACGCAGCGCGCGCAGGCTCTCGTTGGCTTGCACTTGTTCCCAAGCCTCAAAGTCCGAGCCGGCGTAGGCTTGCAAATCAGAGCGCTCCATGAAGCCGCGACCACCGCGGATCTCGACCTCGAACCAAGCCGTGCCGCTCACCGCGCCGACAACGGTCAGCTTTTGCAGCGCATTGAAGCGGCCCAGGCTGGTGCCGTCACGACGCGAGGGGAAGTTGTAGACCAGGGCTTCGCGCTCCAAGAAATAGAGCTGATTGATGCGGGTGATACGCAGAGCCGCTAGGCGGCGATCCAGCTCGGCAGCAAAGATCGCGGCGCGTTGTTGGCGCGCCTGGTCGGCAAAACGACCATTGGGGAAACGCTGCAGGAAATCATCCAAGGCTGCCAGATCACCCGAGCGATCCACCTCCTGCCAGACCACAAACTCTGAGGTGGCTGCGGGCTCGATCAAGGTAGCATAGACGAAGGCTTGGCTGCCGTTCGGCAGCTCGATCAGATACCAGGATTGACCCGACACGCGGCCCAAGACGCGAACCTGGGTGTCGCGTGACAAGGTATCGACCTTGGGGAAATTGGTCCCCGGACCTTGGCGCGTGTTCGAGGTGCGCTTGGTAATGTAGGTCTCGTTGATCGGGCGCAGGCCATAGGAATCATAGAGGGCCGCACGCTCTTGGCGTGCTTGCGCGGCAAAGACGCCGCCAGGATAGTCCGCAAGATAGGCGTCATAGCCCGCCAGGGTATTGCTGGATTGCGCCAGGTTCCAAGCGTCTTGCTCAGCCTGACCGGCAAAGCCGCCGGTTGGGGCACCGCCCGTGCTCGGTTGACCGGCCAAGGTCGTGGTGGAAACATAGTCCAGCGAAAGTTGTGGGCGCAAATCGCCATTGCTGCGCTGCGCGACGCTGCTGGCTAAGGTCGAGAGGGCCTCCATCAGGTCCATGCGCCCGTCACGCACCAGGCTGGCCAAAAAGAGATTGACGAACAATTGGCCCCCGCTGGCGCTGGTGAGCTGCCCGCCCGATTGCGCAAACAGCACCACGACATCGTCCCGGCCCTGAGGCTGGGATAGGGCCGCGCTAACCAAGCTTGCGCCATCGCCCAACAGAAGCTCGACGTCGCCTGCAAGCGCGTGGTCATAGCCGCCGTTGACCAGCAAAGCACCCGGTGCCCGGCCCGCCGACAGCGCAGCGACCAGCGCGTCCAAGTTCAACGCCTTGCGATAGAGATCAAAGGGGTTGGCAATGGCCGCGTCGCTGGGCAGCAGGTAGGTGGTCTGATCAACGCTCAGTGTGTGACCGCTATAGAAGACCAGCCGCTGCGGCGCGTCTTGCGAACCAGCAAAGAAGTCGCCGACCCCGGCAATCAGGTCGGCCTGGTTGACGTTCTCCAGCCGGGTCACGCGATAGCCCAGCGCGCGCAGCTCAAAGGCGAGGTCGCGACCCTGGCGCAGCGCGCCGTTGACCCTGGGCAGGTCGTCATAATCTTCGTTCGCAATCAGCAGGGCGTGGGGAATACGCAAGCCCTGAGCTTCGGCCGTGCGCGCGGAGAGGCTCCAGCTCAGCGCCAGCGCTAACAGCGCGGCCAAAAGGATCGCCAGAGCGCTTTGGACGGGATCATGCCGCTGCTCTGCGCGCGCCACCAGCATGGCCGACGGGGCTGGCCGACCCAGTGCAGCCGAATGGCCGAGGGTAGGCCGCTGGAGCGGGGTTGAACGGGAAGTACGCATGGCTTGTCTCCTTCCAGGTATGATCGCGTCGCCTTGCAGAGGTCAGGCAGCCCAGTCCGGATCTTGTCGCGCGGATCTGCTGCTACTGGCGCCTGTGGCTTTTGGTCTAGCGGCGGTCGCCTAAACCGAAGCTGAACGCCCAACAAGCTGAACACAGCCGCTTGGGTCAGTAAAGGGCGAAATGCTCACAAGCGCATGTGGGGCCGATCCCCAGACAATCCAAGCCACTAAACCCGCGTCTTTCGGGCTCTAGCCCTTTGGTTTATGCGCCTAAACCCCTGCAAAAATGTGGCTTTTTATGCCGTGGGTCGCATTTTCTTTTGCGGACGTTCGGGCAGGATAGCACCAGGCCAACCGCAGCAGCGCTCTCCTTCTCCTACCCTTGCGCTGCTGCGGGGATGCCGCTCGGGTGCCGAGCAATCGGCAAAGACCCAGCAAGCACCAACCGGGCTGCCTCCTTGGTTCTGCTGTTGGGGTCTTCCCTGGTCACCGGTTTCGCCGACCCGTTTGCGCCTTCCTGGCCCATGTTGGCCAGGCGATACCAGCGACCGCAAGTTCTCTCGCATGCAGGCAGGTTTGCACCAACCTGCCTGCCCACTTGGGGGCGGTGCCCTGCGCCGCCCTTTTTCTTGCCACTCCCGCTATGAGAGGCCCAATGACCGCCAAAGCCACCTACATCTGGGATCCCTTGGTTCGCCTGTTCCACTGGAGCCTTGTCCTTGCCTTTGCAGCCAACGCCCTGTTGGTCGATGACGACAGCAAGCTCCACCTTTGGATTGGGTATTTCGTCTTTGGCCTGGTTGTTCTGCGGATTGCTTGGGGGTTTGTCGGCAGCCACTACGCGCGCTTTGCCAGCTTTCCGCCGAGCCTTCGGGGCGCGATGGACCAGGTGAGCGCCATCACGCTTGGCCGCAAGGCCCAACATAAGGGCCACACCCCTTTGGGCGCGCTGATGATCTATAATCTACTGGCGACGCTGGTCATCATTTCGTTGACCGGCTTCTTGTTGACCGGCCAGTCCTCTGACGGCGCAGAATGGGCCGAAGAGCTGCACGAGGCCGCAGTCGCCTGGGCGGAAATTTCGGCCTTGTTACACATCATAGCCGTGATGTTCGAAAGCCTGCGTACTGGTGTCAACTTGCCAAAGGCCATGATCACCGGGTACAAAAACCTCCGCTAAATCACGATAAAAAAGCGATCTTCTTGCTCATGCGCCCTCCTCAAACCGTTGTTCTGCTTGTCTTAATCTTGGTCCAACTAGCCTGTGCCTGCTTCTTTGCCTGGGATGTGGTCCGCGATTTTTTCGAAAGCGGCGCCCCCCACGTCCCCGGTCTGCACTTGTGGATGGAGGCGCTGGCGGTGGTCGCGCTGGCGGTGGCCATTGGGATCGAAACCAACATGCTGCGCCGCCTCATGCGCCGCCAGCTCTACTTGCAGGAGGTCAGCTCGCAGGCTTCCAAGGCCATGCACGAGATCGTTGAAGAACGCTTTACTGATTGGAAGCTGACCCCCAGCGAGCACGACGTTGCCATGCTGGTGGTCAAGGGCTTTTCGATTGCCGAAATTGCGGGAATTCGCGGCAACGCCGAGGGCACGGTCAAGGCGCACCTCAACGCCATCTACCGCAAATCGGGCACCAACAGCCGGGCCGAGATGCTGGGTCTGTTGATCGACCCGCTGATGGGCACCTCCTTGCTGAAGGCCGAGAATAAAGGCTAGAGCGTCGGGCGCTGGTCTTGCAACAGCCCTTCCGCTCTAGCTGACTGA
>CAZHYF010000113.1:0-8769 GCA_964536635.1 uncultured Rhodospirillaceae bacterium | reverse complement strand
GCGACCGCCGGGCATGGACTCCTTCCCTCCCTTGACTATCACGGATACTCTAGTCTTGGCGCGGGGCGGCCAGGGTGCCGCGCAAGCAGAGGTGGGTGTCGAGCTTGATCGCCTCCGGTTGGGTTTCCTGCTTGATCAGCTTCACCAGCGCCTGGGCGGCGCGGCGGCCCATGTCGCGGTGTGGTACGTGGACGGTGCTCAGCGGTGGATCGACGACGGTCGCCAACTCGATGTCGTCAAAGCCGGTGATGGAAACCTCTTGCGGCACGTCGAGTCCCAAAGCCTTGGCAGCGCTTAATGCACCCACCGCTAAAACGTCGTTTCCGCACATGACCAAGGTCGGCCGGGCAGGGCGCTGCATGAGCTGTGTCATGGCCTCTGCCCCGCGATCAATCGAATAGGTGGTTTCGACCAAAGCCAGGTCATCCGGGTTGAGCCCGCTACTTGCCATGGCGGCGCGAATGCCAACCACACGATCGCGCGCGCGGTCGTTGTTGGCTTGCTCGGCGGTGATGCAGGCGATGCGCCGGTGGCCTTGCTCGATGGCGGTGCGCGCTAGGGTTTCCATGGCGATCTTGTTGTCGAAGCCAACAGAGGCTTGCGCCGCCCCGTCATGGTGCGCCCAGGCAATGATTACCGGCACACCGCGCTTTTCCAAAAACCGATAGACCTTTGCATCGCGATGGTAGCCGATCAGCAACAAGGCGTCGGCCCCACGCGCGACCAACGTGCGAATTTGCTCCTCTTCCACATCGCTTTTGTAGAGGGAGCTTGCGACCAGCAGCGTAAAGCCAAGATCGTGCAGCTCCTCTTGGAAGGCCTGGATGCCCCGAGCAAAGATGGCGTTTTCCATCGTCGGCAGCACGGCACCCACCGTATAGCTGCGCTTGGCTGCCAAGGCTCGGGCGTTGAAGTTGGGCGCATAGCCCAGCTCTTGCACTGCGGCCAGGACGCGTTCGCGGGTGGCCTCGACCACCTGGCCTGGCGAATTCAGGCAACGCGAGACGGTTGCTGTGGACACACCCGCGCGTTTGGCAACGTCGGCCAAAGTCGGCGCTAGGTAGGTGGGGTTGCTCGAGTTTGTTTGCGAAGTCACCTGGGATATCTACTCGAATTTGTTCTGTGAGGAAACGACAAGCTGACATTTCCCCACCAGACCAATGTAAGCGCTTGCATTTGTCGATGTAAGCGCTTACATTGATGCCAATCACCGACGGTGGTGATGGAGGAAAGCAAGCATGTTCCTGTTATTGGCGATTGTTCTGTTCGGTGGCTTTGCTGCAAACGTGGCACTGGGCTCGTTTGGTCAGACGCCCTACCTGGGAGATGTGGGTGAGATGCTGCTGTTGTTTGCAGCCTCGCTGGCTTTCGTCGCGGCAATCCTGAAACGCGAAGCCGCAAGAAAATCAAACGACACTTCGAAATCCTAGAGGAGGAGACACCATGGATAACGAACGCAAGGCACTGGCGTCGGCAACGCGCCGAAATTTCCTGAAGCTGGCAGGCACCGGCAGCTTCACCGCAGCGATGGTTGCGGGTGCGGCTGGCACGCTTTGGTCGTCTGAGGCCGCCGCCCAGACCGCTAAGGAAGAAAAAGAGCGCGAGAAGGCTGCTGACCACGTCATGACCGTGGCGACTGCCTACGTCCTGGGTGCGTCGCGCAGCTATCCCATCATGCAGTTGGACCTGAAGGAAAACATTCAGAACTCAACCAACGGCAAAGTCTACGTCAAGTTGGCACCGGCTGGTCAATTGGGCGCTGGTGGCGCGCTGGCTCAGAAGGTGCAGACCGGCACCATCCAGGCAGCTCAGCACTCTTTGTCAAACTTCGCGCCTTTCGCAAGCGCGGTTGATCTGATCAACATGCCTTATTTCTGTGGTTCGAACCAGCGCTTCACCAACCTGGTGACCTCTGACGCTTGGGCCAAGGAAGTCCACCCCAAGGTCGAGGCCTCTGGCTTTAAGGCGCTGTTCTATGTCGTGATCGACCCGCGCGTCGTTGCGGTTCGCAAGGGCGGCAACGCGGTCATCACTCCGGGCGACCTGGATGGCGTCAAGTTCCGCGTACCGGGCTCTAAGATGCTGCAGCAGTACTACCGCATGGTGGGTGCAAACCCGACGCCGGTTGCTTGGGGCGAAACGCCGTCTGCGATCAAGCAGGGCGTTGCTGATGCGCTGGATCCGTCTGTTGGCGCGCTCTACGTCTTTGGCTTCAAGGACATCCTGAGCCACGTCACCTTCACGCAAGCGGTTCCCGACAGCCAGGTCTACTCGATGAACCTGGAGTGGTTCAACGGCCTGCCCAGCGGCGTGCAGGAAGGCATCATGTTTGCCGGTGAGATCACCTCTCAGCAGAACCTGGCGAAAGTCCCGGCGGCACGCAGCTTTGCCATGTCAGAGCTGCGCAAGTCTGGCGTTGAGTTCCACTCACTGACCAACGATCAGTTGGCCGAGTGGCAGGCTGCTGGTGGCTACCAGCGCTCTGAGTGGGATCAGTTCAAGGTTGATCTGGCGGGCTCTATGGACGCCTTCAGCCGTCTGGAAGAGGGTGCCAACACCCAAAGCCGCCTCTACGTCCACGACGCCTAAAGCCCTAAGCGGCCCTGGCTCCGTGCTTGGGGCCGCTTGCGCACACGATCGTCCCGCCGCCGCCGCTGCCTCGTTTTGGCGGCGGGACATCCCAACCTCTCCGACAAAATGCATGCAAATCTTCTGGGCGCTGTTCTGGAACGGAGAGGGCTGTGGGCAAATTGCTCAATAAATACACGCAATAACAGGGTGGAGCGGATGAGAGAGATAAGCAGGCGGCTGGACCAAAATGCCGAACGCTGGGCCTTGCTGCTGTTCTACGTCATGCTGGTCGTGACCATGGCAATCGAGGTTCTGCGGCGCGAAGTCTTCGCCTATTCCTCGATCTGGGGTGAGGAAATCGTCCGCTACTCCTTTATTTACCTGGCTTGGATCGGCGCTGCGGCGGCTGTCAAAGAGCGCGCGCATATTCGAATCGATGTTGTACTGCACTACCTCAGCCCGCGCCTGAAGGCCTTGTTCTACGTCTTTGGCGACTTGGTCATGCTGGGCGTTGCGGTGGTTGCGATCATCTACTCCTTTGAAACCGTGATGGTGTCTTTCAAGTACGGCTCGGTCAGCCATGGCCTGCGGGTCTCTATGGTTTGGTTCCTCATGGCGGTGCCTGCTGGCTTTGCCCTGATGATCATCCGCCTGCTTCAATCTCTTCTGCGCGACCTGCGCGACCTTCGCAGCGGTAAGGCCGTCTACGAAGGCGACAAACTCTTCGATTAGGGAGCGCATCCATGCTTTGGCAACAACTTCAAAACCAAGCGGTTGAGTTGGGTTGGGATTTCTATGTTCCTGTCATGCTCTTTGTGGCGCTGGTTAGCCTGGCGGTGCCGGTCTGGGCCTCCATCGGCGTGGCCGCGATTACCATGTTGGTCATGTCTGGGGCGCTGCCCTTAGGACTGGTGGGCGAGAGCCTGTTCGATGGCATCGACGCCTTTGCACTGACCGCCGTTCCGCTGTTCATCTTGACCGGCGATGTGCTCGTGCGCACAGGGCTCAGTCGCAAGTTTCTTAACGTAGCCGAGGCCTTGACCTGCTGGACCAAAGGCGGTTTCGGTTCGGCGACCGTTCTGGTCTGCGGTATGTTCGCCGCCATTTCAGGCTCGGACGCTGCGGGTGCGGCTGCGGTGGGCCGAATGACTATCGACCGCCTGGTCGAGTCCGGCTATCCGCGTCCCTACGCTTGCGCCTTGGTGGCGGCAGGCGCCTGTACCGGCATTCTGATCCCGCCCTCAATCGCCTATATCATTATTGGTCTGGTGTTGGGCATTTCGGCTTCGACCTTGTTCTTGGCGGCCCTGATCCCCGGCTTGGCCATCCTGGTCTCGATCCTGGTGACCAATCTGATCATGAACCGCATCTATGCCTATGAAGGCGGTGGCATGATGTCTATGTCCGAGTGGCTGAGCCAGCTTGGCACGGCCTTGCGTTCGGGTTGGTATGCCTTCATCGTCCCCGGCATCATTTTCTACGGCATTTTCTCGGGCCGCCTGACCCCGACCGAGGCCGGTGCCACCGCCGTCGTGGTAACCATCATCATGGGTTTCATCTTGGGCACCCTGCGCCTGTCGGACTTCCCGGCCATGCTGGTGAGCTCGGCCAAGGTCAACGGCGTGATCCTGCCGATCATCGCTTTCTCACTGCCATTGGCGCAGGCGCTGGCCATTCTGGGCGTGCCGCAAGGCTTCGTCTTCGCGGTCACCTCTTTGACCGACAGCCCCGCGCTGTTGATCTTGCTGATGATCGGCATCTTGATCGCCGCAGGCTGCGTCATGGAGACCACCCCCAACATCGTAATTTTGGCGCCGATTTTGAAGCCGCTGGCGGACAATATTGGGATGAATGAAATTCAGTTCTGTATCATGATGATCACCGCTCTGGGTGTTGGTTTCATCACGCCGCCCTTGGGACTCAACCTTTTCGTGGTGTCCGGTTTGACCGGCGAATCAATCCTCAAGATCGCTGGAAGAGCTGTGCCCTTCGTTTTCTTCATGCTGCTCGTTGTGTTGCTGATTGCCTACATTCCGGCCATCTCAACCACGCTGCTTCCCGACATTTACAAGTAGGATCAATACGATGCCAAGAGAATACCTCAAGAAGGCTAGCCTGACCTCTGCCTCTGGCGCCTCGGATGTCACCGAGATCGTCAGCAACATCCTCAGCGAGATCGAAGCTGGTGGTGACGAAGCAGCCAGAGCCTACGCCGCCAAGTTCGACAACTACGACGGCAACATCATCTTGACGCCAGAAGAGATCGAGGCCGCCATCGCCCTGGTGCCCGAGCGCCTGAAGGCCGATATCCAGTTCGCCCACGACAACGTGCGCCGCTTCGCCGAAGCACAGAAGGCCACCGTTGCCGATATCGAAGTCGAGGTCCAGCCGGGGTTCATTGCAGGCCAGAAAGCGATTCCGGTTGCCGCTGCTGGTTGCTATGTCCCGGGTGGGCGTTATAGCCACATCGCCAGCGCGATTATGACCGTGACCACTGCGAAAGTGGCTGGTTGCAGCCATATCGTGGCTTGCTCACCGCCGCGCCCGGGCGTCGGCATCGCGCCCGCAATCGTCTATGCCGCCCACATCTGCGGTGCGGACACCATCATGGCCATGGGCGGCGTGCAAGGCGTTGCTTCTATGACCTTTGGTCTGTTTGGCCTGCCCAAAGCCAACATCTTGGTCGGCCCCGGCAACCAGTTCGTCGCCGAAGCCAAGCGCATTCTGTTCGGTCGCGTTGGTATCGACATGATCGCGGGCCCGACCGACAGCCTGATTTTGGCCGACGACAAGGCCGATGCGCACATCGTGGCAACCGACCTGGTGAGCCAGGCCGAGCACGGTTACAACTCGCCGGTTTGGCTGGTGACCGACAGCCGCCGCTTGGCCGAAGAGGTGATGGCACTGGTGCCGGGGTTGATCGCTGACCTGCCCGAGACCAACGCCAAGAACGCCGCTGACGCCTGGCGCGACTACGCTGAAGTCATCCTTTGCGATAGCCGTGAGGAGATGGCCGCGACCTCCGACGAATACGCGCCCGAGCACCTGACCGTACAAGCTGACGATCTGGACTGGTGGCTGGGCCGCCTGTCTTGCTACGGCTCGCTGTTCTTGGGCGAGGAGACAACCGTCTCCTATGGCGACAAGGCTGCGGGCACCAACCACGTTCTGCCCACCTCGGGCGCGGCCTCCTATACCGGCGGCCTATCGGTGCACAAGTACATGAAGATCGTCACCTGGCAGCGCGCGACCCGCGAAGGCTCCAAGGGCGTAGCAGAGGCCACCGCGCGCATCTCTCGCCTGGAGGGCATGGAGGGCCACGCGCGTGCGGCCGACGTGCGCCTGGCCAAGTATTTCCCGGGCGAAGCCTTTGTGTTGACCGCCGATGCCTAGTCCTGCCCGTCCTGCCGGTTTTCTTGACCTCAGCGGCAAAGTTGCATGCGTCACGGGCGCAAGCGCTGGGCTGGGGCGGCGTGCTGCCAGCATCTTGGCGGCCGCAGGCGCACGCGTCGTGGGGGTTGCCCGCCGCGCCGAGGCGCTGGACGACTGGCAGAACGTCATGGCCGAGGCCCTGGGGCAGCCCAAGGGCGCGCGCACGGCCGCCATCCGCTATGACCTGGCCGACCGCCAGGGTCTGGCAGAGCTGGCCCGCCAGGTGCAAGAGCCCTTCGGTGCGCCCGATATCTTGGTTCACGCCGCCGGTATCAACACCCGCCAGACTGCGGACGAGGTGACCCCGGAAGGCTGGGACATCACCTTGAACCTCAATCTGGCGACGCCCTTCTTCCTTAGCCAGCACCTGGTTGAGGGCATGAAGGCGCGCGGCTGGGGGCGGATCGTCAATTTCGCCTCGCTGCAATCCAGCCGAGCCTTCCCGGGCGGTCTGGCCTACGGTGCCTCCAAGGGCGGCATCAGCCAGCTCACGCGTGCCATGGCGCAGGCTTGGTCGGGTCACGGCATCAACGTCAACGCAATCGGGCCAGGCTTCTTCCGTACCGAGCTGACGGCGCCGGTTTTCAGCGACCCCGAGCGGGCGGCGCGCAATGCCGCCCAAACCTGCATCGGGCGCAACGGCGAGCCCGAAGACATCGACGGGCCCTTGCTGTTCTTTTGTTCGCCTGCCAGTGACTTTGTAACCGGTCAGGTGCTGATGGTAGATGGAGGCTTTACGGCCAAATGAAAGCGTTGGTTTACACAGGCAAAGAGAGCCTGGAGGTCCTGGACTACGCGCAGCCAGAACCGCGCGATGGCGAGGTTCTGATCCGCGTTGACTCGGTTGGCATCTGCGGCTCGGACATGCACGCCTATCTGGGCCACGACGAACGCCGCCCCGCGCCGCTGATCCTGGGCCACGAGGCCGCCGGTGTGGTGGTGGGCGGCGCTAGCGATGGCCGCCGCGTGACGGTCAATCCGCTGGTCACTTGCGGTGGTTGCCGCGCCTGCCAGGCGGGCCAAGACAACCTCTGCCCCGACCGGCAGATCATCTCTATGCCGCCGCGCGAGGGCGCCTTCGCCCAGTGGCTCACCATGCCCGAGGGCAACCTGGTGACCGTGCCGGATCATGTTCGCTTCGAGCAAGCGGCGCTGGCCGAGCCCATTGCTTGCGGTTGGCATGCAGTGCGGCTGGGCCGTCGCGCTCTGGGGCTGACAGATCGCAGCACGGCGGGCACCAGCGGGCAGGACGGGGCGGTTCGCGCTCTGGTTCTGGGCGGCGGTGCAATCGGCCTTGGCGCGGCGCTGAGCTGCCAGGCGCAGGGCATCGCTGATGTGACCCTGGTCGAGCCCAACGATCTGCGTCGGGCCTTCTTGCAGCAAAGCTGTGGCCAGAAGGCCGTGACTCCAGATGAACTCGGCGCCAGCGGCGGCTATGATTTGGTAATCGACGGCGTTGGCTATGCTGCAACCAGAGCCCAAGCCAGTGCGCAAGTGCGTCCGGGCGGGGTCATTATGCATATCGGCCTTGGTTCTGGCGAAGGCGGTCTTGATATTCGTCGCATGACGTTGCAAGAAATTACCTTCATTGGCACTTACACCTATACCGCTGAAGATTTCCGCCAGACCGCTGCTGCCATTTTCGACGGCCGCCTGGGCGCTCTGGACTGGATCGAAACGCGGGCGCTTGACGCGGGCGCAGGGGCCTTTGCCGACATTCGCGCGGGGCAGGTGGCCTCGCCGAAAGTCATTTTAAAGCCTTGGGGGTAAGAGCGCAGCATGCGAAAGATTGACCAGACGCACTCCCCACCGCTAGGCTGAGCGCTTTCCCGTTTTCCTCTTTTTGGCGCTGCCAACTGCTCTGCGCTTTGTCGCTGGTTGCTGTTTGCGCGGCGTCGATCCCATCCCCGGGCCCTCCAAGCTCGGGCTCACCAATATCAATGAACCCATATGGAGATATGTCATGTCCAATATCCCGCACCTTCTCGTGCATGATCACGACGACAACGTCGGCGTGGTTGTTGTTGAGGGGCTGAAGGCAGGCACCGAGATGTTCTGCTGCGTGACCCACGATAACTCGACCTTCAAACTGACCGCTGGTGCAGACGTGCCGATTGGCCACAAGATCGCTTTGAAAGATCTGAAGGCTGGCGACACCGCTATGAAGTACGGCGAAGACATCGGTAAGATCATCGCTGACATCCCCCAGGGCGGTCACGTCCACACGCACAACTGCAAGACCAAGCGCTGGTAAGGAGACACACGCATGTCATCGAAATATTCCAACATCACCTTCCAGGGCTATCGCCGCGACAACGGCCGCGTTGGCGTCCGTAACCACGTTCTGATCCTGCCGGTTGACGACATCTCAAACGCGGCGGTTGAAGCGGTCGCGAACAACGTCAAGGGCACCCTGGCGATCCCCCACGCTTATGGCCGCCTGCAGTTCGGTGAAGATCTGGACGTGCACTTCCGCACCATGATTGGCACCGGCGCCAACCCCAACGTGGCCGCTGTCGTGGTCATCGGCATCGAGCCCGAGTGGACCAAAGTCATCGTTGACGGCATCGCTGCCACCGGCAAGCCCGTCGAAGGCTTCTCAATCGAGCAGAACGGCGACTTCGAGACCATCCGCAAGGCAAGCTGGAAGGCCAAAGAATTCGTTCACTACGCCACCGAATTGCAGCGCGAAGAGTGTTCGATTTCTGAGCTGTGGGTCTCGACCAAGTGTGGCGAGAGCGACACCACCACCGGCTTGGGCTCTTG
>CAZHYF010000112.1:0-9008 GCA_964536635.1 uncultured Rhodospirillaceae bacterium | reverse complement strand
CGCGATTTTGCCTTCGGCTGAAACGTGGACATAGACCACATCATCGTCCAGCGGCGGTTTGGCGTTAACCAAGATCTGCCCCGCCTCCTCGCGACGCTCACGCATGAGCAGCTCGTGGAAGAAGAAGTTCATCAGCTTGACGTGGCCTGGATAACGCATGGTCTTATAGTCCATGTTGGGCACGCGATCTTTATAGGTCTCGCACATGGTGCCCAGTCCGCCGGAGGTGGTGAAGGCTTCCAGCTCGGTCCCGCCGATGAAGAGTTTCTCCAGCCACTCCATGGCCGAGACCCACTTGATCTGCCCGTCTTCGATCACTTCGCAATCGTTCAGGTATTCGTTGACGACGCCTTCGGGCGACCAGTTGAAGGAATAGCCCATCAAACCCGTTGGGTGCTGGGGCAGCGCGCCGACGCGCATCTTGCACGATCGGCACTCGTCAAATTGAGCGATCAAGCTGGCGCCGACGATGCCAACGAAGCCTGGTGCCAGGCCGCACTGCGGCGCCATCAGGCCCTTGGCGGTCTTGGACAATTCGATGATGGCTTTGGTCGTCGGCACATCCTCGGTCAGATCGAAATAATGAATGCCTGCGGCGTGCGCGGCCTTGGCCACGCCGGTGTTCAAGTGGTAGGGCAGGCAGGACAGGACGCCGTCAACCGAGCCCAAGGCCTCTGCGAGCGCGACAGGATCGGCGACGTTGATGGTTTTGACAGCAAAGGGCAGGTCGCGCGGATGCTCGGCTGCGTCGTAGCCTCGGACCTCAAAGCCGCTTTCATTCAGCAATTCGGCGGCCAGCGTTCCGACTTTTCCAAGTCCCAAGACGGCGATGGTTTGCATAGGATCTTCCCTGGTCGATGTTTGATTTTTTATCGGCCAAGCTTGTAGAGCAAATTGCGCATTTGGGAAGAAGAAGACGCGCTTAGATCCGATCAAACTTGGCGCGTGAAACGATGTGGCATTGCCAGGCGGCGCTAGAGCGCTATCCTCTGGCGCGCCCTCAACACGAAGAGCTGACTATGAACCTGACACGACGTGCTTTGCTTGCCTCCATGGCTGGGGCCTGCGCCACTTGGCCCCTATACGCGCGCGCAGGCCAGAGTTTTCGGCTGGGCATCACGCCGGTGTTTTTGGACAATGACGCCAATCTGCTCAGTAAGCTGTCGTATGCTCTGTCAGAAGCTGCGGGCTTTGCGGTGGAATTTGAGCAGCGGCGCACCTATGAGGAGGTCACCGGGCTGTTGCTGCAAGGTGCCGTCGATGTGGCTTGGCTTTGCGGCTACCCCTACCTTCAGCACAAAGATGCCTTGTCGTTGTTGGCGGTGCCGGTGTGGCGCGAGCGGCCGCTCTACCAGTCATATTTGATCGTCGGGGCCGACGATTCGGCAACCGGCCTATCGGACCTTGACGGCTCAGTGCATGCGTTTTCTGATCCCGATTCCAACTCGGGCTATCTGATGACGGTCTCGGACTTGATCCGCCTGGGTCAGGTGCCTGCCAACTACTTCAGCCGCTCGATTTTCACCTACGGTCATCGCAACGTGGTGCGCGCGGTGGCGTCGGGCCTGGTGCGCTCTGGTAGCGTCGATGGCTATGTCTGGGAAGTCCTGGCCACGGCCGAGCCGGACTTGACCAAGAATACCAAGGTTATCGCCAAATCGGAGTGGGTGGGCTTCCCGCCCTTCTGCGCACGCAAGGACCGCATGCAGGAGCCGCGCATCCAGACCTTCCAGCGTGCGCTATTTGCCTTGGAGCGCTTGGAAACGGGGCGCCAGGCGCTGGACTTGCTGCAATTCGATGCGGTCAGACCCGCCGAGCCGGAGCTTTTTGCCGGCATCGCAGAGCGCATGCGCGATTTGGAAACGCTGCTGTGAGCCAGTTCTTCCGCATCCCTTTGACCGCGCGGGTGGCTTTGGTGGTGGCGGGCTTAATGGTGCTTCTGGGCATCGCTGCCTCGCAACAAATCCTGACCATCCTGAGCCGCGTTCAGACTGATCGCATCCGTGAGTTGGCTTCGGCGCACGTTGAGGCCATGTCGGTGGCGCTGGGCCCTCTGGTTCTGCGCAACGACGTCTGGGAGGTCTACGACACCCTGGAGCGCGCCACCAAGGTCTCGGAGAAGGGGCGGATCGTCTTTACGGCCGTCTCGGACGCGTCGGGCCAGGTTCTGGCGGCGACGGATCCGCGGCGCGCGCCGGTCGGCAGCCCCTTTGCGGATCTGGCCCAAGGCGCGCAGACGTTGGACGGCCTCAGCTTGCGGGGTGCGCAATCGGTCCTTCAGTTGAGCGCAGCCTTGGAGTTTCAAGGGCGACGGGTCGGCAACATCACCTCAGAGCTGGACGTGGGCGACCTGGTGGCTGAGCGGACGCGGGTTAGCCTGCTGTTGGTGTTTTGGAACGCCATCGCCACTGCTGGCCTGGCCTTGGTGGGGCTGTTCGCAACCCGCCGGATCATGGCACCAGTGGTGCTGCTAGCCGACAGAATGAGCCGCTCTGCTGAGGCTCCTGAACCCATCCCCGCTGACGAGCTGCCGCCGCGTGAAACCGAGTTCGGGCGTCTTGCGAGCACCTATAATTCTATGGCGACGGCGGTACGTGAAAAGGCGGAGGCCGAACGCAGGCTGGCCGATCGCGAACGCTTTGTCAGCCTTGGTCGCCTCTCGTCATCTTTGGCGCATGAGATCAATAACCCCTTGAAGGGGCTGCTCAACGCCACGGACACCATCCGCAGTTATGCCGATCAGCCCGAGGTGGTGCGCAGCTCTGCCGACTTGCTCGAACGTGGCTTGAAGCACCTGCGCGATGTGGTGCGCGTGACCTTGGAGCAGAACCGGATCGACCGCTCTGGCCAGCCAGCGAGTCTCAGTGATTTTGAAGATTTGCACCTGCTGATGGCGCCCGAAATTCGACGCAAGGCGCAAAGCCTGACCTGGGATATTCAGACAGAGGCGACCGCGCTCGCGCGGCTACCTGCCTCGCAGATCCGGCAGATCCTCTTGAACTTGCTGCTAAATGCGTCAGCCGCAGCGGGCGAGGGTGGTGCGGTCGGGCTGAGAGTGCAGGAAGCCGAAGCAGGCCTGGTCTTAGAGATCAGCGATTCCGGGCCAGGCCTGTCGGACGCTGCCCAGCAACGGCTCTTGTCCTCTCAGCCGATCCCGCCGGGCGGCGGCGTTGGGCTGCGTTTGGTTCACGACCTGGTGCAAGATCTCGGCGGCCTCCTGAGCTTGCCACCACGCGACCAGGGCTGTTTGATTTCGATCGTCTTTGCCTCCAATCCCCCAGAGGAGCGGGATCATGCTTAAGGGCTTTCGCATCGTCTTGGTCGAGGACGACGAGATCATGGGCTCCTCGCTTGCCCAACGGTTGGAGTTGGAGGGCGCCTCGATCCAGTGGTTCAAGCAAGCACGCCGCGCGCTGGAGGCCTTGCGCAAGCCGCGCTTGCCGATTGATGCGGTTATTTCCGATATCCGCCTGCCAGACGGCGACGGCGAGAGCTTGTTCAATACGCTGTGCCAAACCGCCAGCCCGCCGCCCTTCTTGTTTGTCACGGGCCACGGTGGGGTCGAACAAGCGGTGCGCCTCATGCAGGCGGGGGCGGCGGACTATGTGACCAAACCCTTTGAGATGCCGGTGTTCTTGGATCGCTTGTCGATGCTGATCCACACGCATTCGCCGCATGTGGTGGCACCTTGGATCGGCGTTTCCCCCGCAGCCCAGCGCGTCGAGGAGCTGGCGCGGCGCGCCTCGACCAGCGGTCAATCCGTGTTGTTGCTGGGAGGGCCTGGCACGGGCAAGGAGCTGATCGCTCGCCGCATTCACGCGCAATCAAAGCACAAATCCGCGCCCTTTGTTGCGGTCAATCTGGCGCGTGATTCCGACCTTGAAGGCAAGCTGTTCGGTGCGCAAGGAGCGGTGGCAACCTGCGGTACCGGGGTCTTGTTCTTGCAAGCGATCAGCCGCATGCCGCACGCGCTGCAAGCCCGGTTGCTGCAGGCTTTGGACCAGGGCTTTGGCGCGCAGATTATCGCTGCCTGTGGGACCGACTTGGCGCAGCTTGTCGCCGACGCCAGCTTTCTGCCCGATCTCTTCTATCGCTTGGATATGATGGAGATCCCCATCCCGCCGCTCTCCGAGCGAACCGAAGATGCCGTGTGGCTGGCGGCGCATTTGTTCGAGCGCTTCAATGCGCGCCGCAAGGTGCCGCTGGCGGGGATGAGCAGTCTGTCCGAGCAGGCGTTGCGCGCGCACGATTGGCCCGGCGGCGGACGTGAGCTGCGGGCCCGCCTGGCCCACGCGGTCGAGATTGCGCCTGCGGACTACTTGCAGCCCGCAGACCTGTTCCCCGAGCGCGCGGTTAGCGGTGAGCGCATGATGACCTTGGCGGAGGCGCGGGCCGCAGCGGAGCGGCGACAGATCATAGAAGCACTGGAGCGGTGCGACGGCCACTTGGGTCAGGCGGCCAAGCTGTTGGAGATTTCGCGCACCACCTTGTGGGACAAGATGCAAAAGCTTGGCTTGTCGGCCTCAGCCGACTAGTGCTGCCTTAGGGCGTGTTCGGAAATCTGAACGTTGAAAAATAAGTCTACTAAATCAATAGATTAGACCCCGCCGTTCTGACCGCCGACCGCCTTGAGAGCGCCGGACGCTCGGCCTATCCTTTTGCCAATAAGCAACAGGAGGGCTTAAAACATGAGCAAGAAATGTAACCGGTTGGTCGATATTGGACGCCGGCAATTCCTGAGAGGAGGCGCGGTTGCCGCAGCAGCCGCAGCGACTGCGACCAGCGCACCCGCAAGGGCTGCACCAGCGAACGCCCAGTTGGACTACCCCTCCAACAAGTTGGCCAATATCGCAGACTTGGCGATCAACACGCCGATCGACATCCAATACCCTGATTCAGACAGCCCAGGTATCTTGCTGAAATTCGGCGAGGCCGTTGAGGGCGGCGTTGGCCCAGACGGCGATATCGTCGCCTATTCGGTGCTCTGTCCGCACAAGGGCTGGTACCTCAACTACAACGCTGACGACCGAACGCTGAACTGCCCTGGGCACTTCTCGCGCTTCGATGCCGAGGTGGCCGGTCAGCAAATCTGGGGACACGCCACCCAGAACCTGCCGCAGTTCACGCTGCGCGTGGACGAGAAGGGCGACATCTATGCCGAAGGCTGTAGCGACTTGATTTTCGGTCGCCCCAGCAACGTGCTTTGATCGGAGGATAGATCATGACCTACAAAAGACAAATTGATCGCCTGCCCATTCCGCCTGCAAATGCCAAGGTCCACAATGTGACCTGTCACTACTGCATCGTCGGCTGCGGCTACAAGGCTTACACCTGGCCGCGCAACAAGCAAGGCACACTGAAAAACAACGCCTTTGGCCTGGACTTGAGCGAGCAGCAGGGCGCGGATGGCACCTGGATGGCGCCGTCCATGTACAACATGGTCAAGCAGGATGGCCAAGACGTGCATCTGGCTGTGGTGCCCGATCATGGCTGCGTGGTGAACTCTGGCCTGGCCTCCATTCGTGGTGCGCGCATGGCTGAAAACCGCCCCTCGCGGGTGACCGGAACCCAGCAACAGCGCCTCAGCGATCCACAGGTTTGGCGCAACGGTGTCTGGCAGCCGTCAACCTGGAGCGATGCACTGGACTTGGTGGCGCGCGTCACCGCTCGTGTCGTGAACGCCTACGGTGAAGACGAGCTGGTGGTCTCCATGTTTGACCACGGCGGATCTGCTGGCGGCTATGAGAACACCTGGGCGACTGGCAAGCTCTACTTCGACAGCATGAAGGTCAAGAACTGCCGCATCCACAACCGTCCGGCCTATAACTCTGAGGTCCACTCGTCGCGCGATATGGGCGTGGGCGAGCTGAACTACAGCTATTCGGACTACACTGTGACCGACACCATTTTCATGGTGGGCGCGAACTCGCTGGAGACCCAGACCAACCTGTTCTTGAACCACATGGTTCCGGGTCTGCAAAACGGTGCCAAGTTCATCATGGTGGACCCGCGCCGGACAGTGACCGTCAACGCGGCCGAAGAGGTTGCGGGCAGGGAGAATGTCTTACACCTGGCCATCAAGCCGGGCACCGACATGGCGCTGTTCAACGCCATCTTCACCCACATCGTCGATAACGGTTGGACCGACAACGACTTCATCGCTGCTTCGACCTTCCAAGGTGGCGAGGCTGTCTCGGGCGGCTCTAGCCAGCCAGCGGGTCTGGGCAGCTTGGACTACGCTTTGCAGACCTGCCGCACTTCGCTGGCTGAAGCTGCCGACATCTGCGAAGTGAGCGCAGACGATATCCAGACTGCTGCTGAGTGGATCGCCAAGCCGCACGACGACGGCTCGCGCCGCAAGTGCGTTACGGCCTACGAAAAGGGTATCATCTGGGGCAACGACAACTACCGTACCATCGGTGCTCTGGTGAACATCTCGCTGGCGACCGGCAACATTGGCCGCGAAGGCGGTGGTTGCTGTCGTTTGGGTGGCCACCAAGAGGGCTACTACCGTCCTTCGGATGCCCACGTCGGCCGTCCTGCTGCTTATGTCGATCAGTTGCTGATCAACGGCGGCGGCAAGGTCTACCACATCTGGGCTTGTGACCACTACAAGACGACGCTCAATGCTTCGCAGTTCAAGCGCGCTCTCAAGAAGCGCTCGGACATGGTCAAGGACGCCATGGATGCAGCCGCTGGCGGGACGCGCGAGGAATTGGTGGATGCCATCGTTGGTGCAGTCAATGCAGGCGGTATCTTCGTGGTGGACGTGGACATCATCCACACCCAGATCGGCCAGAACGCGCATGTCATCTTGCCGGCTTGCGAGTCCAACGAGATGAACCTCACCTCGATGAACGGCGAGCGCCGCATGCGTCTGAGCGAGCGTTACATGGATCCCTTTGGCAACTCCAAGCCTGACTGCTTGATCGCCGCTGGCATGGCGCAGCACATGGAAATGGCTCTGCGCGATCTGGGCAACGATGCCTATGCCGATCAGTTCAAGGGCTACGATTGGCAGAGCGAAGAAGATGCCTTCATGGATGGCTACAATGCTGGCAATCCTGAAGTCACCTACGACCGCTTGCGGGCCATGGGCAACGACGGCGTGCAAGAGCCGGTTGTTGGTTATGAGAACGGCCAGTTGGTTGGCACCTCGCGGCTCTATGCGGACGGCAAGTTCGACCGCCACGGGCGCGAGGACAAGAAGGCGTTGTTCTGTGCCGCCGAATGGCGGGGCTATGCAGCGGCGGGTAAAGCCAAAGAAGCTGCGGACCACGACTTCTTTGTCAACAACGTGCGCGCCAACATCTTCTGGCAGAACCAGTTCTTGGATCAAGACAGCGACTTTGTCCAAGACCGCTTCCCCTATCCCTTCATCGAAATGAACGCCGATGACATGGCGGGATTGGGAATCTCGGCGGGCGATCTGATCGAGATCACCAACGAGAACGGGGCAACCCAAGGCATGGCTTATCCCACCAGCACCGCCAAGCGCGGGCAGGTGGCCATGGTCTTCGGTTCGCCAGCGGGCAGCCAAGGTAACGTAGTAAACCCGGGTGTCAGCGAGCTGATTTTGCCCGAGTACAAGTTGACCTTCGGCAATGTTCGCAAATTGGCGGACGCACCGCCTCAGGCGCAGGCCGTGACCTTCAAGTCAAAAGAGTACAAGGCATAAGCCAGTACCACCCGTCAGGCGGGCGGCCTTCGGGTCGCCCGTTTTTTTGCCTTGCCGAGATCGGTGCTTCGGCACCCAGAAAGATTGGTCATGCAGTTAGCAGATTTGCTCCAGCGGCGCTCCGTTTCGCCCAAGCGTTTGGGCGAACCTGGGCCAAGCTTGGCGCAAATCCACGGCCTGATTGATGCCGCAGGTGCGGCGCCCGACCATGGCTGTTTGCAGCCTTGGCGCTTTGTCCTGGTGCGCAACGATGCGCGCGACGCCTTGGCCGCCTTGTTCGTCGATGCCGCCAAGGAAACCCAGGGTCAGCTATCCGCCGAGCAGACTGCGCGGGTGCAGGAGAAGGCATTGAACGGGGCCTGTCTTATCGCGGTTGTCGTGCGACTGCGCGATGATGTCCCGGCTGTTCCCGAGCACGAACAGTGGGTCTCGGTGGGCGCTTCGGTCCAGAACCTTTTGCTGGCTGCACAGCTCCAGGGGTTCGGAGCCATGCTGGTCAGCGGTGAGAAGGTTCGCAGCCGCTGTCTGCGCGCGGGGCTCGGTCTGGCAGACGCTGAGCGTTTGCTCGGCTTCGTAGCCCTGGGAACGGCAAGCAAAGCGCCCAAGCCACGCAATCGACCATCGGCAGAAACATTGTTGACGATCTGGCCCGCACCCAAGCAGGAAGAAGCGAGATGCCCCATATGAGCCATATCGACGATTTGTGTTGCCGCGATGAACGCAGCGGGGCAGGCGGCCTGTTGCCTGTCCAGCAGGCTATCGCGCGCAGTTTGGCTTTGGCGTCCTGCGTCAACGCCGTTGAGGTGGTTTCGCTGGAAGATTCCATCGGTCGTGTGCTGGCGAGCGACCTGCATGCGCCCTTCGCCTTACCGCCATTCGACAACTCGGCCATGGACGGCTACGCCGTGCGCAGCAGCGACTTCAAGGGGCAAGGGCCCTGGCAGTTGCGCGTGACAGGCAGGGTCGCCGCCGGTGATGATGCGCAAATGGCTGGCCAGGTTCAGCCCGGCCAGGCGTTCCGCATTTTTACTGGTGCGGCCGTGCCACCGGGCGCAGATGCCGTCATCATGCAAGAGCGTGTCGAGCGAAACGGAGATGTCATCACCGTCCACCATGCCGTGGCTGCGGGCAGTTGCTTGCGCCGCCAAGGTGAGGACGCGCCCCAAAGTGCGCTCTTGTTGGCGCGGGGCAGTTTGATCGAAGCGCGAGAAGTTGCGGCCATAGCTTCGGTTGGGCAGGCCGAGGTTCGTGTGTTCCGCCGGGTGCGGGTCGCTCTGTTCTGCACCGGCAGCGAGCTGCGCCAGCCCGGTCAGAGCCTGGCACCGGGGCA
>CAZHYF010000111.1:7809-9065 GCA_964536635.1 uncultured Rhodospirillaceae bacterium | reverse complement strand
GCGACCTCATTATGGCCGCCAGTCTGGCGACCCCTGAGCAGGTGGCTTTCATCATTCGCCATACCTCGGGCATCCTCTGCACACCGCTGGAGTCCAAGCAGGCGCGCCGCTTGGGGCTGATGCCCATGGTACCGCTGAACGATGCACCCTTGGCAACCGCCTTTACCGTGTCCATCGACTATCGCATCAACCTGACTACAGGCATCTCGGCTGCCGAGCGTTGTAACACTATCACCGCGTTGACCAACCCCAACGTTCAAGGCGAAGACTTCGTGCGCCCTGGCCACGTCTTCCCGTTGGTCGCGCGCGATGGCGGCGTTCTGATGCGCACCGGCCATACCGAGGCGGCGGTCGATCTGGCGCGCATGGCCGGCCTGCCCGCTGTCGGCTTGATTTCCGAGCTGGTCAACGACGATGGCACCGTCAAGCGCGGCCCTCAGATCCAAGAATTCGCGCAAGAGCACGGCCTCAAGCTGATCTCGATCGACGACATGATCGCTTATCGTCAGCAGCGCGAGCAACTGGTTACACGGACCGCTGAGCAGTCGGTTTCAACCTCGATTGGCCCGGCGCTCTGCTATAGCTACAAGACACCATTTGATGACATCGAGCACTTGGCGTTGGTCTTCGGGCAAGCCAAAGACGGTGATGCGATGCCGGTGCGCTTCCACCTGGAAGACGTGGTGGCAGATGTCTTCCAGCGCGATGGCTCGACGAGCCTGGATCAGGCGATGCAGGTGTTCGAAAAAGACGGCCGCGGTGTGCTGGTTTATCTGCGCAAGGGGGCGACCGGTGTCACCATGACCCAATCCAGCCTTGACCACGATGCCACCGCAACCGACCATGCCCGCATGGCCGCCTGGCGCGACGTGGGCCTGGGGGCGCAGATCCTCAGCGATTTGGGTGTGAGCAAAATCAAACTCTTGGCCAGCAAACAACGCCAGTACATCGGCTTGCACGGCTTTGGAATTGAGATCACCGAAACCGACCTGTTCTAGGCCGATCACCGTCGTAGCTCTGCCCTAGCGTCCGAAAAGCTGGTCATAGAATTTTATCAGCCAGCGCCTGAGGGCCATCTTGGTCAGATAGAGCCGGAAGCGCCAGCCGCGGAAGGGCGTATCTTCCAGCAGGTCGCTGACTGGGTCATGGTGGGTCTTGGCACGGTAGACCCTCTTGGCCTCGCGACAGGCCAAACGGCGATAGTGCTGAGGCGAGCCCAAAAAGGTCGGGATCGTTTGGAAGATATCCTTATCCCA
>CAZHYF010000111.1:0-7709 GCA_964536635.1 uncultured Rhodospirillaceae bacterium | reverse complement strand
ACCCGGCGCTGATACGACAGCTTGTTGTTATGCCAAGGCCGGCCTGCAAAATCCAAGATTTGGGTGCCGCGCCTGCGCGAGCCGAAATTGATCTCGTCGATCACCAATCCCCGAGGGTTGACGAGCTGAATTGCGTAGTGCGAGGGATGGCCAATCCACGGCACCACGGGCGCGCCTTCGACGCGATATTGAGCAATTCGGATCAGAAAATTCTTCTTCAGCATCGTGGTACAAAATTAAGAAGTCACGCGGCAATGGCAAAGCACTTTCGCGCAAATCTCGGTGTTCCAGGGTGCCGCAGGTTGCTGCCCGAGCGCCGCGACTTCACTTGGTAGGCTGAGGCGTTTTTTGCCAGCCAAAGCCCTGCGGGAGTTGAAAGCTGACCGCGCCTGGGCTACACAACGCGCCACTTACCCAATTCTTTTGATTTCAAGAGCAGCCCCCAAACATGCACGCTTATCGCAGTCACACCTGTGGCCAACTCACCAAGGCCGACAGCGGCCAAACTGTTCGCCTGTCCGGCTGGATCCATCGCAAGCGCGACCACGGCGGCGTGCTGTTCGTCGATCTGCGCGACCACTACGGCATGACCCAGTGCGTGGTGGACGAGACCTCGTCCTTGCTGCCTGAGCTGGAAGGCCTGCGCGTTGAGAGCGTAATCACCGTTACCGGCCGAGTGCGCGACCGCGATGCCGCTGCCGTCAACCCCAAGATGGCGACCGGCGAAATCGAGGTCTACATCGACGCGTTGGCGGTGCAATCGCGCGCCGACGTAGTGCCTTTGCAGGTCAACAGCGACGAAGACGCGGGCGACGATCACCGCTTGACCTACCGCTATTTGGACCTGCGCCGCGAGAAGGTGCAAAAGAACATCGTTTTGCGCTCGAACATCATCGCTTCGCTGCGCCAGCGCATGATCGAGCAGGGCTTTCGCGAGTATCAGACCCCGATCCTGACCGCTTCCTCGCCCGAAGGCGCGCGCGACTTCTTGGTGCCCTCGCGGGTCCACCATGGTAAGTTCTATGCGCTGCCGCAAGCGCCACAGCAGTTTAAGCAGCTTTTGATGATGGCAGGCTTTGACCGCTATTTTCAGATCGCGCCTTGTTTCCGCGACGAGGATAGCCGCGCCGACCGCTCGCCGGGTGAATTCTACCAGCTCGACTTCGAGATGAGCTTCGTTACCCAAGAGGATGTCTTCAACACCATCGAGCCCGTGTTGCACGGCCTGTTCGAGCAGTTCGCTGGCGAAGGCAAGAGCGTTTCGCCCATGCCCTTCCGCCACATCCCCTATAAGCAGTCCATGCTGGACTTTGGCTCGGACAAGCCCGACCTGCGCAACCCGCTGATCATCAAGGATGCGACCGAGATTTTCCGCGACGGCGGCTTTGGCATCTTCGCCAAGCTGATCAACGGCGGCAATGTGGTGCGCGCTATTCCGGCACCTAAGGGCGGCAGCCGTGCCTTCTGTGACCGCATGGATTCTTGGGCCAAGAAAGAGCAGAACAAGCCGGGCCTGGCCTACATCTTCTTTAAGGACGGCGCGGGCTCCGGGCCGGTTGCCAAGAACTTGGGCGAAGAGCGCACCGAAGACCTGCGTCAGCTCATGGGCCTTGAGGACGGTGATGCGGTCTTCTTCGCCTGTGATAAGGAGCTGGATTGCGCCAAGTTTGCAGGCCAAGTGCGCGCGCGCCTGGGCGACGAGCTGGGCTTGATCGACAAGGATCGCTTCGAATTCTGCTGGGTGGTGGACTTCCCTATGTTCGAAGAAAACGAAGAAACCGGTTTGATCGACTTCTCGCACAACCCCTTCTCGATGCCCCAGGGGGGTATGGAGGCGCTGGACAGCCAAGACCCCTTGGAGATCCTGGCCTACCAATACGACATCGTGTGTAACGGTATCGAGCTGTCCTCGGGCGCGATCCGGAACCACCTGCCTGAAGTCATGTACAAGGCCTTCGGCATCGCGGGCTATGGCCCCGAGGTGGTGGACGAGAAGTTTGGCGGCATGATCAGCGCCATGAAGTTCGGCGCGCCTCCGCACGGCGGCGCAGCGCCCGGCGTTGACCGCATGGTCATGCTGTTGGCCGACGAGCCCAACATTCGCGAAGTCATCGCTTTCCCGCTCAACCAGCGCGCGGAAGACCTGTTGATGGGCGCACCGGGTGAGGTCAGCCAAGAGCAGCTTGACGAGCTGTCGATTGCCATCGTTAAGCAGCCTGAAGCGGGCTGATCTCAGCCATAAAGCATAAATGAAAAGCCAGAGGGCAGAGGCTCTCTGGCTTTTTTGTTTGCTGTCCTGTGCGCGCTTGCTTAGGAGCCCTGAACCCAGGCGACCAGCGCCGAGCGCTCCTCTTCTTCCATGAAGCTAACATTGCCCGGCGGCATGGCGGTCGACAGTCCGGCGTGCAGGTAGATCGAGCGTGCCTGGCGGGCAATATCGCGCTCGCTATCCAGCACGACGCCCTTGGGCGCCTGATGGATGCCGTCCCAAGCGGGCTCTTGAGCATGGCACATGCTGCAACGCGCGCTGACGATCTCCACAGCCTCCTCGAAGCCAGGCGCTGCCATCATGCGCTCTTCCAGCGGCGACAGGGCTGCGGTCACGTTGGTCTGTTGCTTCATCCAGGCGGGTGCCAAGGACAAGATCACCACGATCGTCAGCAGGCCAACAGCAACCACCCAAGGCCAGATCAGCACGCCTTTGCGGGCATGGTAGGTGTTGAAGTAGATGCGGATGCAGACACCAATCAAGAAGATCAGGCTGGCAATGATCCAGTTGTACTCGGTCGCGAACACCATGGGATAGTGGTTCGACAGCATGAGGAAGATCACCGGCAGCGTCAGGTAGTTATTGTGGGTCGAGCGCTGCTTGGCGATGATGCCATACTTGGGGTCCGGCGTGCGGCCAGCCTTCAGGTCAGCGGTCGAAATCCGCTGGTTCGGCATGATGATGAAGAAGACATTGCCGGTCATGATCGAGGCGGTAAAGGCACCCAAGTGCAGCAAGGCGGCCCTGCCAGTGAAGACCTGGGTATAACCCCAAGCCATGATCACCAGCACCACGAACAGGCCGATCATCAGCACGTTGTTGTTGCCGTCTTGTTGCCAGCGGCAGAGGCTGTCGTAGACGATCCAGCCCAGCGCCAGCGAGGCCATGGAGATGAGCGCGCCTTGCCAGGCGGCCAAGTCCGCTACGCGCGGGTCCAACAGATAGAGATCTGCACCCATGTAGTACATGATCGCCAGCAGGCCGAAGCCCGACAGCCAGGTGGCGTAGGAGTCCCACTTAAACCAGGTCAGGTGCTCGGGCATGGCCGACGGAGCGACCTGGTACTTGCGGACGTGATAGAAGCCGCCGCCGTGGACTTGCCATTCGTCCCCGGCTACGCCCTCAGGGTTGTGCGGCCCGCGGTTGAGCCCCAGGTCCAGCGCGATGAAATAAAACGAGGCGCCAATCCAGCCCATGGCAGCAATGACGTGGGCCCAGCGCACCAGCGCCAGCAGCCAATCGTGCAAAACAATCCAGTCCATTATGACCCCCTGTAGGTCGAAAAGCCAAAGGGTGAGACCAGCAGCGGCACGTGGTAATGGCTGGTCTCGTCGTCGATCTGAAAGCGGATCGGCACGATGTCCAAGAAGCGGTTGGCTTTGCTTTGGCCTTGTTGGCGGTCCAGATAGGCGCCAACCTCGAACACCAATTCATAGCTGCCGGTTGCGAAGGAATCTTTGGGCAGGATGGGGCTGTTGGTGCGGCCATCCTCGTTTGTGCGCATGCTTGCAAGCTGCTCGCGGGTCTCACCGCTCAGGCGATACAAGGTCACCTGCATGTCGGCGGCAGGTGTCCCCACAGCCGTATCCAAGACGTGCGTGGTCAAAAAGCCTTCCGCCATGGTCTCTCCCTTCCTGTTCTTCTCTCCGCTTGTTTGCGGGATTTATGACTTGCAGTTTTGCTTTAGGTTGCGGCAAATGATCAAGAAGAATTGATCCCGTGGAGTGAAACATGCAGCACTACCCCCGCGACATGCGCGGCTATGGCGCAGAGCCGCCCTTTGCCAACTGGCCCAATCCCGATGGGGCAGGCAGCGCGAAAATCGCCGTGCAGTTCGTCGTCAACTACGAGGAAGGGGGCGAAAACTGTGTGCTGCATGGCGATGCAGCATCCGAAGCATTCCTGTCAGAGATCGTTGGCGCTGCTCAGTGGCCGGGCCAACGCCACTGGAACATGGAAAGCATCTATGAATACGGAACGCGGGCGGGTTTCTGGCGCCTGCACCGGCTGTTCACCAGCGCTGCGATTCCGGTCACGGTCTACGGTGTCGCCACGGCCCTGGCGCGCTCGCCCGAGCAGGTCGCGGCGATGAAAGCGGCGGATTGGGAAATTGCCAGCCATGGCCTGAAGTGGATCGAATACAAAGATTACGATGAAGCCAGCGAGCGCGCCGACATGCTGGAGGCCATCCGCTTGCACACCGAGGTGACCGGCGCCGCGCCGCGCGGTTGGTATACGGGCCGCTGTTCGGTGAACACGGTGCGGCTGGCGTCAGAGCTCGGCTGCCTGGACTATGTCGCGGATGTCTACTCCGACGATCTGCCCTATTGGCACGTCGAGGGCGACCGTGCGCAACTGCTGGTGCCCTATACGCTGGATTGCAACGACATGCGCTTTGCAACCCCGCAAGGCTTCAACAGCGGCGATCAGTTCGAGGCTTATTTGAAGGACAGCTTTGATGCCCTTTATGCCGAGGGCTTGGCCGGGCAGCCTAAGATGCTGTCGATTGGGCTTCACTGCCGCCTGGTCGGGCGTCCTGGGCGGGTGATGGCGCTGAAGCGCTTTATCGACTACGCCAAGGCCCACAAGGATGTCTGGTTTGCCACCCGCCAGCAGATCGCTGAGCATTGGCAGTCCGGACATCCCTATCAGGTCGCGCACCTGGTGCCGACCAGCCTGGAGCGCGCCGCCTTCGTACAGCGGTTTGGCGGCATCTTCGAGCATTCGGCCTGGATCGCCGAGCGCGCCTTTGATCAGCTTGAATTCGGCCCAGCCCACAACTCGGCGATCGGCCTGCATAACGCGCTGGCGCGCATGTTCCGCTCGGCCAGCGCGGAGGAGCGGCTCGGCGTCTTGACGGCTCACCCCGACCTTGCAGGCAAGCTGGCTCAGGCCAAGCGCCTGACCGCTGAGAGCACCGCCGAACAAGCCTCGGCGGGCCTGGATGCCCTGACCGATGAAGAGCGCCAAGCCTTCACCGAGCTGAACGCGCGCTATGTCGATAAGTTCGGTTTCCCCTACATTATTGCGGTCAAAGGGCTGACCAAAGACTTCATCTTGCAGCGCTTCATCGAACGCCTGCAAAACGAACGCGACCAAGAGTTCGCCGAAGCCTGCCAGCAAGTTGAACGCATTGCGCTGCTGCGCCTGAAGGAGATCTTGCCATGATGCATTCCAACGATCCCAAACCCCAGGGCGTCGCAGGCCAAGATGCGCGCTACTATACGCCTCAAGGTGGCCTGCCTCCGCAGACCCAGCTTTTGACCGACCGCGCGGTTTTTACCACCGCTTATGCGGTCATTCCAAAGGGCGTGATGACCGACATCGTGACCTCCAACCTGCCGTTTTGGAGCAAGACGCGCGCTTGGATGATCTCGCGCCCGCTGACGGGCTTTGCCGAGACCTTCAGCCAGTACATCATGGAGGTCCAGCCGGGCGGCGGCAGCGACAAGCCAGAGACGCAAGCAGGCGTTGAAAGCGTGTTGTTCGTCACTGAAGGCGAAATCCACCTCATGCTGGCGGGCACCTACCAGACGCTAGAGCCCGGCGGTTACGCCTATATTCCTGCTGGTACGCACTGGAGTCTTGCCAACACCTCGGACAAGAAGGCCAGCTTTCATTGGGTGCGCAAGCGTTATATCGCCGTGGACGGCATCGCCCATCCCGAGCCTTTCGTGACCAGCGATCAGGCGGTGGCGCCGCGCGAAATGCCCGACACCAACGGTGTTTGGGCGACGACACGCTTTGTTGACCCCGATGACATGCGTCACGATATGCACGTCAACATCGTCACCTTCCAGCCCGGCGGGGTCATTCCCTTTGCCGAGACCCACGTCATGGAGCACGGCCTTTATGTGCTGGAGGGCAAGGCGGTCTATCGCCTGAACGATGACTGGGTGGAGGTTGAAGCGGGCGACTACATGTGGCTGCGCGCCTTCTGTCCGCAGGCTTGCTATGCCAGCGGGCCTGGTCCCTTCCGCTATCTGCTATACAAAGACGTCAATCGCCACGCCGAATTGGGGCTCTAGCCGTGGCTGATGAGACCCAAGACATCTGGATCGCCCCGCTGACGGTCGAGGCCTTTGCGCCCTATGGCGAGGTGATCGACCTGCGCGACGCCCCCAGCGCCATCATCAACCAGGGCCTGTGCGAGCGCCATTCGGACCTGATGAGCATCGATGTAGATCACGAGGGCGGGCGGGTCGGCCTGAGCTTGTTTCAGTCGCAGCACCGCCAACTCCCGTATCGCCTGGAGATGGTCGAGCGCCACCCGCTGGGCAGCCAGGCCTTTATCCCGATGAGCGAGCCTTGCTTTCTGGTAATTGTGGCGCCCGATGTATGGGGCAAGCCGGGCAGGCCCTTGGCCTTCCTCACCAAGCCGGGCCAAGGCATCAACCTGAAGCGCAATACCTGGCACGGGGTCTTGACCCCCTTGGCGGGCTCGGGGCGATTTGCTGTGATCGACCGGATCGGCGGGCAGGGCTCGAACCTAGAAGAGCATTGGTTCGAGCATCCCTTTACGGTTCGGCTGGACGAGAGCTTGGAGCTGCCTGGCAAATGAGCCTGGCCGCAAACTCGGGGATTGCCCCACCTCCGGTCGCTGACTGGCGCTATGACCCTCCGCAGGAGCCCTGGCTCGATCTGGTCTATCAAGACCCGCACATCCTGGTCGCCAACAAGCCCAGCGAGCTGCTGAGCGTTCCAGGACGCGACCCAGCGCACCACGACAGCCTGCTGTCGCGGGTTAAGGCCGAGCACCCAGAAGCCGCCGTTGTGCATCGCCTGGATCTTCCGACCTCCGGGCTGCTGGTCCTGCCGCTAACGCTGGAGGCCCAGCGCGACCTGATGCGTCAGTTTCGTGATCGCCTGGTCGATAAACGCTATGTGGCGGTCGTCGATGGCGCGCCTGAGGAGGCGGCAGGACTGGTCGACCTGCCACTGATCTGCGACTGGCCAAACCGCCCGCGCCAGATCGTCGATTGGCAGGTTGGCAAGCCCAGCCAGACCCGCTGGCAGGTGCTGGAGCGCGCCCCAGACGGTCGCTCGGCGCGGCTAGGCCTGGAGCCCATCACCGGACGCTCGCACCAACTGCGCGTGCACCTGGCGGCCATCGGCCACGCGATCTTGGGCGACCGCTTCTATGCGAGCCCTGAGGCGCAGAGCCGTGCCGAGCGGCTTTTGCTGCAAGCTGAGCAGCTCAGGTTTGCCCACCCAATCAGCGGCGAGCCCCTGGCATTTTCGGCGCCTGCGGGCTTTTGAACGCGGCTTTCGTGAGGCCGCCGCGCGCTAGGCAAATTTTTGTTTTTGCCGCTGCTTTTTTTGCTTGCGCGCTTCCCGGCTTAAGGCTACATAGGCGCTCCCGTAGGGCGGTTAGCTCAGTTGGTAGAGCAACTCGTTTACACCGAGTAGGTCGGGAGTTCGAGCCTCTCACCGCCCACCA
>CAZHYF010000110.1:6659-9066 GCA_964536635.1 uncultured Rhodospirillaceae bacterium | reverse complement strand
CTCTAGGATGGCCTGGCTGGCCGTCGATCGGACGCTCGGCTACTGGCGCTGCACGGTGAAATAGCCGTAGCCGCAATAGCCGTTATAGAGCTGGGCGTTGTTCAGCGGCCCAGAGACATAGGTGTTGTGGTTGGGCGATGGCGAGATGCCGCTGTGCTCGACGGTGATGTACCCCTGATCGTTGATATAGCCCTGCCAGTAGCGGCCGTCAGAATTGAAGCTGACATAGTGGTTCTGCACGGTCATGGTAAAGTTGTAGCGCGACAGGCACCACTTGGTCTTGCTGGGACGACCTGAGTCGGTATAGCCGCGGCGACCAACATAGACCCCGTCATAGGGGTAGGGATTGGCCGGCGGCGTGTTGATCACCTCGTTTTCTTTTTCCTGCCAATAGACCATCAGCCGCGCGGCGTCTGGGATCTGGGCGCTGCAATGCGCATAGCTTTGCATGAAGCGCGCCAGGGCCTGGCTGCTCTCTTCGTCCTTGGCCTGCTCGAAGGCTTGGCGGCACTGGCGCTCGGCGCTGGCGAGTGCGTCGATCTGGCGATAGGCCTCGGTGATCTGGCTGCTGCATTTGGGGTTGGCGCGAATGAAATTGGTCAGGGCGCCTTCGTCCTCTTTGCCGCTGACCTGGGCAAAGTTGCGCTTGCAGACAGCTTGGGTGTCTTGTTCGGCCAGGGCGCTCAGTTGGGCGCGAGCCTCTTTGACCTGCGCTTTGCAGGCGCTATTGCGTGCGATGAAGGCCTCTAGGCTGGCTTTGGTGGCCGTGCTGAAGCCGACGCGGGCGCTGCGGGCCAGATCAACGCACAGACCCTCCAAGCTCTGCTGAGCTTCGGCCACCTGCGCGCTGCATTCACTGCGGCGATCGCGGATGAAGCGTGCAAAGGCGGCGGCGTCCTTGGCGGGCTTGGCGTTGGAGGCCAGCGTGTCGTAGTCCTGTTGGCAGACATCAACCGCAGGCGGAGCGGCCACCCGACAGGTCTGATCCGCCAGGCACCCGCAAGCCTCGCTGGAAAAATCGGCGCTGGTCAAGCAAGCTTGGGTGGCGCCGCGCATTTGCTCGCACTCCAAGCGATCCAAGAAGCGGCCCAGGCGGGCCATGTTCTTGTCCGCCACGATGCGGTCCAAAAAGCGCCCCTCGACCTTGCAGGCGCTCAAGACATCGTTGAGGCTGGCTAGCTGACGGTTTACATCGTCGCGCTCGTTGCAGAAGTTGCACTGGGTCAGGTAGTCGCGCAGGCCTTCGGCGGCCTTGGTCATGCCCGGCAAGCCGCCCGCATCCAGGGCCTCGGAGGCGGCTTGGATCAGCTCTTCGCCCAAGAAGCGCTCGACGTAGGCGCGCTCTTGATCGGTGGAATAGGAGGGGTAGCTGGAGGCGGGATAGCGCACCACTACCTCGTTGTCGTCCATGCCGACGAAGATGGGGCGCTGCTGGAAGCTGGCGCCGCCCTGCCCCAAGGCTGCCACGCGGCGGTTGACTGCGCCTTGGACGAAGGTCTTCATCTCGCCCGCAGTGACCTGGTAGTCGCCGTTGGCATCGGCGCGCCCGGCGTGCAGGCCCGACAGCAGCGAGTCCGTAAAGACGCCGCGCTGAAATTCGGTGTCCCAGACCGCATAGTCGGTGTCGGGCGATGTCGCGGCCCAAAGGCGAATGCCCTCAGAATCCAGCGCCTGTGCGCGGCCTAGTGGTGGCGCGGATACGCCTTGAACCAAGCCCTTAGAGGCTCCCCCATCGGCGCTGGGACTGAGGCCGGAGAAGCAGGATTCCAGCACCAAAGTGACCCGTCCATCTTTCAGCAGGCCATTGCGTAGCGTGGTTAGGCTGCGCTTCAGGTCGTCAAGCGCATAGGCTTGGCGGGACAGGAAGCGTTGGTCCGGGTTGGCATCGACCGGCATAATGTAGTTGCGCGCTTTTTGTCCGCCTTCGGGCGCATCGTGGGTGCCGTGACCGGCATAATAGACGTAGAGATCAGCGTTGGGGGCCAGGATGTGGTTGGTCATGCTGCCTGGGCGCCCGTCGATGCCGAAGAACTCGCCCATCTGATTGGTGCCCATGTCATCGTAGCGATGAACGCGGGCTTGCAGAACATCACGAGCAAAAACCTCGAAGGCGTCGGCATCGCGCTTGGCGTAGGCCACGTCGTCGGTCTGGCTATAGTTGGTGTTGGCGATGATGATCACCACCGCTTGGCCCAGGTTGGTCTGCGCGAAGGCGGGCAGAGCCAAGGCGCTGGCCAAGGCTAGCATCGCCCAGGTCAGGCCCCCGACAAGCGCGCGGATCAGCCAGCGTTCAGGCTCGCGCGACGAGGAGCGTGCGATCGTGCGATCTGTCGTGGGGCGCGATACGGGGCGATGCATGGGGAAACCTTGGGCTGGGGACTGGAATTGGGGACTGGAACTGGGGACT
>CAZHYF010000110.1:0-6559 GCA_964536635.1 uncultured Rhodospirillaceae bacterium | reverse complement strand
TTGGAACTGGCGAGTTGGGACCGAAGACCTAGGACCAGCGACCGGGGTGACTGAGGACAGGCGGAGCGACCGAGCGTCGCAACTATAGCCCTTGCCCAGTGGAATGGCCAGGCCAGCTTCCGCAGCGCGGCCAGCGGTGGCCCCATCGGCTGGCGCGCGGCCGGGCTTACTCTTTAGGGGTCTGCTCTTGGTGACCAGCTCTTGGTGACCGGCCCTTGGTGACCGGCCCTTGGTGACCGGCTTTGGCACCCAAGAGCTTGGGCTTGGCGCTAGAAGGTCACAATCGCCAGGATCAAGAGCCCCATGAAGACCCTGTAGATGACAAAGATCGTAAAACTGGCGGTGCGCAGCCAGCGCATCAGCCACCAAATGGCGATCAGCGCAAAAGCAAATGACAGGCCCGCGCCCCAAAAAGCAGCGGTGGTCAGTGCCGCGTTATGGGCTTGCATGAGATCGACCAAGGCCAACAAGCCTGCGCCAGAGATCGCTGGGATCGACAGCAGCATAGAAAAACGCGCCGATTCCGCACGCTCCATGCCCTGAAAGCGGCCCGCGGTCATGGTGATGCCCGACCGGCTGGTTCCAGGGATCAGCGCCAACACCTGCAACAAGCCGATGCTGACGAAATCGGGCCAGTCCAGGTTTTCGATCTTACGCACTTGCAGCATATAGCGATCGGCCACCCACAGCAGCAGGCCGAAAATGATGGTCGCCCAGGCGATGACCTGGGTGACACGCAGATACTGGGTGATGAGATCTTTGGTGAAAAAGCCGACAATCACCAGCGGGATCGAGGCCACGACCACGGCCAGCATCAGCCGGCTGTCTTTGCTGGGGCGTCCACGCGCGAGCTGGTAAAGGCCCCGGATCATGGCGAAGACATCGCGCCAGAAATAGAGGATCACCGCGCCCAAGGTGCCCATGTGAACCGCGACATCCAGCACCAGTTGGGTGTTCTTGGTCAGATCGGCTTGGGTGGCCAGGCCCAGAGCCTCGCTGGACTCCCACAAGATAATCAGATGCCCCGAGGAGGAGATCGGCAAGAACTCGGTCAGGCCCTGCACCAAGGCCAAAAGGACAAGCATCAAGAACATAGGCAGGGCCGGGGTTGGCGGTGGCTGGCTATCGAAAGCAGCAGATGGTCGGGGCTGAGCGCAGCGCCGTTCGCAACAGCAAGCGGCCTGCCTTTGCTCGATAGCACAGGCCTTTGCAAAAAAGAAGCAAAGCCGTTGGTTCCACTATGGGACTAATACCTAGGTGAAAATCGCGACCGCTCCCCCTTAGTGGGGTTTGCGGCAAGATGCGCCGCTCATTTAGTCCCGTATCGGAACTATCGGCGGGAATTTGCTTGCTTTTGCTGGTCTCCCCTCTAATCTGCGGGGCAAGCGAGCCGCTGAAGCACGGCGCGTGGCCGGATCGTCCGGGCTGTGGCAAAGGGCATTTCCCCGAGGCCGCGCCCCAGCTCCGCTCAGCGCGACCTTATGCGACGCCTGCAACCGACCCTAGCACGCCCCTGGCGCTGCGACCGGCCAGCCAAGGGCAGCACAGGCGGCAAACCCAACCCAACAAGCCGGACATGCTGGCGACCCGCGAGGGGCGCGAGGATGACGCAACGGCGACCGACAAACCCCGACCGATTTTGAGCCAGATCTGAGCCCAGCATGCTAAAATTTACCGACTTCAACCAAGCCTATCCGATCAAGCGTGGCGCAGAGGCCCGCCGGGATGACTTCCGCGAAATCTACCAGGATTTCGCCGATGAGAAGGCGAGCGAGCAGGCTTCGCGCTGTTCGCAGTGCGGCGTGCCCTATTGCAGCGTTCATTGCCCGCTGGGCAACAACATTCCCGACTGGCTGAACCTGGCCGCGAACGGGCGCTTGGACGAGGCCTATCAAGAAGCCTCGCGCACCAACACCTTCCCCGAGATCTGTGGCCGCATCTGCCCGCAAGACCGCTTGTGCGAAGGCAATTGCGTCATCGAGAGCGCCGGTCACGGCGCAGTCACCATTGGCTCGATTGAAAAGTACATCACCGAGCAGGCCTTCCAAAACGGCCTGGTCAAGCCCATCCGCCCGCCCGCCGAGCGCCCTGAGAAGGTGGCGATTATCGGCGCGGGCCCCGGCGGGCTGGCTGCTGCCGAACAACTGCGTCAGCGCGGTATTCAGGTCACGGTCTTCGATCGCTATGACCGCGTGGGCGGCCTGCTGGTCTATGGCATTCCGGGCTTCAAGCTGGAAAAGCACGTCGTGGCGCGCCGCCGTGACTGGCTGGAGCAATCGGGCGTCGAATTCGTGCTCAACGCCGATATTGGCCGCACCCAGGGCTTTGCTGACCTGCGCCAGAACTACGACGCCGTGCTGATCGCCACCGGCGTTTATAAGGTGCGCGACCTGCAAGCGCCGGGCTCGGGCCTGGCTGGCATCGTCTCTGCGCTGGACTATCTGACCACCTCGAACAAGCAAAATATGGGCGACAGCGTGCCCGAGTACGACAACGGTCAGCTCAACGCCAAGGGCAAAAAGGTGGCCGTGATCGGCGGTGGTGATACCGCTATGGACTGCGTGCGCACCGCCATTCGCCAGGGCGCCAGCGAGGTTAGCTGTCTCTACCGCCGTGACCGCGCCAACATGCCCGGCTCGCAGCGTGAAGTGGCCAATGCTGAAGAAGAAGGCGTGGTCTTCAACTGGATGTCCGCGCCCGTGGCCTTCGACGGCAACGAGGCCGTGGCGAGCGTCAAGGTGCAGAAGATGCGCTTGGGGTTACCCGACGCCTCTGGCCGCTCGCAGCCCGAGCCCATCCCGGGCGCCGTCGAGACCCTGGAGGCCGATTTGGTCATCAAGGCGTTGGGCTTCGAGCCCGAGGATCTGCCGAAAATGTTCGCCGAACCCGGCCTGGAGGTGACCCGCTGGGGCACCTTGAAGATCGACTGGTCCAGCATGCAGGTCCACGGCATGCCCGGCGTCTTTGCCGCTGGTGACATCGTGCGCGGTGCCAGCCTGGTGGTCTGGGCGATCCGCGACGGCAGAGATGCTGCAGCCGGCATTCTGAGCCACCTCAATGCTCAGCAGGCCCTGCAAGCGGCAGAATAAATTCAAGCCCCCAAGAGCCCCTGCGGATCACGCGGTCCGCAAGGAGGCTCCGCTTCCTTCGATTGGTGGCTCCCGTCCGGAGCCCAGACAAACAAATAGGACCAAGGTTATGACCAAGACCCCCAACCAGCAGCCCTTCGCCAACCAACACGAGGCCGATGCCTGGGTTCAGCACTACGAAAAAACCCGCGACACGCTGAGCGCGGCCCACGCCTATAGCCCCGCCGACGAGCACGCCAACTGCGGTGTTGGCTTGGTGGCGGCCACCGATGGCAAGCCGACCCGCCTGGTGGTGGAGACCGCGATCCAAGCGCTGAAGGCGGTCTGGCACCGTGGTGCGGTCGATGCCGATGGTAAGACCGGCGACGGCGCGGGCATCATGATGAACATCCCGCAGGCCTTTTTCCGCGCCGAGGTCGAGCGCACTGGCCACATCGTGCCCGAAGGCGCCCTGGTCGGCGTCGGCATGGTCTTCTTGCCGCGCACCGACATGGCTGCGCAAGAGGTCTGCCGCGTGATCATCGAGCGTGAAATCCTCAACGCGGGCTACCGCATTCACGGCTGGCGCCAGGTGCCCGTCGAGCCCTCGGTGCTGGGCATGAAGGCCAACGCCACCCGCCCCGAGATCGAGCAAATCTTGATCCACGTCGATGCCGATGCCGACTTGGAGGTCACCGAGCGCAACTTCTACGTCATCCGTCGCCGGATCGAGAACGCCGCCCGGGCCAAGGGCATCGCTGCGCTCTACGTCTGTTCGCTGTCGGTCAATGCCATCATTTATAAGGGCATGTTCCTGGCCCAGGATCTGTCGGGCTTCTATCCCGATCTGCTGGACCCGCGCTTTGTCTCCAACGTGGCGCTCTACCACCAGCGTTATTCGACCAACACCTTCCCCACTTGGTCGCTGGCCCAGCCTTTCCGCGTCATCGCCCACAACGGCGAAATCAACACCCTGAAGGGCAACCACAACTGGATGCGCGCCCACGAGCCCCGCATGGCGCTGGACTCCGCCTTTGCGGACGGCATCGACGAGCTGCGCCCGGTGATCCAGCCAGGCAGCTCGGACACCTCGGCCATGGATGCGGTGTTTGAGCTGCTCTGCTCAAGCCAGCGCAGCTTGCCCATGGTCAAGTCGCTGATGATCCCCGAGGCCTGGAGCGAAGACGCCACCATGCCCGAGGAGCACAAGGCGCTCTATCAGTACTGCAACGCGGTGATGGAGCCTTGGGACGGCCCGGCGGCTGTGGTCGGTCACTACGGCTCTTGGGTCATCGCGGGTCTGGACCGCTCGGGTCTGCGCCCCATGCGCTATTCCATCGTGCGTGACCGCCAGAACGGCTCCGAGCTGTTGATCGCGGGCTCTGAGACCGGCATGGTGCGGATCGACGAGCAAGACATCGTTAAACTGGGCCGCATCGGTCCGGGCAGCTTGATTGCGGTCAACCTGGCCGAAGGCAAGCTCTATATGGACGGCGAGATCAAGGACAAGCTTGCCGCCGAGCACCCCTATGCCGACTGGGCACAGGGCATCAAACGCTTGGATGAGCGCATGCGCGACGGCGTTGCACAAGGTGGGGCCTTCGAAACCTCCGAGTTCCAGGGGGACGACCTGCGTCGCCGACAATTGGTCTATGGCACGAGCCACGAGGAGCTGGAGCTGATCTTGCACCCCATGATCGTCGATGGCAAAGAGCCGGTCGGCTCGATGGGCGACGATACCCCCATGGCGGTGCTGTCGGACAAGTACCGCCCGCTGCACCACTTCTTCCGCCAGGATTTCAGCCAGGTCACCAACCCGCCGATCGACTCCTTGCGTGAGCGCAGCGTCATGTCGCTGACCACCCGCCTTGGCAACCTGGGCAACATCTTGGATGTCAGCGCCAGCCAATGCGACCTCTATTTGCTGTCTTCGCCCGTGCTGACCAACGGCGAGTGGGCGGGCGTCAAGCAGGCGCTGGTGGCCGACGGCGCCGAAATCGCAGAGATCGACTGCTGCTATGACCCCAGCGAGGGTGACACCGCCATGCGCGATGCCATCACCCGCATTCGCGGCGAGGCCGAGCGCGCTGCGCGTCGGGGTATCCAACACCTCTTCTTGTCGGACAAGGGCGTCAGCGATCAGCGCGCGCCGCTGCCGATGATCTTGGCCACCGGCGCGGTGCATACTCACCTGCTGGATACCGATCTGCGCACCTTCGTTTCGCTGAACGTCCAGTCGGGCGAGTGCATGGATACCCACTACTTCGCGGTCTTGATCGGTGTCGGTGCGACCTCGGTCAACGCCTATATGGTGCAGGAAAACGCCGCTGACCGGATCCGCCGTGGCCTGGTGCCGGACGGCACCACGCTGGACGTGGCCATGGGTCGCTTCAAGAAGGCGATCGGCGATGGCATCTTGAAGATCATGTCCAAGATGGGGATCGGCGTCGTCAGCTCCTACCGGGGTGGCTACAACTTCGAGGCCGTGGGCCTGTCGCGCACACTGGTCTCGGAATTCTTCCCGGGCGTGCCCTCGCGCATTTCTGGCATCGGCATGATCGGCATCCAAAAGAAGCTCAACGAGCTGCATGCGCGTGCCTTCGAGCCCGCCGCGGTGCCGCTGCCCATCGGCGGCTTCTACCGCTATCGCCGTGGTGAGGAGAAGCACGCTTGGGACGCACGCAACATGCACTTGCTGCAAAGCGCGGTGAACAAGGGCTCCTTCCAGACCTACAAGCAATACGCCAAAATGGTCAACGAGCAGTCGCCGATCTGGCTGCGCGACCTGCTGGGCTTCAAGACCGAGGGCCTCAAGCCCATCGATTTGTCCGAAGTCGAAAGCGTCACCAGCCTGCGCAAGCGCTTTGTCACGCCAGGCATCTCGCTGGGCGCTTTGTCCAAAGAGGCGCACGAGACGCTGGCGATTGCCATGAACCGCATCGGCGCACGCTCTGATTCGGGCGAAGGCGGCGAAGATCCCGAGCGCTACCAGCCTTGGGCGGGCGGCGACAACGCCAAGTCTGCCATCAAGCAGGTGGCCTCTGGCCGCTTTGGCGTCACGGCCGAATACCTCAACAACTGCGCCGAGCTGGAAATCAAAATGGCCCAGGGTGCCAAGCCCGGTGAGGGCGGCCAGCTCCCCGGCTTCAAGGTGTCCAAGTACATCGCCAAGATGCGCCATTCGACCCCCGGCGTGACCTTGATCAGCCCGCCGCCGCACCACGATATCTATTCCATCGAGGACTTGGCGCAGCTCATCTATGACCTGAAGCAGATCAACCCCGAAGCACGGGTCTGCGTCAAGCTGGTCGCGCGCTCAGGCATTGGCACCATCGCTGCGGGCGTGGCCAAGGCGGATGCGGATGTCATCTTGGTATCGGGCAACTCGGGCGGCACCGGCGCCAGCCCCCAGACCTCGATCAAGTACGCGGGCCTGCCGTGGGAAATGGGCCTGGCGGAAGTCCACCAGGTGCTGACCATGAACGAGCTGC
>CAZHYF010000109.1:4037-9139 GCA_964536635.1 uncultured Rhodospirillaceae bacterium | reverse complement strand
ACTTGTGACTAGCAGATCGCGAGAGCGCTCGGGCCCTTGCTATTCCAGGTGCTATTCCAGGTGCTATGCCTCCCGCGGCCCGATCAAGGCAGCTCAATCAAGGCAGCCCAATCAAGGCAGCACGTGAAAGATCGAGGAACAGGTCGATTAAATCAGTTTGAATGCCGTTGCTGAGCGGCGGCCTTGAGAAGGCCCGTCTTCAGTGTCTTTGCAGGGGGCAGACAGGGGGCAGACAGAGGGCAAACAGGGGGGGGCAAACGGAGGGCCTAGCGTTGGGCAAAGAAAAAGGGTGCAACCAGAGCCGGTTGCACCCTTCATTCTGAACAGCTCTCGGAAAGCCTGGAGCGTCGGGCGTTGGTCCTGCAACAGCCCTTCCGCTCTAGCTAACTGACTTCTAACGCAAGTCCTTGCTCTCTCGTGTTGCCACTCATTCGCGGCTTGCTCTAGCCCTTGCTGCTGCGCGGGTCGTTGCCATAGGAGTTGCGTTCGCGGATTTGGCCGTTCTCGCCCTGCAAGTAGGCCTCCGACTTGTGTTTGCGCGCCAACTCTTTCGTGCGCTCCCACGCCTCGGCCTGGGTCTTGAAAACGTAGGAGGCGCGCGAGGCGCCTTCCTTTTTCACGCACCAGCCGTCGGCGTGCGGGGTGGTCCAGTAGTTGTCAGACATGAGTTCTGGTCCTCAACCGCCTAGCTACAGCCAGTAGTCCCGCCGCAGGTGTCGCACTTGAGGCAGGTGCCGTTGCGCACCAGAGTGAAGTTAGCGCACTCGGGGCAGGCGTCGCCCTCATAGCCCTTTTGGCGCGCTTCCATCATCAATTGCAGGTTCGACTTGGCCGCGACCGCTGCGTTCGAAACCGGCTCTGAGGTCTGGATATCGACCACGTTGGAATCGTCGATCACATCTTCACGGGTCAAAGGCGTCGGCTCGCTGACGGTCTGATCGCCGGTGCCGGTGCGGCGCAGCTCCATGGTCATGCCCTTGGCCTTGCCGCCTTCGATGACGTTGATGCGGTTACGCATGAAGCCCGATGAGGCCACCTTGCGCAGCTCGCTGCCGATGCCGTGGCTGTGGCCGTCGCCGCCGTTGGGGTCCAGCTCAGACTGGTTGTCACCCATGCCCAGCGTGCTGACCTCCAGATCGTTGGGCTGCACGTGCGCCAGGTCGTTGCGACCCAGGTAGGAGACCGCCAGCTCGCGGAAGATGTAGTCCAGCACCGAGGTGGCCATCTTGATGGTTTGGTTGCCCTCGACCAGGCCTTGGGGCTCAAAACGGGTGAAGGTAAAGGCCTCCACATACTTCTCCAGCGGCACGCCGTGTTGCAGGCCCTGCGAAATGGCGATGGCAAAGTTGTTCATCAAAGAGCGGAAGGCAGCGCCTTCTTTGTGCATGTCGATGAAGATCTCGCCCAGGCTGCCGTCTTCGTATTCGCCGGTGTGCAGGTAGACCTTGTGACCACCGACAGCGGCCTTCTGGGTGTAGCCCTTGCGGCGGTCGGGCAGCTTGCGACGCTCGTTGACGCGCTTTTCGATGATGCGCTCAATGATGCGTTCGGTGACCTGGACGGCCTGCTGAGCGGGGGCTGCAGCGGCCAGCTCCTCGGCCACATCGTCGGGGTCTTCGACCTCTTCGTCGATCAACGCGGATTGCAGCGGCTGGCTCAGCTTGGAGCCGTCGCGGTACAGGGCGTTGGCCTTGATGCCCAGCTTCCACGACAGCATGTAGGCGTCGGCGCAGTCTTCAACGCTGGCCTCGTTGGGCATGTTGATGGTCTTGGAGATCGCGCCCGAGATAAAGGGCTGAGCCGCCGCCATCATGCGAATGTGCGCTTCGGTGGACAAGAAACGGGTGCCGTGCTTGCCGCACTTGTTGGCGCAATCGAAGATCGGCAGGTGCTCGTCCTTCAGGTGCGGAGCGCCTTCCAGGCTCATAGCGCCACAGACGTGGGTGTTGGCGGCTTCGATCTCGTCGCGGCCAAAGCCCAGGTGAGCCAGCAAATCAAAATTGATGTCGCCCATCTGCTCTGAGGTCAACTTCAGCGCATCGCGGCAAAAGTCCTCGCCCAGGGTAAAGACGTTGAAGACAAACTTGATGTCAAAGGCTGACTTCAGTGCGGCGTTGACCTTGTCCAGCACGGGCTGGGTGAAGCCCTTGGCTTTCAGCGCCTCCAACGACAGAGCGTTGCAAGCCACCAGGCTGCCGTGACCGACCGCGAAGTTCTCAATATCTTTGATCTGGTCCGCGCTGTAGCCCAGGTTGGCCAGAGCCAAAGGCACCGTGCGGTTGATGATTTTGAAGTAGCCGCCGCCGGCCAGCTTTTTGAATTTGACCAGTGCGAAGTCGGGCTCGATGCCGGTGGTATCGCAGTCCATGACCAGGCCGATGGTGCCGGTGGGGGCAATTACGGTGGTCTGGGCGTTGCGGAAGCCGTGCTCTTGGCCCAGCTCAATCACCTTGTCCCAGGCCTTCTTGGCCGCCGCGCCCAGGCCCGCCAGGCCGATCTGCTTGTGGTTCAACGGCACAGGCAGGACACTCAGGCCCTCATAGCCCTTGGCGCTGCCGTGGGCGGCTCGGCGGTGGTTGCGCATGACCCGCAGCATGTCCTTGGCGTTGTCTTCATAGCGCGCAAAGGCCCCCAGCTCGCCCGCCATTTCGGCCGAGGTGGCGTATGCCGTGCCGGTCATCAGCGCGGTAATGGCACCTGAAATGGCCCGGCCCTCGTCGCTGTCGTAGGAGACGCCCAGCGCCATCAGCAGGCCGCCCAGGTTGGCATAACCCAAGCCGGTGGTGCGGTATTCGTAAGACAAGCGCGCGATTTCCTCTGAGGGGAATTGCGCCATGGTGACAGAGATTTCCAGCACCAGCGTCCACAGACGGCAGGCATGGCTGAAACCGTCGATGTCAAAGCTGCCGTCCTTGTTGCGGAAGGTCATGAGGTTCAAGGAGGCCAAGTTACAGGCCGTATCGTCCAAGAACATGTATTCCGAACAGGGGTTGGAGGCTCTGATCTCGCCGCCTTGCGGGCAGGTGTGCCACTCGTTGATGGTGGTGTGGTACTGCATGCCAGGATCGGCGCAGGTCCAAGCGGCCTCTGAAATCTGGTTCCACAGATCGCGGGCCTTGAGGCTGCGGGCGACCTTGCCGTCGGTGCGGCGGATCAGGTTCCAATCGCTGTCCTCCTCGACCGCGCGCAAGAAGTCCTCGGTCACGCGTACCGAGTTGTTGGAGTTCTGGCCAGAAACCGTCAGGTAGGCGTCGCTGTCCCAATCGGTGTCGTAGGTGTTGAACTCGATCTTCTTGAAGCCCTGCTTGGCAAAGGCGATCACGCGTTGAATGGCGTTGTCGGGCACCTGGTCCTTGCGAGCGGCTTTGATGGCGCGCTTCAGCTCGGGGTTGTTCTTGGGGTTGAAGCGGTCCAGGTCGGAGCCGTCTACCGCTGAACAGACCGCCATGATGGCGTTCAGGTGCTTGGAGAGGATCTTAGAGCCGGTGACCAGGGCGGCAACCTTCTGCTCCTCGATGACCTTCCAGTTGATGTAGTCTTCGATATCGGGGTGTTCGATGTCCAAGGTGACCATCTTGGCCGCCCGGCGGGTGGTGCCACCAGACTTGATCGCGCCTGCAGCCCGGTCGCCAATCTTCAAAAAGCTCATCAGGCCCGAAGACTTGCCGCCGCCGGACAGGGGCTCGCCCTGACCACGCAGCGAGGAGAAGTTGGAGCCTGTGCCCGAGCCGTACTTGAACAGGCGCGCTTCACGCACCCACAAATCCATGATGCCGCCGTCGCTCACCAGGTCATCGCCAACGGACTGGATGAAGCAGGCGTGCGGCTGGGGATGTTCGTAGGCTGAGGCCGAGCGGGTCAATTCGCCGGTCTTGTAGTCCACGTAGTAGTGGCCCTGGCTGGGGCCGTCGATGCCATAGGCCCAGTGCAGGCCGGTGTTGAACCACTGGGGTGAGTTGGGCGCGCCGCGCTGGCCGCAGAGCATGACCCGCATCTCATCATAGAAAACGTGCGCGTCCTCTTCGCTGTCGAAGTAGCCGCCTTTCCAGCCCCAATAGGTCCAAGCGCCCGCCAAACGGTCAAAGACCTGGGTGGCCTGGGTCTCGCCGCCATAGCGCTTGTCTTCGGGCAGGCGTGCCAGGGCCGCTTCATCGGGCACCGAGCGCCAGAGCCAAGAGGGAACGCCTTCCTCTTCGACGCGCTTCAGAGCCGCAGGAACACCGGCTTTGCGGAAATACTTTTGTGCCAGAACATCGACGGCAACCTGGCTCCAGCCTTCGGGAACCTTGACGTCTTTGGCTTGGAAGATGAGCGCGCCGTTCGGATTGCGGATCTCCGAGGTCTTGGAAGCAAAGCTAAAGGCCTCGTAGGCCTCCTGGCCTCCCTTGGTCTCATTCGGGGCAGCAAATCGGCGTTCAAACTTCATGCTCGTCACTCTTCGGTCGGGCCCACCTGCAAGGGGGGCGAAATTGTAGCGTTGGCCCATAGTTTCGGGCGCATCACCGCAGGGCCAAGGGGCGCCAAAGGCGCGCAACGGGTCGCAAAAAGGCGGCGCCCTTAGTCCCTAAGTGGGCCTAGGCGTCCCCCCAATTTCGGACTCGCCTAGGTCGAAGCGAGGTCCGGAAACGGCCTGAGATTATGCCAGGTTTATGCCTCGGTGGCAAAGCCCGGAAAATACCCCTGCACCACAAGACCTAGGGCCTTGTGCGGATCAGATGTCTACATATAGGGGGTGGTGCCTGGCAAGCGGCAATACGAGAATTAGGAGAGTGGCCCCCAATTTTCGCGATTGGACGTTGAAAACCTGGCCTTGACAGGCTCAAAATCGAGCGATTTTCAGCACTTAGCAGGCTGTGAATTTTGGGGATAGGCGGGGTTTTCAGCAGGGCAAAAATTTTTAAATTTTTTTCTTGCCTTGCAAGACTCCAAATCCCCACAATTTGCCTCGCAAGTTTCTACAGCTTTTGGCTGTTGCTTGCCCCGGGTGGCTACCTAAGAGTGCAATTTAGGGGAATCGAGCGACTCCCAAGCCGACCTGCGATCGGCTCGGGGATCAGGCCTGCGGTCTGGCCTCTTCAGGTCGAGCCTCTTCAGGTCGAGCC
>CAZHYF010000109.1:1929-3937 GCA_964536635.1 uncultured Rhodospirillaceae bacterium | reverse complement strand
GCCTCTTCAGGTCGAGCCTCTTCAGGTCGAGCCGGGCAGGCCTCATTCGGTCAGGGGCAGGGCTTCTTCGGTCAACTTGACGAAATAGGACACGCCTACGGGCATGGCCTCATCGCAGAACTGATAGTCGGGTTCGTGGACGCCAGCGCCGTCACCGTTGCCCATAAAGATGTAGCTGCCCGCCACCTCGTCCAGCATGAAAGCAAAGTCCTCCGAGGCCATCATGGGCGCCGCTGCTGCGTTCAAGCGCTCGGCACCCACCACCGCTTCGGCGGCGCGCACGCTGACATCGTGATGGCGCGGGTCGTTGAAGGTCACCGGGCAGGAACTATCGGTCCACTCGATCGCAACCGGCGCGCCGTAGCCTTGCGTTAGGCCTTGGGCCAGGCGCTCAAAGGCGGCTACGGTTTGCTTGCGCACGTCCGCGTCCAAGGTGCGAATGGTGCCGCCCAAGTGCACTTCACGCGGGATGACGTTGGCCGCATGGCCTGCCTCAAACTGGCAGATTGAGATGACCGCCGACTGCTGGGCGTCGGTGCTGCGGCTGACCAGGCCCTGGACCGCAACGATGAACTGGGCAGCAATCACCACCGGATCGTTGGCCAGGTGAGGCAGGGCAGCGTGGCCGCCGCGCCCTGTGATGGTCATAGTAAAGGTGTCTGCCGAGGCCATGGTCGCGCCCTGACACAAAGACATTTGCCCCACCGGCAGGCCGGGTTCGTTGTGCAGGCCAAAGACGGCTTGCATGGGGAAGCGCTGGAACAGGCCGTCCTTGACCATCTTTTCAGCGCCGCCGCCGCCTTCTTCGGCAGGCTGGAAGATGACATAGACTTTGCCGGAAAAGTTGCGGGTCTCGGCCAGGATCTGCGCGGCGCCCAGCAGCATAGTGGTATGGCCGTCGTGGCCGCAAGCGTGCATGACGCCGGGGTTTTGCGAGGCGTAGTCCAGGCCGGTTGCTTCGGTGATTGGCAGCGCGTCCATATCTGCGCGCAGGCCGATGGCTTGCCCTGTGTCGGCGCCGCGGCCTTGAATAACGCCAACAACGCCGGTGCCGCCAATACCACGCACGACCTCGATGCCCATCGCCTCCAAGCGTTCGGCGACCAAGCGCGACGTCCGGGTTTCCTGGTTGCCCAGTTCGGGGTTTTGGTGGAAATCGTGGCGCCAAGCCACCAGGGTCTCTTGCAGGTCGGCGGTACGATTGAGAACGGGCATGACGGGCTCCTTGAGCGAAACATGAGGGGGGCAGCGCTTGGACCTTTTGCAAGGCGGATGCATGTCAGTCTGTAACACGCAGCGCAGAAATCTACTATATTCGCTTCTTTGCATGTGAATTTCTGCTTGCCTGTGGCGTCGATGCATCAGCTCTTGAACCGGCAACACGGCAGGCTTGCAGAATTCGCATGGGTGCGGGGATTGTGCCGCTCGGAAAAGCGACCTACATTGATCTCAGTTGATGAGCGACCGAAGTCCTCATCTTCTGTTTCCTCCCTAAACTTGGACGGCTCTTTGGGCCGTCTTTTTTTTTGGGCTTGGCTCCAGGGTGCTGTTGCCCTTGCCGCACCCGCCAGCAGGGAGGCTGCTTGCCATCGTCGCCCGGTGCTTTACCAGCGGCGCTTTGGCCATCTTGCATGCGCCCGAATTTCTTGCCACATAAGATCCAGAGCCATTCCTCGACAGGAGATAAGAGACATGACCTCGGATAAGGTCCTACAAGATCGCATCGACGCCTTTGAAGCCAAGTACATCCACGACCAAGACATGATGTTTAAGGTTGAAGCCCGCCGCAACAAGCTGTTCGGTCTTTGGGCCGCTGGCGTGATGAACAAGTCCCAGGCTGAGGCTGAAGCCTACGCGGTCGAGGTCATCAAGGCTGACTTTGCTGAAGAAGGTTATGAAGACGTGCTGCGCAAGGTGGACGCTGACTTGGAAGCGGCCAACTTGGAGTACAGCCACAAGGATCTGGAAGCCAAGCTGCTGGAATTTGAGCAGCAAGCCAAGGCCTCCT
>CAZHYF010000109.1:0-1829 GCA_964536635.1 uncultured Rhodospirillaceae bacterium | reverse complement strand
CGGCTTCTGCTTTGGGATCGACCAGCACAAAGGGCCAGACGTTGAGCAAGATCACGCTGGTGACGGCACCGACGATCAGTGCGTGCCACAGCAGGCCCGCATGCACCAACAACCAAGCTCCGCTGAGCGCCCCGATCATGGTGCCCAGGCTCCAAAAGCCGTGACAAGAAGACAGGATCGGACGCGCCAAGCGTCGCTCGACCGCCACGGCGTTGGCGTTCATCGCCACATCCATCATGCCCAGCACAGCGCCACTGATCAGCAGCACCAAGGCGGCGACAAGCGGCGTCGGCACCAAGGTTAGCGCCAGCAAAACCCAGCAGGCAAAGGCTGCGGGCCACAGGGCCATGCGCCGCGAGCCCATGCGGCCCATACCAAAGCCAGTCATCGGCATGGCCACCATGGCGCCGACGCCAAAGGCCACCAACAGCCAGCCGAGCAGGCCTTCGCCCAAGCCCAGGCGGTGACTGAACTCGGGGATCTTGGGCGACCAAGAGCCCGCAACAAAGCCGTTCAAAAAGAAAAGGCCGCTAACAGCGATGCGATCGGGTGCGCTGGGCGAAAGGCGGCGGAGCATGGCAAGTCCTTGCGAGTTGGGCGCGGTCAAAGGGGGCCAGGCTAGCACCATGCAAGGGGCCTTGGGAAACTCTAATAGGGGCGGAGCATGCCAACACGCTGCTTCACAGCTTGGTCACTTCGGTCAAGCCACTCTGGCCAAAGCCCCAGGAGTTGTGGAATAAGGGCGCAACGGCCAACCGCCGCCTTTGGATTGAAATAACACGAAAAGATAGCCCTATGAGATCCTTGTTTCGAAGCGCTCTTCCCTTCTTCCGCTTGAGCCTGTCGGCGCTGACCCTGCTGGCAGCAGCCTCGCCGGCCCAAGCCCAGAGCAGCCAACCCTACAGCTATCAGCAGTGGCAAGCGCTGGTTGACAAGGCGCGCGGGCAAAGCGTGGCCTTCAACGCCTGGGGCGGCGATGAGCGCATCAACGCCTATATCGCCTGGGTGGGCGAGCGCGTGGCGCAGGACTACGGCATCACCTTGACCCATGTGAAGTTGTCTGACACCGCGACAGCGGTCTCGACCGTGCTGGCCGAGAAAACCGCTGGCAAGGACCAGGGCGGCGCGATCGACATGATCTGGATCAACGGCGAGAATTTCGCCGCCATGAAGCGCAACGGCCTGTTGTTCGGCCCCTTCAGCGCGGCGCTGCCGGCCTATCAAGCGGTGGATACTGCTGGCAAACCCACGACGCAGCTCGATTTCACCGTGCCCGTCGATGGCATGGAGGCCCCTTGGGGCATGGCGCAATTCAACTTTATCTATGACAGCGACCAGTTCGACGCGTTTCCCGAAACGCTGGAGGCGCTGAAGGACTGGGCACAAGCCAATCCTGGACGCTTTTCTTATCCTCTGCCGCCAGACTTCTTGGGCTCGACCTTCTTGAAGCAGGCCTTGATCGAGCTGAGCGGCAACGACCCAGCGCTGAAAGCCGAGCCCAGCGACGCCGATTTTGACCGTCTGACCGCGCCGCTTTGGGCCTACCTAGAAGCGCTGCACCCGGCCTTGTGGCGTAAGGGGCAGAGCTTCCCTGCTTCAGGCCCGGCCATGCGCCAACTGCTGGACGACGGTGAGCTGGCGGCCATGGTCTCCTTTACCCCAACCGAGGCCGCAGCCCTGATCATCGCCGAGCAGCTGCCGGGCAGCGTGCGCGCGGCAGGCCTGGCGGGCGGCACCATCGCCAACACCCACTTTGTGGCGATCCCCTACAACAGCGGCTCCAGCGAGGCCGCCCAGGTGGTGGCCAACTTCCTCATGTCGCCCGAAGC
>CAZHYF010000108.1:3622-9150 GCA_964536635.1 uncultured Rhodospirillaceae bacterium | reverse complement strand
GATGCCATCCTGTTCCGGGCCAAGCTGCTTGGGGTCGACCTAACCGACACACGCAATGTGACCCAGGACCAAATCAACGTCGCCTTTGGCTACGAACGCACCAAACTGCCAGACGGCCTCACCCACCCCGAACACTGGCGCAAAAACGACGACGCCGACTCCTAGCGCTTGACCACAAATCCACCGTCGGCCCTTTGGGGCCTCGGGGTTTGCTGGTTTCCGCACGCAAATCCACCGTCGGCCCTTTTGGCCTCGGGGTTTGCTGGTTTCCGCACGCAAATCCACCGTCGGCCCCTGGGGCCTCGGGGTTTGCTAGCCCCGCCGGTGGCTCTCCTCCAGGGCCAGCAGGAGCCAAGCCGCTGAGACCAGCATGGCGCTGCCAGTGACCCAGAACGCAGGCTCCAGCAAGCCCGAGGCGTCCGCCACCAACCCCATGACCAGCGCACCCAGCGCATAGCCCAGGTCGCGCCAAAACCGATAGACCCCCAACGCCGAGCTGCGCCAGGCAGGCTCGGCCAGATCGCCCATGGCCGCGATCAGCGTCGGATAGAGCAACGCCATGCCAACACCGATCACCGCGGCCGCCAAACTCCAGCCCGCCAAACTCCAACTCGCCAGCGATCCCAGCGCGGGAAAGGCCAGCACGCCCAGCGCGCAGAGCACAAAGCCCGCCACCGTTGGCCCCTTGCGGCCCAAGCGATCGGACAAAGGCCCGGTCCAAAGCTGGCTCGCACCCCAGACAAAGCCATAAATACCGGTCACCCAGCCGACCTCGATCAAGCTGGCGCCCTGGGCCAGCAAGTAGACCGGCATCAGGCCCCACATCAGCGCATCGACGAACTTCTCCACGCAGCCCGCCTGCGACAGGGCCAGGAAGTTGCGGTTGCGCCAGCTCACCAGCGCGAAGACCTGGCCCGTGCTGAGCGGCGCTTGCGCTGCGCCCCTGGGCTGGGCCTCGGCGCGCCGCGCGGCTTCGGCTTGGGCAAAGGGCAGGGTCTCGGTGAAGGCCAGAACGGCGCCCGCCAGAGCCACCAGCGCCACCACCAAGCCAAAGACAAACAGGCTCCAGCGCGGATCAAAGCTGCTGGCAAGATAGCCGGTTACCAGCCCCGCCAGCGCCACACCGCCGTAGCCCGCGAACTCGTTGAGCCCCGTCGCCAGGCCACGTTGGCCCGCCTTGACGATATCCATCTTGGCGCTAACGGTCATCGACCAGGCAAAGCCCTGGTTGACCCCCAGCAGGACGTTGGCGGCCACCAACCAGCCCCAAGAGGGCGCCCAGAGGATCATGAAAGGGATCGGCAAGGCCGCGATCCAGCCCCAAATCAGCACGCGCCGCCGCCCCAGTCGCTCGGACAGCCGGCCCGAGACAAAGTTCGTCGAGCCCTTGACGAGGCCGAAGGAGATCAGCAGCGCAAAGATGGCGGTCATCGAGCCGCGTTCGAGGCCGAAATCGCTCTCGGCCAGGGCGGGCAGCACGGTGCGCTGGGCACCAATGGTCAGACCGACAAAGAAAACCTGCAAGAGCTGCTCAAGGAAGGCGCGGCGGTTGACCGCGATGCCAAGCTGATAGTCCACGCGCTTAATCCCAAGCCTGGGCTGCATGACGGCCAGCGGCATCATAGATCACCGGGAACCAGTCTTCGCGCAAGCGCTGGCCCGGCTGCATGTTGTGATCGGGGAAGGGCGGCGAGGTGCGGCCCGGCCGCTCGACATAGCGCGCATCATCGCCCACCACACGCAGCGAGAAGGCGCGGCGGCGCAGGCTGCTCTCGTTGCCGCGCGCACCGTGCAGCACCATGAAGTTGAAGGCCACGGCATCACCGGGTTCCATGTCCCACTCAACGACGCTCATGCCCTCGGCGTCGGGATCGGGCACCGGCCTATAGTCCTCTTCGTTGGGATAAAAGCTGGTCTCGGCCAGCCAGCGGGTCGGCAGCACCGGCTTGTCCCACAGGTGCGAGCCCGCAACGCAGCGCAAGCTGGCCTGGCGCACCGGGTCCAGCGGCACCCAATAGCTCAGGGTCTGCTGGCCTTCGACGAAATAGTAGGGGCCGTCTTGGTGCCAGGGGGTGGCCTTGGAGGTGCCGGGCTCCTTGACCAGCACGTGGTCGTGGAACAATTGCACCGCGCTGGAGCCCATCAGCTCGGCGGCGACCTGGCCAGCATCCGAGCTGTTCAGCGCCTCTTGGAACTCTGGGATGCGCTGCCAGTTGCAGTAGTCATCAAAAAAGCGGCCGCCCTCGCCGGGCTTCAGGTTTTCAGCTGCATAAGGGCCGGGCTCGGCCATGTTGCGCTCGACGCCTTGGCGCAAGGTCTCGACCTGGTCTTTGAACAGGCCGCGGATCAGGGCAACGCCGTAGAGCTGATAGGCCTCGATGTCGGCGGGGGTCAAAAGCGGATGGGGCATGGCGGGCTCCGGGCAGGGTTGGGCACGAGGTTTGCGGCAGGCTAGCCTTGCTTGCCGCCTCTGCCAACCCTGCATTCTTCATGCTGGAGCGGGGCGCTTGCTCGCGGCCTCCCCCCGCAGCGCGCAGATTTTCGCTGGCCCCTGGCTCTGCTTTTTGGCTATGACTGGTCGGCCTTGCGCTGCCCCAGTGCTGCAACCAGACACCCACCAGACAGAGCTTCGCGTGACCTACCTGCGCTTTATTGACGGCCTGCGCGCCTTTGCCATAATGCCGGTGCTGGCCTTCCACCTGTCGCCCAGCCTGCTGCCGGGCGGCTATTTGGGCGTGGATGTCTTCTTTGTCATCTCGGGCTTTTTGATCACCGGGGTGTTGATCAAAGACGCCGAGCAGGGCTCGGGCGCCATCTTGCCAGCGCTGCTGAACTTCTGGGAGCGACGCATGCGGCGCTTGCTGCCCGCCTCCAGCCTGGTGCTGTTGGTGGCCTTCATCGGCGCGTTGGTCTTCTTGTCGCTGGAGGATGCCGAGTTCTTTGGCCGCAGCCTGATCGCGGCGGCCTTGTTTCACGCCAACCTCTTCTTTGCTCAGACTCTAGACTATTTCGCGGCCCCGCCCGAGCAGCACCCCCTGTTGCACTTCTGGTCGCTGGCCGTCGAAGAGCAGTTCTATTTCGTCTGGCCGCTGGTGATCTTGATCGCCTTTCGCTTTGGCAAAGGGCGGCTGCTGGCGGCGAGCGCCATCGCACTGCTGTCCCTGGCGTCCTTTGTCTGGCTGCTGCTGGGCCCAGACGCGGCCTCCGGCAAGCACTTCTATCTGCTGACCACGCGGGTGTGGGAGCTGGGCTTGGGCTCCTTGCTGGCGCTGACGCTGCCCCATCTGCGGCTACCGCAGTGGCTGGCCGAGCTGGGCTCAGCCTTGGCCGCCCTGGTGGTGCTGGCCAGCTTCCTGCTGCTGTCCGAAGCCTATGCCTTGCCGGGTCCAGCCAGCCTGCCGCTGGTGGCGGCCACCGCCCTGCTGCTGTGGAGCGGTGCGCGCAACGGTGGCCAAACGCCAGCCTGGGTCACGCGCGCCCTATGCTGGCGCGGTTTTGTCGGGCTGGGGCTCATCTCCTATTCGCTTTATCTCTGGCACTGGCCGGTGCTGGCCTTCGCCCACGCGGGCTTTGGCGGCGCGCTGCCGCTCTGGTCCTGGCCACCGCTGCTGGTGCTGATCTTTGCCGCCTCCATCCTGTCCTGGCGCTTTGTCGAGCGGCCCATTCGACGCTGGAGGGGCGCGGTGACGGTCCGGCTCAAGCTGGCGGTGGTGGCGGCCAGCCTGGCGGGTTTGTTGGCGCTGGCGGGGCTAGGCGGCAGCCTCATCGCGCTCCATGGCATGCCCTGGCGCCTGTCCGGCATCGAGCGGCTGATCTATAGCCAGCAGGCCAGCAGCAACCCCTACCGCAAGCGCTGCGATTCCTGGCAGAAGGCCGACGCCGAGCCCGGATTCTGCACCCTGGGCCACGCCTATGATCCCCAGCATGGCTACGACGCGCTGCTGATCGGCTCTTCTTTCGCCGATCACCACGTTCCGGGGCTCCAGGTTTGGGCCGAACAGCAAGATATCAGCTTGCGCCAGGTCACCAACTCCACCTGCGCTGGCGTGCCGGGGATGATCCGCCCGGACTATAAAAAGGTGCAGATGTGCAAGGATTATCACCAGGTCATCTGGCGCGCCATTGAGGCCAATCCCAATCTCAAGCTGTTGATTTTGGCCAATCAATTTCGCTTCGGCCCAGACTTCGAGGCCCTGCTTGCTGCGCGCGATCCCCACACTCTGGCGCTGGCGACCTTCGCCGCTGAGCTGCAAGCACGCGGTATTGCGCTCCAGATCGTGGCACCGATTGAAAGCGACATGAAGTTGCGCAGCCCCTGCATCAAGCAAGCCATGCTGGACCCAGCGCGCGAAGCCGATTGCGGCAAGCCCAAGTCCGAGGGCCTTGGCCAGACCGAAGCCTTCTATCGCGGCGCAGCGCAGCGCTTTGGCCATGTCGGCGTCTCGGTCCCCAGCGTTGCCATGTGCCCCGACGGCTTCTGCCATCTGGTGGCCGATGGCACGCTGCTCTACCGCAACGAGGGGCACCTCAACGCTTTTGGCGCGCGCTGGCTGGTGCCCAAGCTGGGCTTGCCCGACCTGGCGCGCAATCCGCTTTGAAGCCAGCCTGCTCTAACTCTTTGATTTGTCCGCAAAGTCACCCCAAGAAACCTTAGCGCTCTTGCATCCAAGAGCTTGGGCTTTGCGCTAAGCGACCGCCGAAGAGCCGTACTCGCCGTCTTCCTCGTCCGCGTCGTCGTCCGAAACATCGCTGAGATGGCCTGGCGAATCGCTGCCGGCCTGGCCATCGCCCTTATCATCGCCGCGATCTTTATCTTTGCTCAAGGCAGAGGCGAGGGTCTTACCCTCCGGCAGCACGGTGATGGTCTGGCCGTCGTAGTCCAAGATCCCGGTCATCAAGGCTTGGCAAGCCAGCCGCACGCTGCGCGGAATGATGATGGCTTTGCCGTCGCGCTGGCCCTTTTCATAGTACTGAATAATGCGAAGTTTCAGCCCCAGAGCCTTAGCCGCCTCCTTTTGAGACAGTCCCAATTTGCGCCGCCAAGCCTTGAAGGCCTCCGCGCTCATGACCGGTTTTTTTGATTTTTTCATGAAAATAGGGGCAACTTCGCGTGTACGTTGAGCGGTTAGCTTAGCCAGCTCGCCTAGGCCACGCAAATTTTTCTTGCTAAAGCGCAAATCGTGCGTATATTACCACGAAAGTAACGAAAGGAGCACAATGTGCGTTATCTAGTGGTATGGAAGGCCATGAGCTCCGCCAACAAGCGGAGTGACCCGGTCAAGGAGCGCGAAAAGCGCATGTCTTACGCCTCACCTCTGCCTCCGTTGGAGAAGAAGTCGCGCTAAACAGCGAGGCTCGGCCTGAAGGCGATTCGGGCTTGGCCCATAGGACATCACAGACAAGCAAAAAGGCCCCAGCGGATGCTCGGGGCCTTTTGTTTTGTGTGCGACATAGCTTGACGGGGCTCGGAGGGGCTCGATATAGCGTGACCGGGCTCGACGCGGGCCCGAAATCGAGTGCCCGCCAAA
>CAZHYF010000108.1:0-3522 GCA_964536635.1 uncultured Rhodospirillaceae bacterium | reverse complement strand
CGGGCCCAACCAGAGCCCGACCAGGGCCTAACCAGAGCCAAAACGCACCAGGTGCGCTTTCTCCTCCCGGCCAGCGATCAAAACCTCTAGTGGTTAAAATGGCGCATGCCGGTAAACAGCATGGCCAGCCCCGCGTCATCGGCCGCCTTGATCACCTCATCATCGCGCATGGAGCCGCCCGGCTGGATCACCGCTCTGGCACCGGCATCAATCGCCATTTGGATGCCGTCGGCAAAGGGGAAGAAAGCATCTGAGGCCAGCACGCAGCCCTTGGCCTCCTCGCCGGCCTTCCAGGTGGCGATGCGCGCCGCGTCCACGCGGCTCATTTGACCCGCGCCGATGCCGACCGTGCGGCCCTCTTTGACCAGCACGATCGCGTTCGATTTGACGTGCTTGGCGACCTTGAAGGCGAACTCCAGATCGGCGGTCTCCTCGGCGCTGGCCTGGCGCTGGGTCACGCAGCGGATCTCTTCGGGATTGGCCCAGGTCTGATCGCGATTTTGCAGCAAGAAGCCGCCGCGCAGCGTCTTGACCACCAGGTTGGATTGGCTGAGCGTGCTTTGCTCGCCGGTGATCAGCAGGCGCAGGTTCTTCTTGGCCGCAAACAAGTCCTTGGCCGCATCGCTCACGCTGGGCGCCACCACGACTTCGGTGAAGATCTGCGTAATCAGCGCTGCGGTCTCAGCGTCCAGCTGGCGGTTGACCGCCACAATGCCGCCGAAGGCCGAGGTGGTGTCGCAGGCATAGGCTTGCTGGTAGGCCTCGACCAGATTGGAAGCCACCGCCACGCCGCAGGGGTTGGCGTGCTTGATGATGGCCACGGCGGGTTCTTGGAACTCGTTGGCCAGGTTCAAGGCCGCGTCGGCATCGTTAATGTTGTTATAAGACAAGGGCTTGCCCTGCACCAAGGTGGCAGCGGCCAGGCCCTCGGGCTTAGAGCCGCTGGCGTACCAAGCCGCGCCCTGGTGCGGGTTCTCGCCATAGCGCAGGGTCGCGATCCGCTTGCCTGCCAGGCTGAACTCTTCGGGAAAATCCACTTGGTCGCTATCGGCCAACCAGCGCGCTATGTCCGAATCGTAGGCGGCCGTATGGGCAAAAGCCTTGCGCGCCAGGCTGCGGCGCAGGCCCGCGCCCAACCCGCCGCCGGTTTTTAGCGCCTCTTGCAGGCTGTCGTAGTCGCTGGGGTCCACCACCACCGCAACGCTGGCGTGGTTCTTGGCCGCCGCGCGCAGCATGGCCGGACCGCCAATGTCGATATTCTCGACGCAGGTCTCGAAGTCAGCGCCGCTGGCCAGGGTCTGGCGGAAGGGATAGAGGTTGACCACCAAAAGGTCGATGGGCGCGATGCCTTCGGCCTCCATGGTGGCGACGTGCTCGGGCTTGCGGCGGTCGCCCAGCAGGCCGCCGTGGATCTTGGGGTGCAGGGTCTTGACGCGGCCCTCCAGGATCTCGGCTTGGCCGGTGTGCTCGGCGACCTCGATCACCGGCAAGCCTTCAGCGCGCAGCAGGGCAGCGGTGCCGCCGGTGGACAGAAGCTCGACACCCTGCTCCGCTAAGAAGCGGGCAAAGGGCAGCAGGCCGGATTTATCAGAAACAGACAACAGGGCACGGCGCGGGGTCATGATCATCTCTCAGATAGCGGGGGAAGGAAGGGGCGCCGCCGGTGAGGCCCAGCGGTCATGGTTCGAAGCAGGTTTAGCCCGCCGCAGCGCGCAAGGCACGCCATCCAATGTCGCGGCGATAAAAGCCCTGGGGCCAGTCGATGGCCGCGCAACCGGCGTAGGCCTGGGCCTGGGCATCGGCCAAGCTGGGCGCTCGGGCGCAGACCGCCAGCACCCGGCCGCCGACGGCTTGGATCTCGCCGCTCTCGCTTTCGGCGGTGCCAGCGTGGAAGACCAGCGCGGGGCAGTCGCCCAGGCCCTTGATCTGGCTGCCCTTCTGGTAGCTGGCGGGATAGCCCTGGTTGGCCATAATGACCGTAATCGCGGCCTCATCCAGCCAGAGCGGTGCTTCGGCCTCGGCCAAGCGACCCTCAGCCACGGCCTGCAACAGGGGCAGCACATCGCTGCCTAGGCGCAGCATCAAAACCTGGCACTCGGGATCGCCAAAGCGCACGTTGAATTCCAATACCTGGACCTGCTCAGCGCTGGGCTTGGTCTCGTCGATCATCAAACCGATGAACAGCACGCCTTGCAGCGGGCAACCCCGCGCGGCCATGGTGCGCGCGATGGGCTTGGCGATGGTCTCAAGGATCAGCGTTTCGCGGGCTGCGGTGACGATGGGAGCCGGGGTATAGGCGCCCATACCGCCAGTGTTGTCGCCGGTATCGCCGTCGCCGACGCGCTTGTGGTCCTGGGCCGAGCCAAAGGCCATGACGCTCTGGCCATCGACCAGCACGAAATAGGAGGCTTCTTCGCCGCTCAAAAAGGCTTCGACCACCAGTTGTTCGCCCGGCTTGTGCAGCCGGTCTACGGCCTCAAGCGCCTGTTCCAGGCTCTCGGCCACCACCACGCCCTTGCCGGCGGCTAGACCGTCGGCCTTGACCACGATGGGTGCGCCCTGCTGGCGGATGAAGGCCTTGGCCGCCTCGGCGTCATCGAAAGCGCCATAGGCGGCGGTCGGCACCTGGGCCTCGGCCATCACGGCCTTGGCGAAGGCCTTGGAGCCCTCCAGCTCCGCAGCTGCCTGATCGTGGCCAAAGACAGGGATGCCTTGGGCGCGCAGCAGGTTGCCCAGCCCTTCGACCAGCGGCTGCTCGGGGCCGATCACCACCAGGTCGATCGCCTGCTCGGTGCAGAATTCGACAATCTCGGCCTGCCCAGCGAGCGCGATTTGCGACACCGGCGCAAAGCCCTGGCCAGCGATGCCAGCCCGGCCCATACGGCTCGGCATGTCGAGCATGCCCGGGTTGCCGGGCGCGCAATAGAGGCGGGTGCAGTTGGGGGATTGGGCAATCTTCCACGCCAGAGCGTGTTCACGGCCACCAGAGCCGATCAATAGGACGTTCATGCGTCTGCAAGGACTCCAAAGGGACGCCGCGCAGTGGCAAACGGGCCTGCGCTACAGAGCGCTGCGCCGTGGCGTCCAAGGTCAGGGAAGGGCGGTTGCTCCCAAAGGGGTCAGCCGCGTTGGCCCCTGGTTAGCAAGCTGCGACCCGCAAGAAAAGGGACCGCATTGCCACAAGGCGGGTTTCCTTGGTCGCGCCCGCCCGTCTTCTTGCGCATCAAGGCCCGCCAGACGCTGGCATCAGCCGCGCGCTTGGGCTAAACAACAGGCCATGACGACGCCCAGTTTCAACTTTTCCGATCCAGAGCCCGAAGCCAGCAAGGCCTCAGCGCCCAACGCGGGCGAATACACGGTCAGCGAGCTGTCGCAAGCGGTCAAACGCACGGTCGAGACCAGCTTTGACTTCGTGCGGGTGCGCGGTGAGATTTCGCGCCCCACCTATGCGCGTTCCGGCCACCTCTATTTCACCTTGAAGGATGAAAAGGCGGTGCTGGATGTGGTCTGCTGGAAGGGCCA
>CAZHYF010000107.1:2601-9151 GCA_964536635.1 uncultured Rhodospirillaceae bacterium | reverse complement strand
TAACGCAAGTCCATGCTCTCTCGTGTGGCCACTCATTCGCGGCTTGCTCTAGCGCTCCTCGCTCTCGGCAATCGGCAAGACCGTATGCTGCTTGGAGACCCGCAGCACCATGTTGGTTTGGGCGCTTTGAACGGCGGGCAGCCGGAACAACTTTTGCTCTAAGAAACGGTTGTAGGCGTCGATGTCTTTGACCAGCACCCTAAGATGATAGTCGGCCTGGCCTGAGGTGCCATAGCACTCCAAGACCTCATCCCAACGCCCAATGGCCTCGATGAACTGGCGCATGTGGTCCTGCTCGTGGCGGGTGAGCTGAATGTGGACGATCACCTGGAAGCCGAGCCCAGCCTTGGCAGCGTTGATGCGCGCGCCATAGCCCAGGATCACCCCCGCATCTTCCAGCGACTTGACCCGGCGATAACAGGCCGATGGCGAGACGCCCAAGCGCTCGGCCAGCTCGGCGTTGGAGAGGCGGCAGTCCTCTTGCAGCAGGCGCAGCAACAGCGCGTCTTTGTCGTCCAGCTTCATCATGTCATCCGATAGTGAACACTTTACCCGCAAATATATCTCATGCTGGTGAATTTCACCAACATTTGCCACAGAGCACGCGATCTTGGGAGAAATTGCTCAGGCGCTTTGCGCTATCCTGAGGGCCCTCTTCGCCCACCGCAAACCCGCGAGCCCGCCATGTTGAGCCCTACCCCGACCCCGCTCGATCCCTATCGCCTGGAAGACCGCTACACGCGTAAGACCGGACGCGTCTTCCTGACCGGCACCCAAGCCCTGGTCCGCATCATGCTGGATCAGGCCGCGCGCGACCAGAAGGCCGGGCTCAACACGGCTGGCTTTGTGTCGGGTTATCGCGGCTCGCCGTTGGGCGCGCTGGACCTGGAGATGTGGCGCGTCAAGCAGCCGCTGGATGAGGCCCGTATCACCTTCATGCCCGCGATCAACGAAGACCTGGGCGCAACAGCGGTCTTGGGCGCGCAGCAAGCCCATCTGCAAGACGGCGCCGAGGTCGAGGGCGTCTTCTCCATGTGGTACGGCAAGGGCCCCGGCGTGGACCGCTCGGGCGATGCGCTCAAGCACGGCAACTTTTATGGCACCGCGCCCAAGGGCGGCGTGCTGGTGGTGGCTGGCGATGATCATGGCTGCGTCTCCTCGTCTATGCCGCACCAGTCCGACGCGACCTTCCTGGCTTGGTTCATGCCGACGCTCAATCCGGCCAGCGTCGAGGAATACTTGGACTTCGGCGCTTACGGTCTGGCCTTGTCGCGCTATAGCGCGACCTGGGTGGGCTTTAAGGCCATCTCAGAGACCGTGGAATCGGCGCGCTCGGTCACCCTGCCACCGGAGCGCGATTTTGTGTTGCCCGAGTTGCCCGCCTATCCCGGCGGGATCCATATCCGCCGCGCCGATCCGCCCAGTGCCGAGATCGAATTGCGCATGGGTGCCAAGCTCAAAGCCATCGAGGCCTTCGTTGAGGCCAACCCCATCGACCGCCACATCTACGAGGTCAAAGACGCGCTGTTCGGCATCGTGACCACTGGCAAGGCGCACCTGGACCTGATGGAAGCGCTGCGCTTGTTGGGTATCGATGAAGCCGCCTGCCACCGCCTGGGCATCGACATCTATAAGGTCGGCATGGTGTGGCCCCTGGCGCGCCGCGACGCGCTGGACTTTGTGCGCGGCAAAAAAGAAGTGCTGGTGATCGAAGAAAAGCGCGGCATCATCGAGAGCCAATTCAAAGAATATTTCTACGACTGGCCCGGTGCCAAGCCCGAGCGCATGGTGGGCAAATTCACCAGCCAGGCCGACGAGCCGCTGGTGCCCTGGGCCGGCGAGCTGAGCCCCTTACAACTGGTGCCCATCGTCGCCGAGCGGCTCAATGCCTTTTTCCCCGACGAAGGCCTGCTGGACAAGGCCGCGCGCCTCACCCGCCAAGAGCCGATCATCTTGCAGGTCGAAGGCGCGACCCGCACGCCTTATTTCTGTTCGGGCTGCCCGCATAACTCCTCGACCAAAGTGCCCGAGGGCAGCAAGGCGGGCGCGGGCATCGGCTGCCACGTCATGGCCTCTTGGATGAAGCGCGAGACCGGCGGCTTTGCCCAGATGGGCGGCGAGGGCGTACCCTGGGCGGTGGCCTCCAAGTATGCAGGCGCGCCGCACCGCTTTCAGAACCTGGGCGAAGGCACCTGGTATCACTCGGGCTCTATGGCCATCCGCCAGGCGATCGCGGCCAAGGCCAACATCACCTATAAGGTGCTGTTCAACGACGCCGTGGCCATGACCGGCGGCCAGCCAGTCGATGGGCCCGTCAGCGTGCAGGCCATCGCCAACATCAGCCGCGCCGAGGGCGTCGAGCGCATCGCGCTGGTCTCGGATCACCCCGAAAAATTCCGCCTGCGCGAGTTTCCTGCTGGCACCACGCTGCACCACCGGCGCGACCTAGACCCGCTGCAACGCGAACTGCGGTTGGTGCCCGGCGTCAGCCTGTTGATCTATGAGCAGACCTGCGCCACCGAAAAGCGCCGCCGTCGCAAGCGCGGCACCTTGGAAGACCCGGCGCGCTTTGCTTTCATCAACCCGCTGGTTTGCGAGGGCTGCGGCGACTGCTCGGTTGAGAGCAACTGCCTCAGCATCGAACCGCTGGAGACCGAATTCGGGCGCAAGCGCCAAGTCAACCTTTCGACCTGCAACAAGGACTTTTCGTGCCTGCAAGGCTTCTGCCCCAGCTTCGTGACCGTCGAGGGCGGCCAGCGGCGCAAGAAACAAGGCGCGGCGCTGGACTTGACCGCCACCTTGCAGACGCTGCCTCTGCCCCGCCCGGCCAAACTTGAGCAGCCCTTTGACCTTCTGGTCACCGGCGTTGGTGGTACCGGCGTGGTCACCGTGGGCGCGCTCATCACCATGGCAGCCCACCTGGAGGGCAAGGGCTCCAGCGTGCTGGACTTCACCGGCTTTGCGCAGAAATTCGGCCCGGTGCTGTCCTACATTCGCCTGGCCGAGACCCCCGAGGGCCTGAACCAAGTGCGGATCGACCGCGCCAGCGCCGATGCGGTCATCGCTTGTGATGCCGTGGTCAGCGCCTCGCCCAAGGCCTCGACCCACTACCGCCCCGGCAGTCAGGTGGTGCTGAACACCGCCGCCATGCCCACTGGTGATATCGTGTTGGACCGCGACGCAGACCTCAAGCTGGACCTGCGCCAACAGATGATCGCGGGTGCTGTTGGCAAAGACAACCTCAGCGCCTTGGACGCCAACGCCAGCGCCGAGACCTTGCTGGGTGACAGCGTGTTCGCCAACGTGCTCATGCTGGGCTATGCCTGGCAACGCGGCCTGGTGCCGGTCGGCGAGCCCGCGCTCAAGCAAGCCATCGTGCTCAATGGCGTAGCGGCTGATAAGAACGCCCTGGCCTTTGATCTGGGCCGCTTGCTGGCCGCCAAACCCGAGACACTGGCGCCCTACCTGGCCCCTGCCTTCGAGCCCGCCCAAGCGTTGGAGGCCATCATCGATGCGCGCGCCGACTTCTTGACCGGCTATCAGAATGCGGCCTACGCCCTGCGCTATCGCCAGACCTTGGCCGATTTTGGACAAGCCCTGGCGACAGAGCTGCCCAACGCGGACAGCCAAGCCTTGACCAAGACCGCCGCCAAGGCGTTGTTCAAGCTCATGGCCTATAAGGACGAATACGAGGTTGCGCGCCTGCACACCGGCCTGGGCTTTGAAGCACAGGTGGCCGAGGCCTTCGAGGGGCCCTATAAGCTGCACTACCACATGGCCCCGCCCCTGCTGTCATGGCGCAAAGATGCACGCGGCCGCCCGGTCAAACGCGAATTTGGCCCCTGGATGCGTCCTCTGCTGGCGGTCCTTGCGCGGCTCAAAGGCCTGCGTGGCAGCCCGCTGGACCTCTTCGGCTACAGCCACGAGCGCCAACGCAACCGCGCGCTGATCGCTTGGTACGAAGCGGCGCTGAGCCAGGTGGCCCAGGCTCCGGCGTCCAGCACCCTGGACCAGGTTGACGCCATCCTGGCCGCCCCCCTGGCGATGCGCGGCTACGGGCCCGTCTGGCTGGCAGCCGCGGACAAGGAACAAGCCAAGGCCGAGGCCGCCTTGGCCCAGCTCTAGCAGGCAGGATCAAGGACTGTCGCGCAGCTTCCACAAAAGGGCGCGACAGTCTGACCCAATGCTTGATATGCGACTGGGTTTTTGCTAAGCAGGCCTCGATCTCGGGAGAGAGCCCTGCATGGGGCCGCCGAAGGAGCAACTGCGTCCGGAAACTCTCAGGCAAAAGGACCGCGATCACACTCGTATTTCTGGAGAGAGGGTCACATGACCCCGCCGAAGGGATAAAGCTCTCAGGCGCCAAGGACAGAAGGATGCGTAACCAGCAGCGAAGGCCCGGCCTGCGCTGTGTCCTAAAGGTGCGCGATCTATGTCCACTGCTCCGCAAACGAGCGATCTCAAACTCACCCCTTTGTTTGACCTGCACCAAGAGCTTGGTGGCAAGATGGTGCCCTTTGCGGGCTATAACTTGCCCGTGCAATACCCGCTGGGCGTGCTAAAAGAACACCTGTGGGTGCGCGAGTCGGCGGGCCTGTTCGATGTCTCGCACATGGGCCAAATCTGGCTGCGTCCCAAAGCAGGCGACAGCCTGGACGACGTATGTCTGGCGCTCGAAGGCCTGGTACCGCAAGATATCCTCGGCCTGAAGCCCTGCCGCCAGCGTTATGCCTTCTTGACCAACGACCAGGGTGGTCTGCGTGACGACCTGATGGTGGCCAAGACCCAGGACGCGAGCGGCCAAGAGGCCCTGTTCCTGGTGGTCAACGGCGCTTGCAAGGCAGAAGATCTGGCCCACATGCAGGCTGAAATCGGCGAGCAAGTCGCGATCGAAATGCTGGATCAGCGCGCCTTGCTCGCCCTTCAAGGCCCCGCCGCTGAGGCCGCTTTGGCCGCTCACTACCCCGGCGTTGCTGACATGACCTTTATGCAAGTTGGCCACTTCGACGGCCCCTTGGGCGCGGTCTTTATCTCGCGCTCGGGCTACAGCGGTGAAGACGGCTTTGAAATCTCTGTTTCAGCGGACCAGGCCGAGGCCCTCGCGCGCGCGCTTCTGGCCGACGAGCGGGTGGAAGCCATCGGCCTCGGTGCCCGCGATTCGCTGCGCCTTGAAGCGGGGCTTTGCCTCTATGGCAACGATTTGGACCCCAGCACCAGCCCCGTGGAAGCCGACTTGGTTTGGGGCATGCAAAAGGCCCGCAAGGCTGGCGGCGCGCGCGAAGGCGGCTATCCCGGCTGGCAGGTGATTGCCCCGCAATTGGCAAGCGGCCCCGCGGTTAAGCGCGTCGGCCTGAAGCCCGAAGGCCGCGCGCCGCTGCGCCCGCCGGTTGACCTGTTCGCCGACGAAGCTTTGAGCCAACCCGTAGGCCGGGTCACCTCGGGCGGCTTTGGCCCCAGCGCCGAAGGCCCCGTCGCCATGGGCTACGTCTCAGCAGAACTGGCCCAGCCCGGCCAACGCCTGTTCGCCAACGCCCGCAACAAAGCCATGCCGGTGCAAGTTGCGAGCCTGCCCTTTGTCACCCAGCGCTATAAGCGCTGATCACCCATCCATCTTCAATCCCGATACATAAGAGGAAACCTGATGAAGTTTACCGAAGATCACGAGTGGATCCGCCTGGACGGAGACATTGCCACCATCGGCATCACCGAGCACGCCACCGTCCAGTTGGGCGACCTGGTGTTTGTTGATCTGTCTGACGCCGATGGCGATGTCAGTAAGGGCGACACTGCGGTTGTGGTCGAGAGCGTCAAGGCCGCCTCCGACGTCTACGTGCCGCTGGACGGTGAAATCGTCGAAGCCAACGCCGCGTTGAACGATAACCCTGGCCTGGTCAACGAAGACCCCATGGGCGAAGGCTGGCTGTTCAAAATGAAGCCGGCCAACGCTGGCGACCTGGACGACCTGATGGACGAGGCCGCTTACAAGGCCATGACCGACTAGGTTTGCCCGATTTTCGTGCCAAGGCTTTGGCACCTGCGCCTTGCAACAGGCTACCTGCCCCAAGCAGCGGTCCTAGCGATCGCTGCTGGTTCATCTGTTTTGCGCCTTCACGAGCAGGCGGCCGGGAATCTCGGTCGCGCACGCCGCTCTAGGCACATGATTTTTCCGCCAATCTTGCCGTGGATGAGAAACCAACCCCTGGCAGGATGTGCACTAAGAGTTCATCACGCTGATGCCAAACGCACCCCACGATACCGACCTGAGCCAAGTCCGCCAGCTACCGGTGGCCGATCCCCACGCCTTCGCCGACGCCCGCCATATCGGCCCGTCGCAGCAGGACATCGCGGCCATGCTGGCCACACTGGGCCTGGATGCTCTGGACACCCTGATTGACCAAACCGTGCCCAAGTCGATCCGCCAGACGGCTCCGCTGGACCTGGGCCTGGCTGCGCAAAGCGAGCACCAGATCATGAAGCGCCTGCGCGGCATGGCTGACAAGAACCAGGTCATGACCAACATGATCGGCCTGGGCTATCACGGCACGCTGAC
>CAZHYF010000107.1:0-2501 GCA_964536635.1 uncultured Rhodospirillaceae bacterium | reverse complement strand
GTCTTCTTTGTCGATTCCGCCGTGCTGCCCCAGACCCTGGCCGTGATCCAGACCCGCGCCGAAACGCTGGGCTGGCAGGTGCAGGTTGGTGATCCCCTGAGCGATCTGGACGCCTCTAAGGTCTTTGGCGCTCTGTTCCAGTACCCCGCCCTGAACGGCGAAGTGCGCGACTATCGCGCGGTGATCGAGGCCCTGCACGATGCCAAGGCCCTCGCGGTCTTTGCCGCCGACCCGCTGGCCCTGACGCTGCTGGCCAGCCCCGGCGAGCTGGGCGCAGATATCGTCATCGGCTCCATGCAGCGCTTTGGCGTGCCCATGGGATTCGGCGGTCCGCACGCGGGCTATATGGCGACCAAAGACGCCTATAAGCGCAACATGCCCGGCCGTTTGATCGGTGTCTCTAAGGATGCGCGCGGACGCAGCGCCTACCGCCTGACGCTGCAGGCCCGCGAACAGCACATTCGTCGCGAAAAAGCCACCTCCAACATCTGTACCGCTCAGGTTCTGTTGGCGGTCATCTCCTCCATGTACGGCGTCTACCACGGCCCCGAGGGCCTGAAGGCCATCGCGCGTAAAGTGCACGCTTTGGCCGCGCGCCTGGGTGCAGCGCTGGGGGATCGCCTGATCAACCCCACCTACTTCGATACGCTGTTGGTGCGGGTGGACGACGCCGACGCAACCCTGGCCGCTGCGGTGGCTCAGGGCCTGAACCTGCGCAAAGTTGCGGCCGACCAAGTCGCGCTGAGCTTTGATGAGAGCCACGACGACGCCACGCTGGCCAGCTTGGCCCAGGTCTTTGGCGTCACCTTGCCCAACCAGGCTGGCTCGGCGCTGCCCAGCGGTCTGGAACGGCAAACCGATTTCATGACCCACCCGGTCTTCAATCAGTCGCCGTCTGAAGCCGACCTGACCCGCTATATGCGCACGCTGGCCGACAAAGACTACGCGTTGGATCGCGGCATGATCCCCTTGGGCTCTTGCACCATGAAGCTGAACGCGGCCGCCGAGATGATGCCCATCTCCTACGCCGGTTTTGCCCACATCCACCCTTTCCAGCCCGCCGAGCAGACCCAAGGCTACCGCCAACTGATCGACGAGCTGTCGGACTTCTTGTGCCGCATCACCGGCTATGACGCGATCTGCATGCAGCCCAACTCGGGCGCGCAGGGCGAGTACGCGGGCTTGCTGGCCATTCGCGCTTATCACGAAGCCCAGGGCGACCACGACCGCCGCATCTGCCTGATCCCCGCCTCAGCGCACGGCACCAACCCAGCCTCCGCGCATATGGCGGGCATGGACGTGGTGATTGTGGCCAGCGACGCCAAGGGCAACATCGACCTGGCCGACTTCCGCGCCAAAGCCGAAGCCGCTGGTGGCTCTTTGGCGGCCTGTATGATCACCTATCCTTCGACCCACGGCGTGTTCGAAGAACAGGTGCGCGAACTGTGCGACATCACCCACCAGCACGGCGGCCAGGTCTACTTGGACGGCGCCAACCTGAATGCTCAGGTCGGTCTGTCGCGCCCCGGCGATTATGGCGCCGACGTGGGCCACCTCAACCTGCACAAGACCTTTGCAATCCCCCACGGCGGCGGCGGGCCGGGCATGGGCCCCATCGGTGTCGCTGCGCACCTGGCGCCCTATGTGCCGGGCCACCCCATGGATGATCGCCTGACCGACTACGGGCCGGTCAACGGTGCGCCCTATGGCTCGGGTTCGGTGCTGCCCATCTCCTACGCCTACATCGCGATGATGGGCGGCGAGGGCCTGACCCAAGCCACCAAGGTCGCGATCTTGAACGCCAACTATATCGCCGAGCGCCTGCAACCGCACTTCCCCGTGCTGTATCGCGGCGCGCAAGGTCGGGTGGCGCACGAGTGCATCTTGGACACGCGCCCGGCGCTGGACGCTGCCGGCCTGACCGTGGATGACGTGGCCAAGCGTCTGATGGACTATGGCTTCCACGCCCCCACTATGAGCTGGCCGGTCGCCGGAACCCTGATGATCGAGCCCACCGAGAGCGAAAGCTTGAAGGAGCTGGACCGCTTCTGCGCAGCCATGATCGCCATCAAGGCCGAGATCGACGCCGTGGCCGCTGGCCGCTATAGCGCCGATGAGAGCCCGCTGCGCCACGCGCCGCACACCATGGACGATCTGATCGGTGATTGGGACCGCCCCTATAGCCGCGAAGAAGCGGTCTTCCCCATGGGTCGCCCCGGTGGCTTGATGGCGCCGCTGAAGTACTGGCCGCCAGTTTCGCGGGTGGATAACACCTTCGGCGACCGCCACGTGGTCTGCGCCTGTCCGCCGATCGAGGACTATCTGTAAGCCACAGAAGGCCGGGGATTGCGAGATCTCCGGCCTCCAAAGCAAGCTTAAATCGAATCCAGGGGTAAGATCCATAAAATCTGGCATCCAACCCGAGGTTCTATAACTCAAGACTCTTTAGCAAAACGTCTGTGATTTGGTATTGAATTTCGGAAACCAAATCTATGTCGGTG
>CAZHYF010000106.1:0-9169 GCA_964536635.1 uncultured Rhodospirillaceae bacterium | reverse complement strand
ATGGATGGCGAGGGGCTGAACCCTCTGCTGCAAGATATCGGTCTGGCGCTGCACCCGCCCATGCTCTACCTGGGCTATGTCGGCTTTTCGATGGCCTTTTCCTTTGCCGTCGCGGCCCTGATTGAGGGGCGGGTCGATCCCGCTTGGGGACGTTGGGTGCGGCCTTGGACCTTGGCTGCCTGGGTCTTTTTGACTGCGGGCATTACTTTGGGCTCTTGGTGGGCCTACTACGAGCTTGGCTGGGGCGGCTGGTGGTTCTGGGATCCAGTTGAGAACGTCTCCTTCATGCCTTGGCTGAGCGGCACCGCTTTGCTGCACTGCGCCATCGTTGTGGAAAAGCGCGATGCCATGAAGGTTTGGACCATTTTGTTTGCAGTGCTGACTTTCTCCTTGAGCCTGGTTGGCACCTTCATCGTGCGCTCCGGCCTCTTGACCTCGGTCCACGCCTTTGCGGTCGATCCCGAGCGCGGCCGCTACATTCTCATGTTGTTGGCTCTGTCGATTGGCGGTTCGCTGATCTTGTTTGCCATCCGCGCGCCCATCTTCAAGCCGGGCGGCATCTTCGCTCCGATCAGCCGCGAAGGCGCTTTGCTGATCAACAACATCTTGCTGGCCATTGCGGCTGCCATCGTCTTCTACGGCACCCTCTGGCCCCTGGTTGTCGAGGCGCTCAGCGGACAGAAGATTACCGTTGCTGGCCCTTTCTATGACCGAACCTTCGTGCCGATCATGGTGCCGGTGATCATCTTGATGGGGGTCGGCCCTTTCTTGACCTGGAAACGCGCCGATGCGGCGGCGGTCGCCCAGCGCCTGGGTCTGGTTTTCGGTATCACCGTTTTGGCGGTTATCGCCTTGCTGGTCTTGCGACGCGGCGGCGCTTGGCTGCCCTACGTTGGTATCGGTCTGGCGGTTTGGCTGATTGCGGCGGCGGCCGTCGAGTGGCTGGACCGGGTGGGCCTGCTGAAAGGCAAGTTCGCCGGTGTCTGGCAGCGGATCGCACGCACGCCCAACGCAGCGCACGGCATGAGCCTGGCGCACGCGGGCCTTGGCATCGCGATCATTGGCATGGTTGGGTCGACCTCTTGGTCGCTGGAGACCATCACCGCCATGGCGCCCGGCGAAACCGCAGATCTGGGGCAGCACTGTGTGCGCTACAACGGCGTGTCGCAGGCCAAGGGTCCGAACTACACCGCGCAGGTGGGCGATCTGACCGTTATGCGCGACTGTGCGCAAGACTGGCTGGCACTGGCGCCCGAAAAGCGCGCCTATCCCGTGCGGGCTATGGGCACCACCGAGGCCGCGATTATCTCGCGCTGGAACGGTGATTTCTACGCAGCACTGGGCGATGAGCAGGACGGCAAGCGCGTCGTGCGACTCTATTTCCGCGCTTATGTGCCTTGGATTTGGCTGGGCGGCATCGTCATGGTAATCGGCGGCCTCTTCTCTTTGTCCGACCGCCGCCTGCGCTTGGGCATCCCGCGCCGGGTCAAATCCGCCGAGGCCTCGGCTAGCCGCCCAGGCTTGGGCGGGCGAGGCGACAGCGTTGCCGCAAGGGGTGCACAGTCATGAACCGCTGGCTGTTCTTTATTCCCTTGGCGATCTTTGTGGTCCTGCTGGGGGTCTGGGGCTGGGGCCTCAACGACAAGCGTGATCCCAACGCTTTGCCGTCGCAGTTGATCGACAAAGCGATGCCGGAGTTCGATTTGCCTGCGCTTGAGGGTTCTGGCAGTCCGGCGCTCGCCACCCGTGACTTGGACGACGGCCAGGTGAAGCTGTTGAACTTCTTTGCTTCCTGGTGTGTGCCTTGCCGCATCGAGCACCCGCATCTGACGACCTTGGCCAAGGACGCCAAGCTGCCTGTCCACGGCATCGCCTGGAAGGATAAGCCCGTGGACGCTTTGCCTTGGCTGCAAGCGCTGGGCAATCCCTATACCCGTATCGGTGTGGATGAGTACAACAAAGTCGGGCTCGATTTTGGCACCACTGGCGTGCCCGAGACCTTTATCGTCGATCAGCAAGGCCGGGTGCGCTATCGCCACCAAGGCCCGCTGAACCCATCGATCATCAATGAGACCATCATTCCCTTGGTCTTGGCGTTGCGCGCGGAGGGCCGGTCATGAGGATAGTTTGCTTGCCGCGTTTGGCTGTGGCTCTGATGGTTGCGGCTCTGGTGTCTGCTGCGCTGATGCTCGCGCCACCCAGCTTTGCGGTGCAGCCCGATGAAATGCTCGACGATCCGGCACTCGAGGCAACGGCGCGGCACATCTCCAAGCAATTGCGTTGTGTGGTGTGCCAGAACCAATCGTTGGATGACAGCGACGCCGGTGTGGCGCGCGACATGCGCCTGAAGGTGCGCGAGCTGTTGCTGCAGGGCCAGAACGAAGCCAACATCAAGCAGTATTTCGTTGATCGCTATGGTGCTTACGTCCTGTTGAAGCCGCCCTTTGACTGGCGCACAGCGCCTTTGTGGCTCTTGCCCATCGTCTTGCTGCTGATTGCGGCTGCGGGATTGGCGCTGGCGTTGCAGCGACGCAGCAAGGGGGGTACGGCTCCAGCGCCTGCACCCTTGGACGCCAGCGAAGAAGCGCGCTTGAATGCGCTGCTGAAAGAGGATTCTCAATCATGATCTTTGCCTTGATGGCGCTGCTGTGCCTGGTCAGTTTGGCACTGGTGCTGCGTCCCTTGCTCGTGCGCAGCATCCGCCGAAATGCGGGCGGCCAAGCGAATGACCAGGCAGTCGGCCAAGTCATCGGCGACGAAAAGAGTTTGCAGGTCTACCGCGATCAGCTTGACGAAATCGACCGCGACCAGGCGCGCGGCGTTCTGCCTGCCGATCAAGCCGAAGCGGCCCGCTTGGAGGTCAAGCGGCGCATGTTGGCTCTGCCCAATGACCTTCAAGCCGGGCAGCGCCCCCTTGCGGCGCTGATGCCGCGTTGGATGGCCAACCTTGGGCTGGCGATCGGGCTGGTGTTGGTGATCCTGACCAGCCTCGGCCTTTATGTGCGCTTCGGCGAGCCTGGACTTCCTGCTTTGGGCTACCACAAGCGCCTTGCCGCCGCGGCGGACCCCGAGACCATCGACCACGCCGCACGCCTGCGATACCTGGAGCTGCAACTTGGCGAGGATGGCCAGGTCAGCGACGATGCGCAACGCCTTGAGATGAGCCGCGAATTGGCCCGGCGCTATGTGGTCGGCAACGAGCCGATCAAGGGGCTGGAGGCCATGCGGTTTGCCACCCAGATCGCGCCTGAAAACGCCGATCTGTGGGCCGAATTTGGCGAGATGATTTTCAGCTTGGGCTTGGCCCAAGGCGTGGTGCCCCCTGCGGCGCGCCAGGCCGTCGGTCGCTCCTTGCAGCTTGATCCCAACAATCCGCGCGGCCTGTTTATCTCGGCCCTGATCCTGACCGAGGACCAGCGCTTCGACCAGGCCTTGGGCTTGCTGGCGGCCCTACGCCAACAGGTGCCCGACGAGGAGCCCCTGTCGTTGGCGTTGGATCAGCGCATGGCCGACATCCGCCAGCTCGCCAAAGAGGCAGCGGAGGCGCCGCAAGCGCCTGGCCCGACTGCAGAAGACGTGGCGGCTGCCCAGGACATGAGCACGCAAGACCGCAACGCCATGATCGAAGGCATGGTACAGCGTTTGGCGGACCGCTTGGCAGACGAGCCGGACGACTTCGAAGGCTGGGCCCGCTTGGCCAATGCCTATCTGGTGTTGGGACGTGTTGGTGATGCGCGCGCTGCGCTGGACAAGCTGCCGCAAGATCACGCTCAGCGCGCCAGCCTGCAAGAGCGCATCGGCGCTGCGGAGCAGAACTAGCCATGGCGCGGCGCCCAAAGTCGGATCTTGGATCGCCGGCCCAAACGCGGTTTTGGGAGACCAAGGCGCTGGCTGACATGTCCCGCGATGAGTGGGAGAGCCTCTGCGACGGCTGTGGCAAGTGCTGCCTGTTAAAGCTGGAGGATGCCGACAGCGGTGAGACCTATTTCACCGATGTCGCCTGCAAGCTGTTGGACCCGGAGACCTGCCGCTGCAGCGACTATGCGCGGCGCAAGATGTTCGTGCCCGATTGTATCCAATTGTCGGCCGACAGCCTGGACCAGATCGCGCACTGGCTGCCGCCGACCTGCGCCTATCGCTTGTTGTCCGAAGGCCGGCCGCTCTACGACTGGCACCCCTTGATCAGCGGTGATCCGCAAAGTGTGCATTGGGCGGGCGCTTCTTGCAGCCACCGGGTGATCAGCGAAGAAGAGATCGACGACGAAGACCTGCCAGAGCGGATTGTCGATTGGGCCAACGCCGATCCTGCGGCGGACTAACCTGCCGGCCTAATCCAGCCAACCCGGCAGTTTGTCCTGAGCGATCAGTGCTTCGAAGCTCTGGCGCGCGCGCACTTCAGCCCAAGAGCCACCCTTGACCAGCACCTCGGGCACCAAGCGGCGCGAGTTATAGGTCGAAGCCATGACCGCCGAATAGGCGCCAGCCGACTGGAAGGCCACCAAATCGCCGGCCTCCAAGCCCACCAGCTCAGCGCTTTGGGCAAAGGTGTCGCCGGTCTCGCAAACCGGGCCGACCAGATCATAGGACTGGGCCGCGCGCGCGGGCTCTTGACGCAGCGGCACCAGGCTGTGGTGCGCGTCATAGAGCGTCGGGCGGATCAGATCGTTCATGGCGCTGTCAAGAATGGCAAACTGCTTGTTTTCGCCCTTCTTGACGTAGACGACCTGGCTGACCATCAGGCCCGCATTGCCGATCATGTAGCGGCCCGGCTCTAGCACCAGCGGCAGCTTGAAGTCCTCAAAGTGGCGGCGCACCATGCTTGCGTAGACCTCGACCTGATCGTCGGCTGGCGAAGTGCCCGCGCCGTAGTCGATCCCAAGGCCGCCGCCGATATCCAGGCGCGCCAGAGCATGGCCATCGGCTTGCAGCTCGCGGGCCAAGTCGGCCATGCGGGCAAAGGCGGCATCGTAGGGCGCCATGTCCACCAACTGCGAACCAATGTGCATGGCCAGGGCTTCCAGGCGCAGATGCGCGCGGCCCTTGATCGAAGCGGCAATCTCGCGCGCTTGGGCAATGGTGACGCCGAACTTGTTCTCAGCCGTGCCGGTGGTGATTTTGGCGTGGGTCTTGGCGTCCACGTCGGGGTTGATGCGCAGCGCGACCGGCGCCACGACCCCCATAGCCGCCGCTTCTTGCTCCAGCGCATCCAGCTCGGGCCAAGATTCGACGTTGAACTGCAAGATGCCCTTTTCCAGGCCCAGGCGCATTTCTTCTGGCCGCTTGCCAACGCCTGCAAACACGATCTTGTTGGCAGGCACGCCAGCCGCCAGCGCCCGCAGCAGCTCGCCTTGCGAGACCACGTCCGCACCCGCGCCCATCGACTGCATGGTGGCGATCACGGCCTGGTTGCTGTTGGCCTTGACCGCATAGCAAATCAGCGCGTCCAGCCCTGAGAGCGCATCGCGCAGTCGGCGATATTGGCGCGCCATCGAGGCGGTGGAATAGAGGTAAAACGGCGTGCCAACGGCCTGGGCGATATCGGCGATCTTCACGTCTTCGGCGTGCAGGTCTTGAGCGTCGTAGGCAAAGGCAGGGTCAAGCAGTCGGGCGGTCATGGCAGGAGCTTTTGTGCAAGGGCGAGCGGTAGGTGAGGGCGGCCCGGTCTTGTCAGATCCAGTCCAGCAGAGCTGCGATCAAAGATTGGGCAGATCATAGCCTTCAGGCAAGGGCGGGTAGCTGCGTCGTTCTACCTGTTTCTCGCTGCCAGGGTAAGTATATTTCGGCGGTGATTTGACGCCGCAGGCCGCCAGACTGGCCACAAGCCCCACAAGCAGGATCGCCGTGGCGAGGCGAGACAGGCGGCTGCGTTGGTTGGCGGTCATGGCGGGGCTTCCTTTCAACATACAAATGGCTCTAGCTCTGCAAACGCGCACGTGCTTCGGCGATGGCTTCTTTCACCCGCGCCGGTGCCGTGCCGCCGTAGGACTTGCGGCTGGCGACCGAGGCATCAATCGACAGGACATCAAAGACCTGCGCGGTAATGCGCGGCTCGACGGATTGCAGGTCGGCCAGGTCCAGATCCCAGATCGGGCAGCCCTTTTGATCGGCAATCACCACGACGCGGCCGGTAACGTGGTGGGCATCGCGGAAGGGCATGCCCAGCTCGCGCACCAGCCAGTCGGCCAAGTCGGTTGCGGTCAGGTGACCCTTTTGGCAGGCTGCGCGCATGGCGGCCGGGTGAGCGGTCAGGTCTTCAACCATGCCGGCCATTGCGGCAAGCGACAGGTCCAGGGCGTCCGCGGCGGCGAAGGTGATCTCTTTATCTTCCTGCATGTCTTTGGCGTAGGTCATGGGCAGGCCCTTCATCACCACGGCCAACGCCTGGAAGGCACCCAGCAAGCGTCCCGGCTTAGCGCGGATCAGCTCGGCAGCATCGGGGTTGCGCTTTTGTGGCATGATGGATGAGCCGGTCGAGAACTTGTCGCTCATGGTCACGAAGCCAATCGAGGGCGTGGACCAGATTACCAATTCCTCGGCCAGGCGCGACAGGTGGATCAAGCAGATCGAGCCCGCAGCCAGAAACTCCAGGGCAAAATCGCGGTCGGCTACGGCGTCCATGGAGTTGCGGGTCGGGCCATCAAAGCCCAGGGCAGCAGCGGTCGCGTTGCGGTCGATGGCAAAACCGGTGCCCGCCATGGCGGCCGAACCAAGCGGCGAGCGGTTCAAGCGCTTGCGGCCATCTTGCAGGCGCTCTTTATCGCGGGTCAGCATCTCGACATAGGCCATGAGGTGATGGCCAAAGGTGACCGGCTGAGCAGGTTGCAGGTGGGTATAGCCAGGCATGACCGTCTCAGCGTGCTTTTCGGCCTGGTCCAGCAAGGCGCCGATCAGCTTGTCGATCTGGCTCAGGCTATAGTCGATTTGATCGCGCATCCAGAGCCGGAAGTCGGTCGCCACCTGATCGTTGCGCGAGCGCGCGGTGTGTAGGCGCCCGGCGGGCTCGCCGACGATGGTTTTGAGGCGCGCTTCGACATTCATGTGAATGTCTTCCAGCTCCTGACTGAAAACAAAGCGGCCGTCTTCGATCTCGGTTTTGATCTGTGCCAGTCCCTGGCAGATGACCTCGGCGTCATCGCTGCTGATAATGCCCTGCTTGGCCAGCATGCGCGCGTGGGCCATGGATCCTTGGATGTCCTGAGCGTAGAAGCGCTTATCAACGTCAATCGAGGCGTTGATCGCCTGCATGATGGCGGCGTTGCTCTCGGAAAAACGGCCGCCCCACATGCTGTTGGCTTGGGCTTTGTCTTGGGTCTGGGAGGCGGTTGTGGGGCTTTGCTCGGTCATCGCGGTCTTGTGTCTGGTCATTGAAGGGCTTGCAGCTTAGGTCTTGAGGCTATAAGGCCAAGAAAATTATGGCCAAGCTTTGCCATGACTGCGCCCTATTGGTGAGCAGTCTAGGCGTGGGGCGATTTTTGCCCCTTCTGCTTGGAAAATGAAGCCAAAGGTGGGCTGCGACTATGAAACGAAACGACGCGACCATGGATCGACGCAAGTTCTTGCGCTCCACTTTGAGTTCGAGCGTGGGCGCGCTTGCTACTTTGGGTGCGGTACGGCAAGCGGGCGCCCAGCCCGTGCCGCCAGTGCAGCAACCCCCTTTGTCGGGCTATTGGCGCGATCGCTATCTGACCATTCCCGGCGGTACGCCCGCACCCAGCGAAGGCTTTTATGACGCCAACAGCCAGTGGATGACCTTGCAGCGCTTCTATGGCCGCCCAGCGCTGGTGGTCTTTTGGGCGACATGGTGCACGGCCTGCCAGATTGACATGCCCCTGCTGAACACAGCAGCGGCCAGCGTTGATCCCAACCGCCTCTCATTGATTACCATCTCGATTGATGATCGCGCCATGCCCGAGGTTGGCGGCTTCATGCAAGCCAAGGGCTGGCGCAATCTGCCCTTGTTCCAGGATCAAACCCAGCAATTGTTCCAGGTCTTTGGTTCTGGCGCGACGCCCACGGCCTTCTTGATGGATCGCTATGGGCGTATCTTGGGCGGACTGCGCGGCGCGGCCTATTGGGACCGGCAGGAATCGCGCGATGTCTTGAATTTTATGCAGTCGATCTAGGTTCGTTAGCGGTGGGCCTGACCTGCCCTTGGACTTGATGAAAAGGAGAAGAGCGCATGGGCTCGCTTATCCGAGTTGGTTTGATCGTTGTTGTTGCGGGTTTGGCGTTGGCCGGGGGCTTGTGGACCGGACAGAAATTTCGCCAAAGTCAGAACGCCGACCAGGTCGCAGCCAAGGTCGAGCGGCTCGACTGGATGGACCCTTTCAAACCCGATTGGACCGCTGACAGCTTCAAGGTCGCGGATGCGCGCGGGAAGACCTTGGACTTGGAGCCTGGCAAGGTCAGTGTCGTCAACTTTTGGGCGACCTGGTGCCAGCCCTGCCTGCGCGAGATGCCCGATCTGATCGCGCTTGCCGAGGACATGAAGCCCAAGGGCGTTGAGGTGGTCGCGGTCTCGACCATGGATGTCGAGCCCGAGCGGGTGGAGCGTTTCCTGGCCAACAACCAATGGGGTGCGCCGGTGCGTTTCACCTTTGCCAGCGATCCCGATGTGCTGGTGCCTTTGGGCGCGCGCGGCCTGCCGGTCACCATTGTCTTTGGCAAGGACGGCAAGGGGCGGATGCAGTATTTTGGCCCTGCCGACTGGACCAGCGACGAAGTCAAAACCTATCTGGTTGCCCTGACGCAAGAATAGTCTGAACGCCCCATTCCGGCTAAGTGGCGAGCCCCGCTTGCAGCGCGGGCAGGGCTCGATCTTGAACGGGCAGGCGCCAACGGCGAGTGCCGGAATTGGACTGGTTCTACTTGTTGGCTGCAGAATAGGTGAAGACATCCCTGCCAGAAGCAATGCTGGGCGTGCTGCCGTTCCTAAAGGCGAGGTTCCAGTTGGTCTCGAGTTGCAGGCGGTCGCCGAAGTAGCCTGTCCAACCGGTTACAGATTGGCAATCCTGGCTCGCATCGGACCAAGCCACAGCAAATGAAATGGTCAGGGTGTTAGCGTAGTAAATACCGGTCAGCGGATACGGAGTGTTCTGGCAGCGATAGCCAGCCTCGCGGTTAATGTAGACACCCGTAACGCTGTAAGTCGCAGGCTGTGATGTCTGGC
>CAZHYF010000105.1:6254-9243 GCA_964536635.1 uncultured Rhodospirillaceae bacterium | reverse complement strand
GTGCGGTGCGACAGGCGCTTTTGCTCCCAGACCTTGAGCGCATTGATGGTCAGGCCCCGGGTGAAGATACCGGTCAACGGCCAAATCAACGCCGCAGCGTCGCCAAGGCCGGTATCCAGAGCCGAGTCGCCCAGCCAGGCTTGATCGTCGCTAAAATGGATTGAGGGCTCGCCGATCAGTGCGGTGCGGTGCTCCCACAGCTTTTCGCGCATGGTCATGGGGTAGTCTTGCAAGGAGACCCCGCGGATGGCGGAGGGCTTGACGCCGGCCACCTGGTCCAGAAGCTCGACGATGAACTGCTTGGACGACAACAGCTCGCGCTGATCACCGCCGATGGCTGCCAAGGTCCAGCGCTGAAAGCTGGAGCCCAAGGGCACGCGGATCAAGGGACGGTTTTGGAAATAGCCAACCGAGCAGCGCATGGAAGGATTGGGGCTCTCCAACAAGATCGACAGCCAGGTGCGTGGGCGCCGCAAGGCTTTGACCGGCGCGTTGATGACTTGATTGACCAAAGACAATTCGGCATCGCAGTCGATAACGAACAGGCTACGCACATAGAATTGGCGCTGGTCATAGGTCTCGCCAAGCACGAAGGCCCATTCTTCGTCCAATTGCAGCTCGTGGGCGGCATGGCCGGCGCGCAAGGTGATGCGGGCGTTGCCCTTGATGCGCTCGCTCATGGCCTCGCGCAGCTCGTGGCTGGAGACCATGATCTGCTGATGGGCCTCAAGCTGGTGCTCGGTCAGTGGCAGATCGAGCAAGACCTGGTCGCTGCGGTCTTTGAACAGGTAGGACTTGATACGCTCGCTGGTGGACAAAGAATAGTCGAGCCCCAAGCTGGCTAGAAAGCGGATCGCAATGTCGCTGATGGGCTCGGGCGGGCGTTGGGGGTGCGGCTGGCCAGGGCCGTGGCGATCCAAGACGCAGACCCTGAGTCCGGCACGCGCCAACGCGTAGGCCGTGGCCAGGCCAACGGCCGAGCCGCCTATGACGGTGATGTCTGCTTCATAGTCCAAAGAATACATGGTCTTGGGTGCGCGCGTATTGGGGCAAGTCGTTCGGCGTCGCTGCCTGTTTAAGGCCAGAGCGACGCAAATTGCAACTTAAAGTTTTATTTTGCTGGTCCTGTGTCGGGCAAGACTCGGGTTGAAAGTCCTGCTTCTGACTGCCGAACCTGGCTTTGTTCGTCAAGCTATCAACATGGGTAAATCGCGATCTTGTTTCAGGCAGCGGCTCTGCCTAGGCTGGCGCCATGACGGACGATTTCAGCTTTTCTCCTGCCGGTGACCAGGCTGCGCTTTTGACCTTCGGGCAGGCGGGCGACATGGCGCTGGACGCGGCGGCCAACGCGAAGGTCATGACCTTGTATGACGCGTTGAACCAGGCTGCTCCAACCTGGCTGCGCGATCTGGTGCCCAGCTTGCGCGCGCTGCTGATTTTCTATGATCCGGGCGAGATCAGCTATGCGGCGCTGCGGGCAGCGGTGCTGGAGCGACTGGCTGTGACCAGCGGGGCGGACCAGGCCAGCGCAGGGCGTCAGCTCTGCCTGCCGGTCTGCTATGATCCGGAATTTGCGCTGGATCTTGAGAGCGTCGCCGAGGCTAAGGGGCTCAGCGCTGACGCGGTGCTGGCCATGCACCAGGCCTCGACCTTTAACGTCTATATGTTGGGCTTTATGCCAGGCGCGCCCTATCTGGGGGGGCTCAACGAGGCGCTGAGCTTGCCCCGCCGCGCCAGCCCGCGCGCTCAGGTTCCAGCGGGCTCGGTGGCCATTGCCGGTGCCATGTGCGTCATCTATCCCAAGCAGTCGCCCGGCGGTTGGCACGTCTTGGGCCGCTGCCCTTTGCCCCTGTTCGATGTCCGCAACGATAGCCAGCCCTGCCTTCTGGCGCCCGGCGATACCCTGCGGTTTCGCGCCATTGGGCGCGCCGACTACGAGGCTCTGTTGGCCGATCCCAGCGGCTATGACCCGATCCAAGAGGCCAAGGCGTGATTGAGATCATCGAACCCGGCCCCTTGACCAGCGTGCAGGATGCGGGCCGTTGGGGGCATCAAGCGCAAGGAATAGGGCCGTCGGGTGTGATGGACCGCAGGCTGGCGCGCATCGCCAATGCCTTGGTCTCGGCGCCGCTGGATCAGGCGGTGATCGAGTTTTGGGGCATGGGCCCCAGCATCAAGGCTTTGGATCGCCCAATTACGCTGGCGATTGCCGGCCAGGCGCAACCCGCCGGCGGCCAACAGGCTTGGCAGACCCTGACCTTGCAACCCGGCGAGACCCTGCGCGTCGGCCCATTGCGCGGCCACGCCATCGGCTATCTGGCCTTTGCCGAGCCGCTGGATGTGCCGGTCTGGCTGGGCTCGCAGGCCACCCACATTCGCGCGGGCTTGGGCGGCTTCGAGGGCCGCTGTCTGGCCGCCGGTGATCGTTTGGCGCAGTGCTCAGCAGCGGCGCGCCAGCCTAGTCCGCACCTGGTGGCACCCGAACAGGCGCTGGTCGCCTCCAAGGCCCCGATCCGCCTTATCGCGGGCCCGCAAGACGGCAGCTTTACAGACGAAGCGCTGGAGGCCTTGGTCAGCCAGCCCTACCGCTTGACCAGCCTATGTGACCGCATGGGCTATCGCCTGGAGGGGGCGGCCCTAAAACACATGGTCAGCGCCGACATTGCCTCGGACGGGATCGCCTTTGGCAGCGTGCAGGTGCCCGCTGATGGGCAGCCGATCATCCTTATGGCCGAGCGCCAGACCACCGGCGGCTATACCAAGATCGCAACGGTGGCGAGCTGCGACCTGCCTCGCTTGGTGCAGAGCTTGCCAGGTCATGAGCTGCGCTTTGCCTGGGTCAGCGTCGAAGAGGCGCAAGCCGCCTTGGCTGAGCAGGAGCGGGCGCTTGAGCGGCTCTGCGCCGACCTGCCGGTGCCGCTGGATTTGTCCACCGCCAGCTTGCTGCGTGCCAACCTGATTTCTGGCGTGGTGCGCGGGGAATGAGCCA
>CAZHYF010000105.1:0-6154 GCA_964536635.1 uncultured Rhodospirillaceae bacterium | reverse complement strand
CTGCACTTGGACAGCCCGCCGCCTGGGGTCGCCAGCCACACGGTGCCCTTCCGCCAAGCCTCGCGCCTGGCCCTGGAGCGCATTGTTGACACCTGCCTGGATCATGAGGTGGATTTCTTGCTGATCGCGGGCGATCTCTATGATCGCGACTTGCAAGACAATGCGCCGCTGATCTTCTTCAACCAGCAAATGCAGCGCCTGGCGGATCAAGACATCCCGGTCTTTATGATCCGTGGCAACCATGACGCCGCCAACAAGGCTATCGGTGGTCTGTTGGCCGCCAACGTGCATCTCTTTTTGCCAGGCCAACCCCAGACCGTGGAACGGGTGTTTGCGGGCCAGCGCGTGGCCTTGCACGGCTGGTCCTATGCGCAGGAGAGTGAACCCGACTTCAAGATCGCGGCCTATCCCGAGCCCGTTTCGGGCGCGATCAACATCGGCCTGCTGCACACCGCGCTTGAGCCGCAAGGGCCCTATGCGCCCTGTAGCGAGGCCGACTTGTTTGCCAAGGGCTATGATTATTGGGCGCTGGGTCACGCCCACGTTGAAAAGGTTCGCGGGCAAGGCTCCTGCCTGATCGTCAATCCTGGCATGCCGCAAGGCCGAGCCATCGACGAGGAGGGCAGCAAGGGCGCCTATCTGGTCGAGATCGCGCCGGGGCACGCGCCACAGGGCCAGCCCTTCAAGACCTCAAGTTTGGATTGGCAGCGCCTGGCGATTGACGCGCAGGGCCTCAGTTCAGAGAACGATCTTGAGCGCCTCATTCGCCGTGCCCTGGAGGCCCTGATCAACCAAGGCCATGCAGAACGCTGGGCCTGCCGCTTGCAGGTCCAAAACGCAGGCCCTGAGCTGTTTGCGCAGCGCTATGCGCTGATGGACACGCTAGCCCGCTTGTTCGATGGCAGCTTCGAGGGGCGGATTTTCATTGAGCGGGTGGTGGTAAGCGCGGCGGTGACCCGGCGCATCGAAGCCTCGGCGACGCTGGCAGCGCTTGCCCCATTTGTCGCCGACAGTAGCGCGCGCGAAGCGATTGTGGAGCTGCGGGAGGCTGTAGCCAAGACCCTGGGCGGACTGGGCAAGGAGCTGGATTTGCCAGGTCTGGAGCAGGAGATGGCGGCGCTGGAGCCAGAGGCGATCTTGGACCAGGCTTTGCGCTATGGGCAAGCCAGCGCCCAAGAACCGGGCGCGGAGCGCTGAGATGCACATTCACCGCTTACGCCTGCACGCCTATGGCCACTTTGAAGACAAGCTGCTGACCTTCGCTGAGCCCGGCAAGCTAAGCCTGGTCTATGGCGCCAACGAAGCGGGCAAATCAACGGCGCTCTATGCGCTGGAGGCCTTCTTGTTCGGCCTCATGGATAAACGTGTCGCCGTGACCTATGAGCAGGCTTGGAGCAAATCAAAGCTCAAGGTTACCGGTTGGCTAAGCGCACAACAGGATCCCGAGGCGCTGGTCGAGCTGCAACGCAGCGGCAATGGGGTGCTGGATCGTCACAAGACCGGCGCCGAAGCCTGGCTGCCGGCCAAGGGGCAGCGCGGGCTGTTCAAAGACCTGTTTGCCCTGGACGGCGAGCGGCTGCGCGCTGAGGCGGGCCGCGCTCTGGCCGCAGGTGGCTCCGCGAACGAGGCGCTGGGGGCAGCTCTGTTGGGCGAACACGCCGAACAACAATGCAAGCGGCTGGAGGCTGAGCTTGAGGCGCTCTATAAGCCGCGCGGGCGCACTCAAACCATCAACGCTCTGCGCGCCGAGCTGGAGGCGCTGGACAAGGCCATCAGTGAGCAGGCCTTGAGCGCGCAAGACTGGCTGGGCCAAGACCGCGCCGCCAAGGAGGCGCAGCGAAAGGCCGAAACGCTGGAGGCGGAGCGCCAGGCGGTGAGCGAGCGCCAAGCCGTCTTGGTGCGCGACGCCCAAAGGCTGAAGGCCGATGACGCCCTGGCCCGGCTTGAAGCGCAGCTCGCAGCCCTGCAAGATCAACATCCGGGCCTGCCTTTGTTGAGCGATGCGGACCTGCAGGAACTTGAAGCGCTGGAGCGGGACCGTTCGACGCTGAGCGGGGCTGTGGCGCAGCGCCAGAGCGAACTGGAGCAACTTGAGCGTCAAGGCCAAAGCTTGAGCCTGGATGCTGGGCTTTGGCAGGGCCATGAGTCCGCTCAGGCCAGCTTGGGGCAGGGTTACGAGGCCGCCAGCCTCTTGCTGCATGCTTGGCGCGCCTTGCAAGCCACGAAACCGGCCGCCTTGCAGCAGGCCGCGCCCGCCGACCAGAGCGCCGACCAGCGCGCGCAGCAGATCGCGCAGGATGAGGGCCTCGCCCAGCACCAGGACCGGTTGGAAGCTCTGGCAGATCAGGCGGGCGCCTTGCCGCCGCTGGCGGACGAGCCGCAGGCTCCGACCTGGCCGACATCTTTGGCACCGCTGGTCGGGGAAGGCGGGCTGCCCCTGACTTCGCTAGAGGCCTTGCTGGCACCCGAGCGCAACCTCGCTGGCCACTCTCAGCGTTGGGCGCAAGAGCACAAGCGTTTGCGCCAGGAAGCGCAGGAACTGGTGGTCGAGCAGCGCGCGAGCCAAAGAAGCCTGGAAGAAGCGGCCATCGCCTGCCAGCACCTGCAAAATCAAGGCGCGGGCCTGGAGCCGGGCCCGCTGACCGAGGCGCGGCGTCAGCGCGACCGGCTCTGGAGCCAGGTCAAGCGCGATCCTTCAGCGCCGCTGCTGCAAGCCGAGTTGGAGGAGGCCATTTTTGAAGCCGACCGCTTGGCCGATGTCTTCGCCCGCTCCGAGCGGCAAGCAGGCGCTTGGCAGCACGCCCAGCGTCAGCAGGCCGAGGCACAGCTCAAGGTTAGCGCTGCCCAGGCGCGCGCCAAGACCCTGAGCGCGCAAGACCATGATCTGGGCCGCGCTGTTGCAAAGGCGCTTGCGGCCGGTGGATTGCAGGCTGATGACCTGGCGAGCGAGGCCTTGTTGGCTTTGGTGGAAGCGGTCTTGGGCTGCCAAGAGCGGCTGGAAGCCTGGCGGCAAGATTGCGCGACCTGGCAGGCGGCGCAGGCGCGATGGCGCGCTTTGGCTGAGCAAGCCGAGGCTTTGGGCTATCAGGGTGACCCGGCGCGCCCGTTGGACCGCGGCTTGCGAACCTGGCTAAAGGAGGCGTTAGAGGCGGCTCGGGCTGCCCAGCGGCGGCTTGAGCAAGGCAAGCAGTGGCAAGGTTGGCACGATCAGGAAGCCGGCCTGTCGAGCCAAGTGGGCGCGCTTTTGGCTCAGGCCGAAGCCCAGGGCTTGGCGCGCCTGTTCGGCCAAGGCCTTGAGCCCACAGATCGCTTGATCCTGTTGGCCGAGGCCTTTGAACACGAACGCAAGCAACGCCAAGAGCAAGCGCGGTTGGGCAACGAGATCGCGCGTCAACGCCGGGCTCTGGACCAGGACCAGGCGCGACTGGCGGCTCTGGATGAGCAGCGTCGCGCGCTGGTGCCGGACGCCCTGACCGACCTGGCCTTGCTGCACAGCGCCAGCAATCTGCAAACCCAGCGCGTCGCGCAATTCCAGGCGCGCGCCGTGCTGGGTGTTTGCGAAGCCTGGCAGGATTTGAGCGCGCTGGAGGACGAGCGCGCCGCGCTGGATGCAACCTACCAGGCGCTGGATGGCGCGTTGCAATCGGCAAGACAAGCAGCGGGTGAGCAGCGCCAGGCCCTGCGCGCTCTGCAACAGCGCGACGGGGCGCGCGATCTGCGCTTTGAGCGGGCGGCGGCGCTGGAACGCCTGCGCCAAGCAACCCGGCAATACCTCGATTTGGGACTGCAAGCGCGGGTCTTGCGCGGCGCACTGAACGGCTTTTTGGAGCAGCAACAAGATGCGCTGATGGCGGGCGCTTCGCGCGCTTTCGAGCGCTTGACCGACGGTGCCTACCGTCAGCTCGACCAACGCCGCGATGGCGAGGGAGCGGCCCGCTTTTGGGTCAGCGATGAGCTGGGCGATGATAAGGCGCTGGACCAGCTTAGCGAGGGCACCAAGGACCAACTCTATCTCAGCCTGCGCTTGGCGGCCTTGGATCAATACGGCCTGGGCCAGCTTGCAACCGACGCAGGCGCACTGCCCTTGATTTGCGATGATCTGTTGGTGCAGTTCGACGACGCGCGCGCGGCGCGGGCCCTGGCGCTGTTGGCAGAACGCCGCGAGCGCCAGCAGGTGATCTATTTCACCCACCACAAGCACTTGCTGGAGCTGGCGGCCCAACACTTGCCGCCAGACAGCTTTCAGGCCCTAGACTTGAGCAGCGATCAGTAGGTCGCGGCGGCTGCGCCTTTGGTTTTACGGAAGCTGGCTACCGATTCACCAGCGCTGTTCTTCAGCGAGACAGCGTCGGCCCAACCGGTGACAAAATCATAGCCAATGTCGCGCATCTGCTGAGCGTATTCGATGGTGCCGCAGTGGATGCCCGCCTTTTTGCCCAGGCGGTGCGCCAGGTCTTTCAGCGAAACGATGATGTCATAGAGCTCGCCGGCTTGGTGATCCAGCTTGGCTGGGTAGCCGTAGGAGCGCGCCAGATCCGATGGGCCCAGGTAATAGGCATCGATGCCCGGCGTGGACAAGATGGCCTCGGCATTGGCCACGGCTTCGCGGGTCTCGATCATGGCAAAGCGGGTGATCATGGCGTTGGCCTGTTTGCCGTAATCGCCTTCGCAGACCAGCGAGGCGCGGATCGGACCGTTCGAGCGCACGCCTTCTGGCGGATAGAGCGCATAGGAGGCGAACTCGGCGGCTTGCTCGGGCGTGTTGATCATGGGGCAGATGACGCCCAGCGCGCCCAGGTCCAGGCAGCGCATGATGTCGCCCGCGTCCAGCCAAGGCACGCGCACGACCGGGGTGACGCCTTCGGCCTTGACGCCGGCCAGCAGGGTCGGCAGTTGGCTGATGTCGGCCAAGCCGTGTTGCAGGTCGATGGTGACAGCATCAAAGCCGCTGTGGGTGGCAATCTCGGCCGAAAATTCGCTGGTCAAAGAGACCCAGGCATTGAGCGCAGATTGACCTGATTGCCACAGGCCTTGAAGAGAGTTTTGAACCACCATGTCCTCCGGGGGCTAGGCGCAGATTTGCGCGCCGATTTTGCTGTTCCGCGAGCTTAGGCCAAGGCATGACGGCAGGCAAGCGGGCCCGAGTTCCAAATGGCAGAAACTCCAAGCAGGCGGACTTGGCGTCGCTTGACCCTGGCGCGCCAGAGCGTAACAAAGGCCGCCGTGCCTTCTTTGTCTCGCGAGCGCTGCTATGATTTTGGGATTTGTGCTGGCTGTTGCCAACGTCTTGGCCCCCGTGGTGGCCACCGCCAGCATCGGTTTTGTCTGGCAAAAGACCCGCAGCGATTTTGATCGCGGCTTTGTCGGCATGCTGGCGCTGAATGTGGCCGCGCCCTGCCTGATCCTGTCGGCTTTCGCGCGACCAGAACTAGAGTTGGCGGCCGTGGGGCAGGTGGTTTTGGCCGCAAGCCTGATGGTGGCCCTGGTGGCGCTGGTCGTGCTGCCGCTCTTGCGCTGGCTGGGCCTGGCCTACAGCGATTTCCTCCAGCCCCTGCTGTTTCCCAATACCGGCAATTTGGGGTTGCCGCTGGTCTTCTTTGCCCTGGGCGACGCTGGTTTGGTCTTCGCCCTTATCTTCTCAAACGCCATCATGGCCTTTCATGCGCTGATCGGCGTGCCGGTGACCTCGGGCCAGTTTTCGCTGAAGCAATTGGCGCGCAACTCCATGTTTGTCACCTTCTTGGGCGCGTTGGCCTTGAAGGCCTTGGGCTGGCAGTTGCCCGTGGCGGTGCTCAATTTCTGCCAAATGATCGGCGCGCTGGTGGTGCCGCTCATGCTGATGGCCTTGGGCTCTAGCCTGGCCAGCTTCAAGCCTGCTGGTGGAGGGCTGATCCTGGGGCTATCGGCGTTGCGCGTTGGCCTGGGCAGCTTGGTCGGCTTTGCAATCGCCGAGGCTCTGGCCTTGCCCGATCCGCTCTATGGGGCCTTTGTGATCCAGTCGGGCATGCCGGTTGCGGTGCTGTCCTACATGATGGCGGCTCAACACAAGCGTCGCCCGGTCGAGGTGGCGGCCATGGTCTTGACCTCAACCGCGATGGCGGTCGCGCTGTTTCCGCTGATCTTTGCACTGTTGCGCTGGGGTGGCCACCTCTAG
>CAZHYF010000104.1:4147-9351 GCA_964536635.1 uncultured Rhodospirillaceae bacterium | reverse complement strand
CGAGCCGGGCCACCCGCTCTATTTGCGCAAGGATGTGGCTTTGCAGGATCTGTGAGGCCTCCCGCAAGGCGGCGCAATGAGCCACCATTGAAGCGCGGAGAGCGCCATGAAAAAACCCGCGCCGAGCAGCGCGACGCGGGTTTCTTTTTAAAGAAAGCGCAAGGGCTTACTTCATGCTGACGCGGCCATCAACGGCAGGCGAAACTGTGCCCATGTCAGCGATGTAGTTCATCAACTGCGAGGCCATGAGGACCGCTTGGTTTGCATCCAGCAATTGCTTGGCACCGGCGAAGGTTGAGTAGCCATCACCGCCGCGACCCAAGAAGTCGTTGGTCGCCAGGCTGTAGGTCTTGTTCAGATCCACAGGCGCGCCGCCAACCATGACGTTGGACACGCGCGCGCCGGGCGCAGCGGCCAAATCAACGGTCATAGACATGCCCGAGATGTGCGGCCAGCGACCATTGACGTTTTCATGGTCAGACACACCGTTCTCAAGCGCAGCGACCAGTTGGGCGCCAGTTTGCTCGATGATGATGGTCTTGTTGCCGAAGGGCAGCTCGGCCAGGATGTCGCCTGAGGTGATCTCGGTGCCGGGTGCATAGACCTTCTTGGCACGAATACCACCGCCGTTGGTCAGCGCTACGTCGGCGCCGGTCGCTGCGCGCATGGCGTCTGCCAGCATGTTGCCAAAGGTGGTCTCTTGCTGACGGATGAAGGGGCGGGTGGTGTTCAGCTCAACGCTGGTCTTGCCGATGACAGTGCCCAGCTTGGCGTCAAGCTCGCCGTCCAACTCAGCCACCTTGGCGGCCACGTCGGCCGGTACCGCGAAGTTGCCCGGGTTGTGGATTGCGATAGAATGGCTCCAGCGTGTGCGACCGCGATCGTCTTTCTTGGTGGTGACGCTCATCTCCATCACGACGTCGCCGTCTTCACCCGATTCCATCATGGCGGTGTTACCGTCGAAGAAGGTCATCTGGTTGTGGTCGTCGGCCGACAAGATGATATCGGCAACGCCCATGCGCAGCAGCGCAAAGTCGTCTGAGATATCGGTGTGGGCGATGGCGATGATCATGTCAGCGCCTTCTTCCTTCAGGGCTGCAGCTTGCGCCTCGGCGGCTGCCAGAGCGTCGCTGAACTTCAGGTCGCCGACGCTAGACTTAACAGCAGCATCTTCTGACGTGACGCCAAAGAAGCCCAGCTTGATCTCGCCCAAATCAACGATCGAGCGCGCGCCGATACCGTCGATGGCATTGCCATTGGCGTCGGTCATGTTGGCGGTCAGGTGGGTGGTGTCCATGTTGGCGAAGTGCTTAAAGGCAACTTCAGGGCCGAAATCGAACTCATGGTTACCCAGAGTGAAGAAGTCGGGCTTGATCATGTTGATCAGATCGACGATGTGTTGGCCCTTGTCCAAACCTGCCAGCAGCGATGGTGAGAAGGTATCACCGGCATGGATCAGGAAGACATTCTCGGACTCCGCGCGTGCGGCGGCCGTGACAGCAGCCACGCCAGCGTAGCCTTTGTACTCGTAGATATCGTTGGTCAGCAGCAGCTTGAACGACACATCAGCGAAGGCGGTTGTGGACAAAGCCAGTACGCTCGCGGTTAGAGCCAGTAGTTTCCTCATAGTCTTATCTCGTCTCTTTGTGGTTGGAAGGCTGAATTTCAGCCCTCATTGGTTTTTGACCGGCGCATGTTACGCTCTCGTTTCGAAACTGGCAATTGCTAGCTCTGGTAGAAAATTCAAATACCAAGCGCGGCCATGGCGGTTGTGGCCAGACTGTTGCGCGCATTGCAATTGTGCTCAGGCCTTGGTAAAGGCCAGCCATCAGACTTATTCGAGATTTAGAGATCATGAAAATCAACGGCAATGCCATCCGGATTGGCAACGTGATTGAGCACAAGGGCCAACTGTGGCGCGCAATGAAGCTGGAGCAAGTTAAGCCCGGTAAAGGCGGCGCCTTTGCACAGATCGAGCTGCGCGACATCCGCAACGGAACCAAGCTGAACGAACGCTTCCGGGCCGATGAAAAGGTCGAGCGCGTGACCTTGGAACAAAAACCCTACGCCTTCTTGTACGACGAAGGTGACTATTTCGTTTTCATGGACAACGAGACCTATGAGCAGATCCAGGTCGCAAAAGATGCTGTCGGCGAGCCGGCGCGCTTCTTGCAAGAGGGCATGGTCTGCGAGATCGAATTGTTCCAAGACGAAGTGATTGGCGCCAGCCTGCCCGAGCATGTCATTATGGAGCTGGTCGAAGCCGATGCGGTGGTCAAGGGCCAGACCGCTTCAAGCTCCTATAAGCCGGGCGTGTTGGAGAACGGCGTGCGCATTTTGGTGCCACCCCACTTGGCTGCGGGAACACGCGTCAAGGTCAACACCCAGGACGGCAGCTACGTCGAGCGCGCCAAAGACTAAAATGAGGCTGGAGCAACTCGGCTGAGCTGCGCCCGTTTTTAAGCCGATCTCCCAAGCGGTGGAGGTCGGCTTTTTGGCTCTCTCGTAGGGCAGGCTTCGGCGGCCTTTCGCCCGCCGAGTTTCAAGACCAAGATAGGACGTCCCCACATGGCGGTAAAATCAGCACTCATGACGGTCATGCAGCGCGCGGCCCAAAAGGCAGCGCGATCTTTGCGCCGTGATTTCAACGACGTGGAATATCTGCAAGTCTCGCGCAAAGGCCCGGCGGATTTTGTTTCGCAGGCGGACAAGAACGCCGAGAAGATCTTAAAAGAAGACCTGACCTACGCGCGTCCTGACTTTGCCTGGCTGGGCGAAGAGACCGGCGGTGCCTTGGTCAACGAAGGCTCGCAGTGGATCGTGGACCCTCTGGATGGCACGACCAACTTTCTGCATGGCCAGCCGCACTTTGCCATCTCGATTGCGGTGCAAACCGACGGCGTGTTGCAAGCAGCGCTGGTCTACGATCCCATCAAGGACGAGATGTTCTGCGCCGAGCGCGGGCAGGGGGCGACGCTCAACAATCGACCGATCCGCAGCTCGGGCCGCGATTTTCTGCCCGATTGCTTGATTGCTGTCGGCGCGCCCTTCAAGGGGCATGGCGACTGGGATAGCTTCGCGCGCCGCACGCAGCGGGTCGTTAACGAGACCTCGGGCCTGCGCCGCAACGGGGCTGCTTCGCTGGACTTGGCCTATGTGGCTGCCGGTCGCGTGGACGCCTACTTTGAGGACTATTTGAAGCCTTGGGACATCGCAGCGGGTGCTTTGTTGGTGACCGAGGCGCGCGGTCAGGTCTCCTCAATTGCCGGTGGCGCCTTTGATCTGGCCAGCGGCGATATCTTGGCGACCAACCAAGTCTTGCAGCCTAGCCTTGTAAAACTGCTGAACGCCTAACCCTCAAGCGGTCGGCGTTTTGGGCGCTTTTCCGAGTCATTTCCGGCATTTGTGCAGGAATTGAGGATAAGTCTTCATTATTCCTGCCACACTCGCACCCAAGTGCTGCACTAGATCGTAAGTCTGCCCTTCCGTATCGTGGAGGGTCTGCTTCAGCACGGCGCCCAGCCGCTTCTTAAGGGTGCTGCCCAGTCGGCAGCGGAGGATCTATGCGACCCAAGCATTGGAATGTGAGCGACACGTCAACCCAGCAGGCAGGCCAAGCCGCGCGCCGCGCCGCTTTTGATCGCCGATACTGGCTCTGCCTTGTTGGCCTCACAGCGAGTCTGTCTCTTTTCGGCCTGGAAGCCGCTGCGCAGTCGACACGAGGCTCTGCGGGCAGCTTGGTACCGCCGCCAGCGCAGTTGGGTGCACAAGGCCAGGCCTTTGGCGCTGCGGGGGGGACGCGTGGCAGCGCAGGTGGCGCTGCGGTGCTGAACCAGCCCGTCAACTTTGCGCGCCCCGTCGAGGGCCTGCCGTCAACGCCTGATCAGATTTCCACGACGCCTCAGTTTGGCGTCGCGGCGGGCGGCTCATCGCCTTTCTTGGCAGGCCAGGCGTCGAATGCAGGTCTGCCGCTGGTCTCTGAGGACTACGAACAGCTCGGCGGTTTTGATGCGACGCCCTTGACCTCGGTGACGGGCCCGGCAGCCGCACCCTCTGGCCCGCCGCAATCTTATTTGGCGATCCTAGGCAGCCCCTATTCTCAGCAGGCCGAAGCTCCGAGTGGTGCGCCGGTCAGCGTCGGCCCTGGCGGCGCTGCGCCCTCTGGCCCGCCGAAATCGACCTTGTTGGTCGCCAGCCCCTCGGGCATCAACTACGCAACCTTGCCTTCATCGTTGGACTCGCGCCCGACCCAGCGCAGCTCAAACGAAGGCGAGCGCAACGTCAGCACCACCAAGAGCGGCAGCGGCAGTTTGCCGACCTTGGCGCCTTTGAAATTGCCGTCCAGCGGCAGCAGCTCTAGCGATCAGACCGCCAAGGCTGATTCAAGCAGCAACGAAAGTCGGACCACGCCCAGCCTGTCGCTGACCGCGCCCAGCAGTACGACCCGGCCGAGCTTGTCGCTCAGCAGCAACGAAGGCGATGGTGGTGATGAGGGTGACGGCGATGCCAGCGGCGATGCTGCAAACGGCGGTACCGCGCTGACGATCCCCAAACTGCCGACCCTGTCTTTGAGTGGCAGCAGCGGGGCAAGCGGCGGCACTGGCCTCAGCTTGTCCAGCGGCGCAGCCCCGAAGCTGCCGTCGCCCAGCAAGCCGACCAACTTCCAAATCGCGGGCTATCGTGGCGGCAGCACCAACGTGCCCGCAGCCTCGCTGTCCCAGCTCAATGCCTTGGCGCGCGCTATGGCCGGCGATCCCAAGATCAAGGTGCGTCTTGTCTCTTATGCGCAGACATCAGGGCAGATCTCCGCTCGAACCTTGTCGGCAACCCGAGCGGTCCTGGTTCGCAAACACCTGATCCAGGCCGGAGTGGATGAAAGCCGCGTGTCAATCCGGGCGCGCGGTGACAACAACGGTGCGGTCACCAGCGACCGGATCGACGTTGAAGTTCAAGGCTAGCCCGCACCTCGCCTCCGTACTCAAAGTTTGAAATGGATCCGCCGCGCGCCGTGGCTGGGTAGCCCAGTCGTGCCTTGTCGGCTGAGCACGGGTTCAGCTCGGCGGAGTGCCTGGACGGGCCTGAACATGCTCGAAGGCGCTGGGAGGGGCAAAGACCATCCACACATCGCAATCCGGCGTTGCCTTGCGCTGCCAAGCGGCTAAGCTCTTGCCAGCCTGGATTTCACGGCAACATGAGGAGCAGAG
>CAZHYF010000104.1:2333-4047 GCA_964536635.1 uncultured Rhodospirillaceae bacterium | reverse complement strand
GCCAAGCGGCTAAGCTCTTGCCAGCCTGGATTTCACGGCAACATGAGGAGCAGAGGCTTGGCGGCTACACATACCAACGGCGCTCGTTTGACCCGGCGAATTGCATCGCCTGGCGGGTTCTTTCTCATCATTTTGGTGTTCCTGGGCCTGATATTGGCTAGCGCCTTCTATCTCAGCGAACAATTGATCCGTAATTTCTCGGCCAACCCGCCGATCAACGGCTTGATCTTGGGTATTACTTCGCTGGGCTCGATCTACCTCTTGTTGCAGGTTCGCTCTTTGTGGCGCGAAATTCGCTGGTTCAATTTCGCAGCGCGCATTTTGAACGAGCCAAGCCAGCATTCGGTGACTGAGCTGGCACGCGCGCGCAAGCCCAGTTTGTTGTCGCCTTTGGATGGAATCGTGCGCGACTCGCTCGACGAGACCAAGGACTTCTATTTGTCCGCCAGCTCCTATTCGGCGGTGGTTGACGGCGTTGCCAACCGCATCGAGGAGCGGCGCGATGTGTCGCGCTACATGGTCGGCGTGCTGGTCTTCTTGGGCCTGCTCGGCACCTTCTGGGGCCTGTTGGGCACCATTGAGGGCATCTCGGGCGCCATTGGCAACCTGGGCCAGGGCGGGCAGACCGACGAGCTGAGCTTCTTCTCCAATCTCAGCGAGCGTCTGAAGCAGCCATTGGGCGGCATGGCCGTGGCCTTCAGCTCTTCTTTGTTTGGTCTGGCCGGTTCGCTGATCTTGGGCTTTGTCGAGTTGATTTCGGCTCAGGCGCACAATCGCTTCTTGAACGATATGGAAGATGCGCTCGCCGAGCTGACCCACCTGGTCAGTGAAGACCAAGGGGCGGACGGCGGCTATCGCAGCCTGGGCGGTGATCCGGGGAACCTCAGCGAAGCCAATGCCACCTTGGACCGTTTGGTGAAAACCATCCAGCGCTCTGAACAAAGCCGCTTGGTGATGGACGCCAACCTGGAAGAGTTCATCCGCCGCTTGGGGGATGTACAGCTCGACCATGCAGTGGTGCAACGCCTGGCCCAGCAGATCGCACAACTGCAAGAGCTGGCCTATCCGGTGATCGTCGATACCCGCACCAACCTGGCCAACCTGGTCAATTCGGCGCAAATGGCCGAGCTGAACCAGCGTTTGGACTACTTGTCGAGCGTCATCCGCCAGGCCTCAGCGGGCGACAGCCCCGAGTTCTTGCAGCGCCTGGATCGCATTTTGGCCCAGCTTGAGAGCGGGGCGCTCGGTGGTGGCGGCGGTGGCGGCGCGAAGGAGATGGTCGAGATCAACAAGCAAATCCAAGCGCTGCGTCAGGAGATGGCCGCTGGCCGTCAGTCTTTGGGCCAACAGCTCATGGGGCTGACCGAGGCCATACGGCGCTAGCACCATGGCGACAGACCTGAACTGGGTCATGATGCTGTGCTGCGCAGTGCCGCCGAGGGGCGCGCACCGCTTGACCGACGTTCGAAAAAAGGATGCTTCCTATGGCGGGTAGAAGACGCCGCTCTCCCTATTCGGCCAATTCCTGGCCTGGCTTTGTCGATGTCCTTTCGACCCTGCTGCTGGTGGTGGTGTTCGTGCTGTTGGTCTTTGTGACCGGCCAGTTCTACATCAGCCAACAGGTCAGCAAAACCCAGACCAGCGAAGCCTTGCTGCAGGACGAAAACCGGGCGCTGGAGGCTCGGTTGAGCGATGCTTTGCGCGAGCTACGCGC
>CAZHYF010000104.1:0-2233 GCA_964536635.1 uncultured Rhodospirillaceae bacterium | reverse complement strand
ATGATCAAGCGCCTGACCTCGCTGCTCAATGTCAATGAGGAGCAGGCGGGAGAGATCGAGACCCTGGGCTTGGACCTGGAAGCCGTGCGCGACGAGCGCCGTCAGCTCGTCGGGCAGATCGCGAGCCTGACCGCTCTGCGCGCCCAGTTGCAGCAGGAGGTCAGCGACCAGACCAACGCCATCGCCGATTTGGAAGACCAGCAAGCCCAGCTCTTGGCGCGCCTTGCCGCCACTCGCCAGACGCTGGACGACACAAACCAGGCCCTGGCCAACGAGAAAGCCCAGAGCCGCGACCTCAGCCGCTCTTTGAGCCAATCGGAAGCCGAGCGAGCCCAGCTCATCGATGAGGTCAACGGGCTGATCGCTCTACGCGATGCTTTGCAGCTTGAAAAAGAACGCCGCATGGCCGAACTGGCGCTGAAGGAAGGGGCCATCGAGGAGCTGACCTTGCGCCTCAACGCCACCGACGTCGCCAAACAGGAGACCGAAGACCTGCTGGCACAGACGCGCCAAACCCTGACGACCACTGAAACCGACCTGGCTGAGCAACTGGCCGCCTACGAACGCCTGGCGCAGCGCCTGCAAGGCACTGAGGCCGAGTTGGCCCAACGCGAGGCCGCTTTGGCGCAGCGCGAGCAGGCCTTTAGCGACCAAACAGCGGTACTCGAAGGCACCCAGGCTGACTTGGACGAGACCCAAGCCAAGCTGCAAGAGCGGCTGGAGCAGCTCGCCCGAGCGCAGGCCCTGTTGGACGCCCAAATCGCCAAAGCTGAAAGCCTGCAAAGCGAGCTGGAAGCACTGACCCGCCAGCGCGATGAGCAGCGCTTGCAGGTGGCCGCGCTTGAAACCGACCTCGCCGAGCGCTTGGCCGAAGTGCAGCAGGCCGAACGTCAAATTCAGACCAATGAGGCTGAGGCCATGGCCGCCGCTGAGCGCTTGGCGCTGCGCGAGCAGCAGATCGCCGACTTGCAGGCGCTGTTGGCTGAACGCGAGCAAAGCGTGAGCGACCTGGCAGCGCTGACTGCCAGCTTGCAGCAGGACCAAGAGCTGCTGGGCCAACAGACCATTGATATGGACAAAGAGCTGACCCGCTTGCGGGAGGAGCTGATTGCGGGCGATAGCCGCATGCAGGCCCTGGAACGCCAACTGGCCGCCGTCAATGCCCAGCGTGACCAGACCGACGCGGACCTGGTTTCCGCCTACCAAACCATCGACGCCAACAAGCAGCAGATCCAAGGTCTGCTGGCCGACATCGCCATTCTGCGCGAGCTGCGCGACCGCTTGCAGGTGCAAGGCGAGGAGAGCGCGACCGAATTGGCGCGGTATCAGTCCTTGCTGGAAGAAGCCAAGGGCGCGGGCAACCAGCAGCGCATTTTGCGCGAAGATGCAGAGGCCAAGGTCAATCTGCTCAATCAGCAAACTGCGGTGCTGCGCGGCCAGCTTGCGCGCCTAGAAGACGCGCTGAAGCTGTCTCAACAGAACTTGGAGGGGCGCGACGTTCAGATCGCCAACCTCAACGCGCGCCTAAACCTGGCTCTGGCCGAAAAAGTCAGCGAGCTGCAAGACGTGCAGTCGGTCTTCTTGAAGGAGCTGAAGGACATCTTGCGCGGCGAGGATCGCGTCAAGGTGCAGGGTGATCGCTTTGTGCTGCAGGCCTCGGTGTTGTTCCCGTCGGGATCGGATGAGATTGGCGGCGCTGGTACTGAGGAGATCTTGTTACTGACCGACAAGCTGATCCAGCTTTCTCAGCGCATCCCGGCGGACATCAACTGGGTGCTGCGTGTGGACGGTCATACCGACTCGGTGCCGGTTCGTGAGGGCGGGCGCTATCAAGACAACCTGCACCTGTCCACGGCGCGGGCGCGTGCGGTGGTCAATTCGATGATCGCGCGCGGCTTCCCAGCGGACCGCATCGTCGCGGCCGGATTTGGCGACACGCAGCCTGTTATCAGGGACACAACACCCGAGGCCTTGGCGGCCAACCGCCGCATCGAGTTCTTGTTGACCACCCGCTAGGGACCGCTGGCCCGCTTGTGCAAGGCTGGCCAGCAAGAATCTTGGGGGCGGGGCGCATTTGTGCCCAATTTGCCCTTGCAATGAAGCGACGGCTGACTTACTAAGCCGGTCCGATCAAGGAAAGTGAACCATGCGTAAAGACATTCACCCCCAGTACCACGAAATCACCGTGGTAATGACCGATGGCACCGAATTCAAGACCCGCTCGACCTATGGT
>CAZHYF010000103.1:0-9365 GCA_964536635.1 uncultured Rhodospirillaceae bacterium | reverse complement strand
GGCCTCTTTGTTGATGCCATAGCCTTGCTGCGCGCCGCGCAAGGTACGGGCCCACAAGGCACGGGTCCAGGGGCGGCGGTTGATGGCCGCCTGTGAGGCTTTGGGACGCACGCAGGGTCGCCGCGTCGTGCGGCTCTACACCAACGCCAAGATGCTGGCGAATCAGCGCTTTTATCCGGCTCTCGGCTATCAGGTCACAGACCGTCGACACGAAAGCGGTTTTGATCGCATCTACTATGCCAAAAGCCTGCCAGGCTAGGGATCGACACCAACAAGCAGGGTCAACGCCGCAGTGAGGCGCGGGCCGCCTGCACGCGCTGATAGGCCTGCGCGATCCGGGACCAGTCGAGCGCTCCAGCCTCGACCGCTGCCAGCACCGCTGCAACGATCTGGCTCGGCAACTCTGGGGCCTCGTCGATGGGCGTTGCCAGCATGACCATATCGGCCCCAGCGCGCAGCGCCTGCACCGCCGCCTCCACGCTGCCGTAGTGGTCGGCAATTGCGCCCATGGTCATATCATCGCTGATCACCAGCCCCTGGTAGCCCAGCGTCTGGCGCAGCACCTCGCCGATGAAGACCGGTGACAAGCTGGCGGGCAGATCCGGGTCCACCTTCTGGTGGCTGATGTGGGCCGTCATGATGCTGTCGGCCAGGCCTTGGCGGATCAAGAGATAGAAGGGGTCCATCTCCTCGGGGTGCCACAGGTTGGTGACATCAGTCAGGCCCTCGTGGCTGTCGTGCAGCGAGGAACCGTGGCCGGGAAAGTGCTTCAGCGCGGTCAGGACGCCACAGGCACGGTGCGCGCGCACGGCGGAGCCAGCGTAGGCCGCCACCGCCTCGGCCTCGGCGCCGAACGAGCGCTGGAGTTTGACGATCACCGGGTTGTCGGGCTGGCGCACCAGATCCACCACGGGGCCCAAATTGTAAGTAAAGCCCCAAGAGCGCAGGGTGCAGGCAACGCGGCGATACAGCGCCTCGGCTTCGGCGGGGTTGAGGTCGCGCGCGATGACTTCAGCGCTCGGCATGGGCTTCCAGCCCTGGTTCGGGCCCAGCTGCTGGACCTTGCCGCCCTCCTGGTCGATGCCGATCAGCACCGGCAGGCCGTCGGGCGAGGCCGCTTGCAGGGCCTGCGCCAGGCGCTTAGCGCTGCTCCCATCGCCAAAGTTGCGCTTGACGGTCAGCACCGCGCCCACCTGGTGCTGGCTCAGAGCCTTGGCCATAAGCTGGCTGCCTGCATCGTCTGGCTCTTGGCCGCGAAAGCCCATCATGATGAGGCTGGCGACTATCTGGTCGCGGGGCAGCTCTTGGATCTGGGTCGGGCCCTGAACCGGACTTTGGGCCTGTACAGCCAGGCCAGGCAAGAGCCAAGCAAGCAGGGCGGCAACTCGGACTGCGACCGGGAGCAAGGGGCGATGGGGCATAACTGGTCTTCGATCTGTTAGGAGCAAACTGGCCTAACACAAAAAATCCGCCCTTCGAACCGCGGTTTTGCGGCCAAAGGGCGGGGACGTTGCGCTTTATCGACGGTTGGACCTAGTTACCAATGATGGAGTTGGTTGTGTCGGTCGGATCAGCCGGAGCCAGGATCTTCGGGCTGTTCTGCGTGTCAACTGGTGCAGGAACTGGGACCACCACTACCGGCGCATCGGGGTTGTTCAAGCACTCGACCGGCAGGCGGGGGGTGTTGAAGTCATCCAAGTTCTGGTCAGCAGGACGGCTGTCTTGCAGATAACCCGACGTGTTGGGATCACAGTTAGGGTTGCCTTGCGGGTAGATCACCTTAGGCGAGGGGATGTTCTGCAAGTTGCCTTGCTCGATATAGCCCTGGTCGATCAGCGTGATCTCTACCCGGCGGTTGATGCCAGCGCGCGGGTGGGCGGGGTCAGCCAAGCGGCTCTCGCCAAAGCCTGCGGTGATCAGGCGATGCGGCGCGATGGGGAAGTGCGAGGTCAGGTACCACTTCACAGCCTCAGCGCGGCGGTTGGACAGCCAAAGGTTATAGGTGTCAGAGCCCTTGGCGTCGGTGTGACCGGCCAATAGATAAGTCGAATGTGACAGGCCGGGAGAGATCAGCGCGTGGCCCAAGCTGTTGAGCAGAGCTCTAGCCTCGGGCTTGATGGTCGCACGGTCGAAGTCGAAGAAGACCGCCAGATCATAGGTGTGATTGTAGTTCAGCAAAATCGGCTGATAAATGACCTTCTGCTGGCCTTGGGCGTAGGGTTGGTGCTGGGTGTAGATCGGCACCGGTACAGTGATGATCTTCTTGCCATAGGTGTGGCCGTAGCCCTGCTGGGGCGACAAAGCCTGGATCATGGCGTTGATGGTGTTGGTGTCGTCGCCGGGCGGGGTTTGGCTGTGGCTGGCGGCAAGGGCGGAGCTGCTCATAATGCCGACCAGCGCGCTGGCCGCTGCCATCATGGCGAGCAGGGATTTCTTGGGGGAGGCAAACTGGAACATGAGATATTTCCTTGGTTGAGCGATCAGGGAGAATGATCGGCTTGGCTCTTCTTAAGGGTTCGACAAGGGGGTGGAACAGCTAGGCGGCTTCTTGCTTAAGATATTGATTTAATTGTTGATTAGGTCGTTGATTGCACCGGTATCATTTCCCTTGGCTTTGCCCTCAGGCTGATAGGAGGGCGGGGTGACCTGGCCTTGATCGGGTGCTGCATTCCCAGCTTGGCTTGGCAGGTTTGCAGACTGAGGTTGGGGCTGGTTCCCCTGGTTCCCCTGGTTTCCTTGCGCTTGCGCAATGCGCCCCAAATAGTCGGAGGCTTCCAAGATGCTGCTGAGGTAAGTGGCTTTGTTGAAGGAACCAGGATCATCGGGTTGCAGACCCGCGCGGTGGTGTAGGGCCACTGGCGTCAGATCTTCATCCAGCACCAAGGAGCCCGAAGAGCCGCCCTGGGTATCGCAGCGGTGGCCCAAGATCGTGTAAGGCGCGCCGGTCTCGGTCACCGCCACACAGCCGTATGACGACAGCCGCTGGGGCAGGCCGCGCGGATGGTGAACGATCTTCAAGGGATCGCGGGCGCTGACTTCGACGACCTTCTTCAATGGTACCGGCGTGATGTAGTCAGGCAGAGGGTCCAAGATTTCCACCAAAGCATAATCGAGCTGTTTGTCGCTCTCGAAAGCGCGGGTGCGAATCTTGAAGGTTTGGGCCTCCTTGCCGTCTTGGTCGATCAGGTTGTACCAGGCCATGGCCTCTTCGACCTCAAAGCTGTCTGTGGACAAGCAGTGCGCATTGGTCAACAGCACCTGGGGTGCGACCAGCGTTGAGGTGCAGACGCTGACCCCGCGCTTGCCGTTCTCGGTGGTGATAAAGTCGATGCGGAAGACCGACTTAGCATAGCGGCGCAGGTTAGAGGTCTCGCTGAACTTGGAAATGGGCTCGTAGGTGTTGCCGCGCTTGCTAACGTCGTCGGCGCCACCGCCCAGCGACTCTTTTGAGATCGCGAGGTTGGCTTTGCCGAACAAAGACACGTCGTAGAGCTGGGCTTGTGCGGTTCCGGCACCCGCCAATGCAAGCAGGCTGAGTGCGAATGCGGGGGCTTTGAAACCGGGGACAATCGAGCGGGGGGTGCGCATGGTGCGGCTCCTCTAGTTCGCGCTGATGCGGATTTTAAACAGGCTATCTTGGGCGTCGCCGACCTGCGTGGCGTCCTGCCAGGTGACGATATTGTTGGCCTCGACCGTGCGGTGGATCTGGCCAGGCCGCAGGATGAGATCAATCGAGCTACGCGGTGCCAGCAAGTAGCCAGAATAAAGATCGGGCGAGGGCGCCAGGATCAAATCGCGCAACGCACGGTCCAGCTTGATCACGATCGAACGGTCGGGGGAATCATTGAAGAAAGAGATGCGGCAGGCTTTGGCGGCTTGGACATCCAGCATATCGCTGTTCTCGAAGTCTCCGGTGATCGAGTAGGAGGCCGCGCCCTGGAAGATCACGTCTTGGCAGGAATTGCCCTGCTCGGCCATTTGCACGGCAGAGTACAAGGCGCAGCGCGGGCAGCGGTTGGCGGGGGTGAAACTTTCAGCCACGTCCTGGCTTGCGGTCTCGTCTGATGCAGCTGTCGCGGGTTGCGAGGGGGGGACTGCTTGGTCTTGATGCTGGGTTTGGGGCTGGCCCTGGTTCGGTTGAGTCTGGGTAGGCTGGCCCTGGTTCGGTTGATTCTGGGGAGGCTGATCATTGATCAGTGCGTTGAGATCTTGGGCAGCCAGGGGCGATGCGGCCAGCAACCAGACGAAGGTCAACCCGACAAACCAGAGCCATGAGACTTGGAGACGACGGTCGTGACACGCACTGCGGCGGACACATGGGTTTGCGAGGCGGTAGTGAGAGGGCTGGCGATTGGCCATGTGTGGGGGCTCCTGCGTGCTATCCGCTGAGCGCCGCAGCAGGGCCCGCGGCACACCTTATTGAAACTCTAGGACGAACGCGACCTGGCTGCCGGCTGGGCTTTGGGCGCTTATCTCCATGTGCTGGCTAGGTGGAAAGGCCGAGAACGAAATTGTCAGCCGTCCGCCCGCCAGCAGTCTGATTTCAGCCTCGCTGCGATAGATCTCGTGGACCGCCAAACGGCTGAGCGCGCTGGGAAGGCGCAAAGACACCGCCTGGTCGCCGAGATTGATCACTTCAATTTGGCACAAGCCTTGCGCGGTGAGTGCCAGCGCCTGGGTCGTGCTGAGGGCTTGCGCGGGCGCCGGAGTGAGGGCGGCCCCGCCAAGGACGAAATCGAAGCAGCTCTTGTCCGCATCGCTCAGATGGTGGGCAATGAGGTTGATTTGCGGCGCAGGGCTGCGCGGGCTCATCAGCCAGAACGCTGCTGCTCCCAGGGCAAGGAGCGCGCTCAGGCCCATGCCCACCCAAATGGCTGGGGGCGGTAGGCGTAGACCTGGTGGCTGGGTCGCCTGCTCGGGGTCGGGCGCAGCGGTCGGCACTGGCACCGAATGCGTCTTGGGGGCGTCCAGCGCCGGAGCGGACCCGCCGAGCACATCCAGCAATTCTTGCAGGTGCTTGGGGCGCAGCACGCGGGCAAAGCCTTCGGCTTCAAGACCCGCAAGTGCGGCCTCGTCGTCGCTGCCCAAGCCTGGCGGAGCGACCACCCAAAGCTCCTGGTCGCGCAACTTGGCCTGGTCGAACAGCTGCGTGCTAAGGGCCAGTTTGCTGCCAATAAAGTAGGATGCTGCTTGCGGTGCCAGGTCCATGTCGATGGCACCGGTGACCCAGATCAGCCGTTCGGCTTCCTCGGGTGTCTTGCAGAGCTGAGCGGGCCAAAAGCGCGCAAAGCTCCAGGCCGTGGCAAAGCCCAGCTCCCAGGAGCGACCGTCCTCGATATCACCGTCCAGGGCCAAATCGAAGCTGTGGCCGCCCGCATCCAGACCGCGCAAAGGGCCGCTGACCAACTGATGGGCGGCCTGCGACTGGACGAAGGGGGTAAAGCTGCCGTCGAGGCGGATTTGGCTCAAGGGCAGCTCTTCGCGAAAGCGCGCCGAGCACACGCGACGCAAACCAGCGGTGGTCGGAATGAAGATCGCGGTGCTTGTCACGCTCGGCCTCTGGCTAGGGCGCGGCCGAGCCCTGTCGCTTGGTTACGATGAGGCTGAAGGCTGGGCTGCGCAAATTCTAGGTCGATAGCTGTATAAGCGTTGCCGGGTCATCAATCAAACGTTGGAAGGTCTGGGCCTGGCCATCACCAATGGGAAGGCCCATTTGAATGATGCTGCCAATGGGCGCGGGCAGGTCGAGCGACAAGACATCGCCGGTGCTACCGACCAAATCGAGCGCGGTCGGGTGGGCGGCTGCATCCCCCGATGTGGCCGCGTCCAGGTTCAAAACGATGAACAAGGCATCGCTGCTCTGCTTGATCTCTAAAGCGTGGCGGCCAATCTTGCGCAGCCGAATGCCATCGCTGCCAGCGGCAACCGCGCGCAGGCTGACCGCGTGCGGGCGTCCCGCCAGTTGGCGGTGGTGCAGCATGGACATATAGGCTTTGGCAAGTGAGAAAGGGATGGGGCCATCGCCGCGCTGAAGCTGGGTCACGCGCTCGTTTCTGTCTGCCATTTCCATCAAGGTCGTCAGGGTAATGACCGAGCTGCTTTGGAAAGCCTGCGGATCGCCATTCAGAGCGTCGTGCGCGTCGGCCTCTTCGGCCAGCGATGAGCCTGCTAACAGATCCAGTGCGGTGGGATTGAGGTCAGACAAGGGACTATCTCGTAACTTGGGTTCGGTTGGTGCGCGGGGGAGGATGTTGCACCAACGCTCTTATGCCGCTTGCAGTGGAAGGCTTAAGCCCATTTTGCGCCGCTTCTACCGCTTCACATGTAAAATTTCAGCCAAATTTCCAGATTTGTTCAGCGAAAATTCATCTTGAGTTGCATATGCTGCTTGGTTGTGAAGCCTTGTGATCGCTTCTAGGGTGCGAATGCGCATGTCTGAGCGCGCTTGACGATGCCCGGAGCAGCGCTCAAAGGTGCCTCCAAGACAGCGCTAGAGACCGCGCCTATGTCGGATCTGTTGGTGCGCAGACGTTGCCCGGCTTGCTAGTCTGCTGGGGTTCGTCAACACAAGGTCCAAGCTCATGTCTCTGGCAACTCCTGCATCGCAAACCCATTTGGCTCAACTCGAAGACTGGCAGCAGCGTGCGCGCCGTGTCCTGCCCGCAGGCGGCTTTGGCAATTTCGATCCGGCGATGGTGATTGAGCGCGGCCAGGGATCGCGGGTCTGGGACGCCGCCGGGCGCGAATACATCGACTATCTGATCGGCTCCGGTCCCATGTTGTTGGGTCATGGTCACCCCGAGGTAGACGAAGCCATTCGCGAGCAGCTCGGCAAGGGGCTGACTTTCTTTGCCAACAATACCGCTGGCATTGAGCTGGCAGAGGTCATATGCGACGCGCTGCCCTGCGCCGAGCAACTGCGCTATGTCTCCACGGGTGGCGAGGCGGACATGTACGCCATGCGCTTGGCGCGCGCCCACACGGGCCGAGAGAAGATCCTCAAGTTCGAGGGCGGCTATCACGGTATGTCGGCGGAAGCCCTGATGAGCATGGCACCCAAGAGCCTGGTCAACTATCCCTCGGCCGTGCCCGATACGGCGGGGCTGCCCGCATCTGTGCAAGACGGCGTGCTAATCGCGCCCTTCAACGATCTAGAAGCCACGCGCCAGATCATTGCTGAATTTGCCGACCAGATCGCAGGCATCATCGTCGAGCCGCTGCAACGCTTGATCCCGCCCGAGCCCGGCTTTTTGGCCATGCTGCGCCAAGAGGCCGACGCGCGCGGGATCGTGCTGATCTTCGACGAGGTGGTGACCGGTTTCCGCTTTGGCTACGGCGGTGCGCAAACTCTCTATGGCGTCACCCCGGACGTGGCCACGCTGGGCAAGACCATCGGCGGCGGTTTTCCCTCGGCGGCTATTGTCGGGCGCGCTGATGTCATGGCGCATTTCGACAAGGCCAAGGTGGGCGAGGCGGGCTTTTTGTTCCAGATGGGCACCTTGAGCGGCAACCCCATGGCCTCGGTCGCAGGCCTGAAAACCCTGGAGATATTGCGCCGCCCAGGTACCTATGAGGCGCTGAAAGCCAAGGGCGAGCGCATCATGGCCGCCACTCGTCACCATTTGGAGCGGGTCGGGATCGCGCATCAAATCGTGGGCGAGCCCTATTTGTTTGACGTGGTGTTCAGCAATCAGCCCGTGCGCTCGTATCGCGATGGCCTGCGTGGTGATGCGGATTTGTCGGCGCGCTGGAATGCGACCTTGCGGGAGGAAGGCATCTTTAAGTCCGCAGGCAAAATGTACATGGCGGTGGCACACAGCGACGAGGATTTGGCGCTGACCGAGGCCGCGATTGAGGCCGCTGCGGACAGTCTGACCTAAGCCTGCTGCGGGGAGCCGTTCTGCACACGCATGGCTGCTTTGCGTCACTTTTTGCGGCGCATTGCCAGCCAAGCCTTGCTGTTTGCAGCCCAGCGGAGTATAGGGTCGGGTGATTGAAGGCCTATCAACTGGTTTGGGCCGCCCGCTGCGTTTAGCGAGATAAGCGCGACCCGCCCCTCTGTTGCGCCCCTTTGCGGCCGCAGAGCACAAGAACCAAAGGCTTCACGGCGCACGGCTTGGCACGGTATCGACCTTGTTCGAGCTTGCCAGCTCCCCCGCACGAAGCCCCAATAAGAGCCATAGTCTCCATGGGATTTGATACCCTCGGCCTTAGCGACGAACTGCTGCGCGCCATTTCTGAAAAGGGCTACGACAGCCCAACCCCCATCCAAGAAAAAGCCATCCCCGCCGTGCTTATGGCACGCGATGTCTTGGGCTGTGCGCAGACAGGAACCGGCAAGACCGCCTCCTTTACCTTGCCCATGATCGACATTCTGGCGCATGGCCGCTCGCGGGCGCGCATGCCCCGTTCGTTGATTTTGAGCCCAACGCGCGAGCTGGCTCAGCAGATTGCTGAAAACTTCATCATGTACGGCAAGTACAGTGAGCTGCAAATGGCGCTGCTGATCGGCGGCACCTCTATGCGCGAGCAAGAGCAGGCCATCGACAAGGGCGTTGACGTGCTGATTGCGACGCCGGGCCGTCTGCTCGATCTCTACGAGCGCGGGCGCATCATGCTGAACGACGTCAAGATCCTGGTGATCGACGAAGCCGACCGCATGATGGACATGGGCTTTATCCCGGATGTCGAGACCATCGTTGCAGCCCTGCCGCACAACCGCCAAACGCTGTTCTTCTCAGCCACCATGGCGAGCGCGATCAAGAAGATCGCCGACAAGTTCTTGTCCAACCCGCGCGAGATCACGGTCTCAGCACCGCAATCCACCGCCACCACGGTCAAGCACTTCTTGAGCCTGGTCGGTAAGCGCGACAAGCGGCGCGCGCTGCGCCAGATGTTGGAGCAAGAGGAGGTCAAGAACGCCTTTGTCTTCTGTAACCGCAAGCGCGATATCTCGGTTCTGGTTGATAGCCTAGAGCGGCACGGCCACCGTGCCGTCGCGCTGCATGGCGATCTGAGCCAATCCCAACGCACCCAGTCGCTGGACTATTTCCGTCAAGGCAACGCCAAACTGCTGGTCTGTTCGGATGTCGCGGCACGCGGAATTGATATTTCTGATCTCAGCCACGTCTTCAACTTTGACGTCCCCTTCAACGCCGAAGACTATGTTCACCGCATCGGCCGTACCGGCAGAGCGGGTAAAGAAGGGCGCGCATTCACCATCGCAACCCTGGATGACGATAAGCTGGTTGAGGCAATTGAGCAGCTCATTGGCAAGAAAATCGAGCGCCTGGAGCTGGACGATTTGGCACCGTCTGATGGCGAAGCCAGCGAAGAGCGCGGTGGCCGGGGCCGTCGCGATGGTC
>CAZHYF010000102.1:0-9410 GCA_964536635.1 uncultured Rhodospirillaceae bacterium | reverse complement strand
TTGTTGGCTGCCTTGTCGCGGTCCTGCTGGGCTGACTGAACGTCGTCGAAGGCCTGCTTCACCTCTTTGGGCGGCTGCACGTTCTGCAACTGCACCTCGTCGATGTCGATACCGGCCTGGTACTGGTTCAAGGTATCCTGCAACAACTCAAGCGTTGCGATCTCAATACGCTGGCGCCCGACTGACAAAGCGTCTTGGATCGGGGTTCGGCCCACGATCTCGCGAACGGCAGATTCGGCGGCGATCTGAACGGTCTGAACGGGATCATCGACATTGAACAGATAATCTTCAGGACGCGCCGCGCGCCACTGTACGTTCACGCGCATATCGACGATGTTTTGGTCGCCGGTAATCATCAGACTGTCAGAGCGCGCAGCGTTGCGGGGGTTTTCGGTGAAGCCGACGGTGGTCTCGCGCACCTGGGCGACAGAGACCTTTGCGACGGTCTCAAAAGGCGCGGGCAGCTTGAATTGCAGACCGGGGCTCTCGACGCGATTGCGCTCGCCAAAGCGCTTGACCACTGCCTGTTCGCCGGGCTGGACCTGATAGACCGAATTGAGCGCGAACCAGCCACCAAGAAGGACCACGGCGCCGAGTGCGATCAGGCGACCCATGCCAGGCGTGCCCGGCCCGCCCTGGCCACCACCGGTGCGGCGCTGAGCATGACGGCGCGCGCGGCTGACGAAATCATCTTGTCCGCCGCCTTGGCCACCTGAGCCCCACGGGCTTTGGCCTCGGCCGCCGTTGTTATTTGATCCGCCAGAATTACCGCCTGGTTGACCGCCAGGATTCCCACCGGGATTACCCCAGGGGCCTTGTCCGCCGCCTGAGTTATTTTGTTGCCAAGGCATAGCCTCTCCGTTCTTAAACTGGATCGAGCGCGCTGAGCGTCTGCGCCCGGAGCGCAGCAGATCTGCGCGGGTGATGCTTACCTGCGTAGTGCGAAGGCAAAAATCAAGCGGGCGGGGCGAATTGTGACGATTTTCTTCACCCCGCAGCTCTCGGCGGGGCGCGCTCCGCGTTTTGGTAAGCGCTTCGCGGAATGCGCCGGCAAACGTGCTCCCTACTTGGTTCCGCGCGCCCTTCGCGCTATGCCAGGCCAAGGGCCCTTCAAGCGGACAAGAGGTATCGTGTGACGAATTTCAATATGGACTGGCTCGCTACCGGCGATTGGCTGGCGCTGTGCTGGTTTGCGCTCAATGTGGCGGTCTACGGTTTTCTGGTGGATTGGGGGCCGACGCGCATTTTCACGCTGACCGCTCATATGGGCTACGAGCGCCGCCGCTGGCTGGAGGCTATGGCAGAACGCGAGACCCGCATCATGGATATCAACATCTCGTCGGGCTTGCTGAGCGGCTCAGCCTTTTTTGCCTCCACGTCCTTGCTGGCGATTGGCGGAGCTTTTACGCTTTTGACCAGCAATCTGGACCTGGACGCGCTGATGACGAGTGTCGGTTTGCCGCACGCCACCACACCTTGGGAGCCCAAGGCGCTGCTGTTGATGGCCTTCTATGGCTATGCCTTTTTCAAGTTTGGCTGGGCCTATCGCCTCTTTACCTACAGCGCGATTCTGATGGGAGCGGTGACCCCGTTTGATTCGCCCGACAAGCCCGAACGTCGCTTGCGCCTAGAGAAGGCGATCCGCATGAATATCGTCGCCTCCAGCCAGTTTACGCGGGGGCTGCGCGCCATTTTCATGTCCGTGCCGCTCCTCATGTGGTTTGCTGGGCCGATCTTCTTGGCCGCGAGTATGACCCTGGTGACCGCAGTCCTGCTGCACCGCCAATTCTTTTCCTCACCGCTCAATCTGCTCAAACTTCAGCTTGAGGGCAGCCAAAGTTAGCCCAAATCCCAGCCGGGAGGGGGTGTCATGGGGCCGGGGCCATCGGCGGGCAGAAATTGGCTGATATAGTTGACCTCGGTACGTCCGGCCGCCAGGCGCCAGTCAGCGCGCAAGGGATCGAAGACCATGCCAGCGGTCTCGAAGTGCTGCAAGCCAGCCTCGTCTGCCATGGCGCTCAGTTCTTCGGGCTTGATGAAAGCCTTGATGTCGTGGGTGCCTTTTGGCAGTAGGCGCAAGATTTGCTCTGCTGCCACGATTGCAAAGGCGTAGGCTTGGGGGCTGCGGTTCAGGGTCGAGACGATCAGCGTGCCCTGGGGCTCCAGGTGTTGGTGCAAGCTGGTCAGGAAGGCGGGCACGTCGGGCAGGTGCTCCAGGACTTCCAGAGAGATAATGGCATCGAAGCGCCCGGGGGTCTCCTCCAAGGCTTGGCAATGATAGTCGATCTCAAGGCCCAGGGCCGTCGCGTGCAGCTTGGCGGCCTCGATCATATCGGGGGCAAGGTCGATGCCGGTCACCTGAGCGCCCAGCCGTGCAAGAGGTTCGGACGCCAAGCCACCGCCACAGCCAACGTCCAGCAGCCTAAGGCCAGCCAGTGGCCGCGGGGCGTTGCGGTCCCGTCCGAAGTGTTGGCAAAGCCTGGATGCGATGAATTCCATGCGCACCGAAGTCATGTGATGCAGGGGGCGGAAGGAGCCTTTGGGGTCCCACACACCGCGCGCCAAGGCTTGAAACTTGGCGATTTCATCGGCGCTTACGTTGTGCAGGGGCCCCGAGGCCGCCGCTCTAGCAGCGTCGGTGGCGCGAAAATCGGTGCTGGGGTCTTGCATGCGGCCTCCCTGTCCTTGCAGCGCAGCGCAAATAGCGCTAGAGCCCTTCAGACTTATGCAATCCGCAGCCCACGCGCAATGCGCAGCGGCTCGCGACATAATGGCCAACCCGGTCTGAAGAGGGAAATTAGCGGCTTATGGCTCGTGTGGTGATGAAATTCGGCGGCACCTCTGTCGCGAATTTGGAGCGTATTCACAACGTGGCGCGTTTGGTCAAAGAACAAGTGGACAAAGGCGACCAGGTCGCCGTGGTCGTATCAGCTATGTCCGGCGAGACCAACCGTTTGGTAGCCTTGTGCGAGGAAGCCAACGCGCTCTATGATCCGCAAGAATATGACACGGTCGTCTCAACAGGTGAGCAAGTGACCGTGGGGTTGCTGGCGATCGTCCTGCAAAAGATGGGCCTGAATGCGCGCTCTTGGCTGGGCTGGCAGATGCCGTTCGTAACCAGCCGACACCACAGCCGGGCCCAGATTGAAGAGATCGACGGCAGCGACATCGTGGCAGGCTTGGAACGCGGCCAGGTGGCGGTTTGCGCGGGCTTCCAGGGCGTAACGCCCGACAGCCGCATTTCGACCCTGGGGCGCGGCGGTTCTGACACCTCAGCGGTTGCGCTCGCCATCGCGATTTCTGCCGATCAGTGCGACATCTACACCGACGTGGACGGGGTCTATACCACCGATCCACGCGTGGTGCCGCGCGCGCGCAAGATTGACAAAATCTCTCACGAAGAAATGCTGGAGCTGGCCTCGCTGGGCGCCAAGGTGTTGCAGACCCGCTCGGTCTCGCTGGCTGCGCGCTATGACATGCCGCTGCGGGTGCTGTCCTCTTTGGAGCCCAAGCCCGGAACTACTGTTTGTAAGGAAGAAGACATCATGGAAACCAAAGTCGTTTCAGGCGTAGCTTTCAGCCGCGACGAAGCCAAGATCACCCTGGTTGATATTCCCGATCGTCCGGGCGTCGCCAGCGCTATTTTTAACGCGCTCGGCGCAATCAACGTCGATATGATCGTCCAGTCGCGCACCGAAAAAGACGATACCACCGATATGACCTTCACGGTCAGCCGCGCCGATTTTTCGCGCGCCAAAGAGCAACTGACGGCTGCGGGGGATGAAATTGGCTATGAGCTGATGGATACCGACAACACGGTTTGCAAGGTGTCGATTGTCGGTACGGGCATGAAGTCGGCCACTGGTGTTGCGCAGACCATGTTCCGTGAGCTGGCGGCCAAGGGCATCAACATTCAGGTGATTTCGACCTCTGAAATCAAGATCTCGGTTTTGATCGCTGAAGAGTACCTGGAGCTGGCTGTGCGCTCTTTGCACACCGTCTTTGGCATGGACGCTGATGATGAGGCCGTGGCGGCGGAATAGGCCGTCTACCCGCGTTGAGATTAGAAGCCCATAATCAGCCCGAGCGTCACGAAGGACAGCAAGGTTGAGACCAGGATCGCAGCCGAGACGCGGTGGTCTCCCTTGCCGTAGCGCGAGACGAAGATAAAAGCGTTGACCGCGACCGGCATGGCACCCATGGCCACAATGACCTTGAACTCCAGGCCTTGAAAGCCGAAGGCCCAGGCCAATCCTGCAATGATTGCAGGATGGATCAGCAGTTTGAAGCCCACCATCGACATGACAGCCGGAGCGGCTTGGCTGATGCGACCCACTGGGCGCAGCGCCAATCCCAGGCCGACGCAGAATAAGGCCAGCCCCATGACCGTATCCGCTAAGTAGTCCATGGTTTTTGCCAAGATCGCGGGGATTGGCAGCGACAGCGCGCTCGCGGCAACCCCAATCGCAATGGCCAGCAGATAGGGGTTCATCGACAGGGCGCGGCTCAGGTTCTTGATCAAACGGGCAGCGGCCGGCCCGCGCGCTTGGCTTTTAAGGCCAATCATCGGGGTCGCGAGCACCACCACCTCCATCACCACGCAAGACAGGGCGATGAACAGGCCCTCGTCGCCCATCAAGGCCGTAGCAACAACCACGCCAACAAAACCCGAGTTCGGCCAGGAGCCTGCTGTGGCCATGGAGATGCTCTCGGTCGCGGTGAGGCCCAAGACCTTGCGATGCCAGCCGAGGCCGAGCAACATGGTCGCGAGATGCGCGAGACCGAAAATCGCCAGATAGGCCAGACAGCGCACAATCGGCAGCTCAACGCTGGACAGGCGCAGCACAAACATGGCGGGCAAACCGACATAAAGCAGAAAAACAGTGAGCTGGCTCAAACCCTCTTGGGTAAAGAGTTTGAGCCGACCAATGCCGAGGCCCAGTATGATGAGCAGCAGGAAGGGGGCAAGGTGCTGGGTCATGACAGCTCTATGTCGGAAATCGAGTGAGGGCCTAGTCGCGCTGGGCGACGTTAGGTTTGGCACTTTTGCGGCTCTGTGCCGGGGCGGGGATCGACGTCTGAGCCTTCTCGACACGCTTTAGGGCCATGGCGTCCAGGCGTCTTAGGCGACCGGCTTGTTCGAACCAATCCTCGACAAAGTTGATGTGGTCGATCAGGGCTTGGCGGGCACCCCGATCATCGCTGGCGAGCACAGCCTCCATGATCGAACGATGTTGATCGCGGATTTGCCGGCGTTGATCCTGATCGCGATACAGCTCTGACAGGCTTTGGAAGACGCCGCTGCGCAGCAGATCAAAGATCGAGCGCATCATGTGGATCATCACCGTGTTGTGGCAGGCATCGACCAGGGCCATGTGGAAGGCGGCGTCGGCCTCGGCCTCCTCTTCCAGGCTGCCGCTTGCCTCGGGTGCCATGCGGTCAAAAGCGAGCTGAATCAGCTCCTTATCATGCGCGGTCGCAAAGCGCGCGGCGCGTTCGACGGCCAGGCCCTCGATGTCCCGCCGGAACTGGAAGTAGTCGGCAAAGGTCTCTGGATAGCGCTGAAACAGCGCCAAGAGCTGGGGCGAAAAGGCGCTGGTCACCAGCGCCTGCACGCGATAGCCGCGCCCCTTGTCGTGCGAGGTGATGAGCGCGCGCTCCTCAAGCTCGGCCAGGGCGTCGCGCAGTGTCGGGCGCGAGACCGCGAGCTGATCGGCCAAGTCGCGCTCTGGCGGCAGGGCATCCCCCGGCGACAAGACGCCGAACAGGATCAGTTGTTCGATCTGTGAGACGACACGAGCGGCAATTTTTTGGTTCTGGACGGGTTCAAAAGGCATGTGGACTAAGTGTTGTGACGGGCAAGGCTTGACTGCCAGCTTAGCAGTTGGAGCGCCTCGGTAAACTTTTTTTCCCAAATCTTATCGACTGTTCGAATTTTGTCACTCTCGTGCAGGGTGAAAATCGCGCCTCGGGGCGATTTGCCCCATTGGGATAGGAGCGCCTCGCCACTAGGTTCTGGCCGACCTTGCGATTCCACATCACGCAAACGAATGGTCAAAATGTAATGTTTCGAATGATAAATTGTTCGCTTTCTTACTATTCGCTGCAGTAATGCAAACCCAACCGCAAACCCAAGCCTAAGGTGTTGAAAGACACCAATCTGTTTTGCAGTGTGTGGTCAGACCAAGGCCGAGCCTGCATGCCCCCAGAGACCCAGAGCCAGAAGACCCAGAGCCCATGAGCCACCACATGACAGAGTTCAAAAAGATCCTGATCGCCAACCGCGGTGAAATCGCCATCCGCATCATGCGGGCGGCAAACGAGATGGGAAAACGAACGGTGGCGGTCTACGCCAAAGAGGACAAGCTCGGCCTGCACCGCTTCAAAGCCGACGAGGCCTATCTGATCGGTGAAGACCTGGGGCCCGTGGCGGCTTATCTGTCAATCGACGAGATCATGCGGGTGGCGGTTGAGTCCGGTGCAGACGCCATCCACCCGGGCTATGGCCTGCTATCGGAAAACCCAGCCCTGGTCGATGCTTGCGAAGCGGCTGGCATCAAGTTTATCGGCCCCAAGGCTCAGACCATGCGCCAACTGGGCGACAAGGCCAGCGCGCGCCGTGTTGCCATGGAAGCCGGCGTGCCTGTGGTGCCTGCGACCGAAGTGCTGCCGGACGACATGGACCAGGTGCGCGCCATGGCGGATGACGTTGGCTACCCGCTGATGCTCAAGGCGAGCTGGGGCGGCGGCGGACGCGGCATGCGCCCCATCTTCTCCGCCGATGAGCTGGAGAAGAAGGTGCTGGAGGGTCGCCGCGAGGCCGAGGCCGCCTTTGGCAACGGCGAGGGCTACCTGGAGCGCCTGGTGCAGCGCGCGCGCCACGTCGAGGTGCAGATCCTGGGCGACAGCCATGGCGCCATCTACCACCTCTATGAGCGCGATTGTTCGGTCCAGCGCCGCAACCAAAAGGTCGTCGAGCGCGCCCCGGCTCCCTACTTGAGCGAGGAACAGCGCGCCGAGCTGTGCGAGTTGGGCGCGCGCATCTGCCGTCATGTGGGCTATGAATGCGCGGGCACGGTCGAATTCCTGATGGACATGGATACGGGTGAATTCTTCTTCATCGAGGTCAACCCCCGCGTCCAAGTCGAGCACACCGTGACCGAGGAAGTCACCGGGATCGACATTGTGCGCGCGCAGATCCTGATCGCCGAGGGCAAGACCCTGGCCGAGGCCACGGGTGCCGCCAGCCAAGACCAGGTGCGCCTGAATGGTCACGCTTTGCAGTGCCGCATTACCACCGAGGATCCGACCAACAACTTCATCCCCGATTATGGCCGTATCACCGCCTATCGCAGCGCTAGCGGTATGGGCATTCGCCTGGACGGCGGCACTGCCTATTCGGGCGCGGTCATCACGCGCTACTATGACTCCTTGCTGGTCAAGGTTACCGCCTGGGCGCCCAGCGAGGCCCAGGCCATCCATCGCCTGGATCGCGCGCTGCGCGAGTTTCGTATCAGAGGCGTTTCGACCAACATTGCCTTTGTCGAAAACCTGCTGAGCCACCCGGCCTTCAAGGATCACTCCTATACCACCAAGTTCATCGATACGACGCCCGCGCTGCTGGAGTTCAAGCCTCGTCGCGACCGCGCCACCAAACTGTTGAACTATCTGGCTGACGTAACGGTCAACGGGCACCCGGACACCAAGGGCTCGCACCGCCCGCACGCCGAGCCGAAGGTGCCGCACTCGACCTATGACGCTCCCGCGCCGGGCGCGCGCAACCTGCTGGAGGCCGAAGGCCCCAAGGCGGTTGCCGACTGGATGCTGGCGCAAAAGGGCCTGCTTTTGACCGACACCACGATGCGCGATGCGCACCAGTCCTTGCTGGCGACCCGCATGCGCTCATTGGACATGATCAAGGTGGCCAGCGCCTACGCACACAACCTGCCGCAGCTCTTCTCTATGGAGTGTTGGGGCGGTGCGACCTTTGATGTGGCCTATCGCTTCTTGCAGGAAGACCCCTGGCAGCGCCTGCGTGATCTGCGTGTGCGCATGCCGAACCTTTTGACCCAGATGCTGTTCCGCGCCTCGAACGGTGTTGGCTACACGGCTTATCCCGATAACGTCGTGCGCGAATTCATCCGCCAGGCCGCGACCTCGGGCATTGATGTCTTCCGGGTCTTCGATTCCATGAACTGGCTGCCTTCGATGCGCGTGCCCATGGAGGCGGTGATCGAGCAGGGTAAGATCTGTGAGGGTACGATTTGCTATACCGGCGACATCCTGGATCCGGCGCGCAGTAAGTACGACCTGAACTACTATCTGAAGATGGCGCGCGATCTTGAGGCCGCGGGCGCGCACATCATCGGCCTGAAGGACATGGCGGGGCTGCTGAAGCCAGAGGCTGCCCGGGTCTTGATCAAGGCGCTGAAGCAGGAGGTGGGGCTGCCGATCCACTTCCACACCCACGACACCTCGGGCATTTCAGCGGCGACCATCTTGGCGGCGGCCGAGGCCGGCGTGGATGCAGCGGACGCGGCCATGGACAGCTTCTCGGGCGGCACCTCGCAGCCTTGCTTGGGCTCGATTGTCGAGGCGCTGCGCAACACGGAGCGCGACACCGGTTTGAGCCGTCAGGCGATCCAGGATATCTCGGACTACTGGCAGGGCGTGCGCCACCAGTACGCCGCCTTCGAAGCGGGCATGTCTGCGCCCGCCTCTGAGGTTTATCACCACGAAATGCCGGGCGGTCAGTTTACCAACCTCAAAGCTCAGGCGGCCTCCATGGGCCTGATCGAGCGCTGGCCCGAGATCGCCAAGGCCTACGCCGAGGTCAACGCCCTGTTCGGTGATCTGGTCAAGGTAACACCCACCTCTAAGGTGGTGGGCGATATGGCGATCATGATGGTCAGCCAGAACCTGACCATCGAGCAGGTGGCCGATCCGGCTGTGGACCTGGCCTTCCCGGACTCTGTGGTTGATATGATGCGCGGCGCGCTGGGCCAGCCGCACGGCGGCTTCCCGCCCGCCATTCAGGCCAAAGTTCTGAAGGGCGAAGTGCCCGAGACCCGTCGTCACGGCGACTTCTTGGCTCCGATCGACCTGGAGGCGACACGCAAGGAGCTGAGCGACAAGCTGGAAGGCCTCAAGATCGACGACGAGGCGCTGAACGGCTACCTCATGTATCCCAAGGTCTTCCTGGACTACAAAGGCCGCAAGCGCGACTTCGGGCCGGTGCATTGTCTGCCAACGCTGAACTTCTTCTATGGCATGGAGCTGGGCGAAGAGATCTCGGTTGAAATCGACCCTGGCGTGACGCTTGAGATCCGTCTGCAAGCTATCTCGGAAGTGGATGACGAGGGCACCGTGCGGGTCTTCTTTGAGCTGAACGGCCAGCCGCGCACCGCGCG
>CAZHYF010000101.1:0-9423 GCA_964536635.1 uncultured Rhodospirillaceae bacterium | reverse complement strand
TAGCTGGTCATGAGCTGCTCGATCTGCGCGGCGGCCGCCTTGTGGTCGAACAGACCCGCCTTGTGGAAGCGCACAAGGCCCTGGCGGTCAACGATGGCTACGGTGGGCGTGGCAATGTTGCCCCAAGCCCGCATGGTCTCTGGCAAGAAGTGTTCGGGCCGTTTCAGGTCGTGGCCAACGGGGTAGCGCTTTTCTTTTTCCAGGATATAGCCTGCCAGGCGCTCTTTGCTCTGATAGTCGAAGCCCTCGAAGACCGTGTGGATACCGACCAGCGCCAAGCGGCCGTCGGCGATGGCTCGGGGGAAGCGCTGGAAATACCAGTGGGCAAACAAGGGCGCCGTGAAGGCATTGCACATGGGGCACCAGAGCTGAAAGAAGTCGATGGCTACGACCCGTCCCTTGAGCGCGGCCATGGACTGGGGCGGGCCTTGGACCCAGGTCTCGACCTGAAAGTCGGGCGCGGGCTTGCCCAGAAGGGGTGATGGCGCGTCGATGGTGGGCCTGCTCTGGGCCAGGAGCTGCGATCCGCTGGCCATCAGGGCCAAAGGGCTGGCAAGGCCCGCAGCCAAAAGGCGGCGACGGCTTGGAAGCAAGGGTGCAGGGGATGGGGACATAAGGGGCCTCGTGGGTCAGAACGAGCCCGCAGTCTAGCGCGAAATCGGGGCTGCGGGACCGCAGCCCGCGCAAGCGTGAACAGGCTTGATCCGGGGCACAGCAGAGCCTTGGGCCCGCCGGCCCACCCCGCTAAGCGAAGTGGTAGAAATAGCCCGTGGCGCAGCCGATCCAGATGCCGCCATCCACCACCAAAGGGCTGGAGATAATCCGCCCGTCGGTCTTGTAGCGCCAGATCTCCTCGCCGGTTGTGGCGTCCAGCATATAGAGGTTGAAATCGCGCGAGCCGAAGATCACCCGGTTGTCCACCACAGCAGGCGAGGACCAGACCGGCGCGCCGGTCTTGAAGGTCCAAAGCGCTTCGCCGGTCAGGGCATTGACACAGTGCAGGCGCGAATCGGCGCCGCCGACCCAGAGCCGGTCGCCGACCACGGCGGGGGTGGAATAATAGGCCGTGCGGTTGCCGTCATAACGCCAGATGCGCTGGCCCGTGAGCCGGTCGAAGCAATAGAGGTGCGGGCTCTTTTCTTCCGCACCGGCATAAATGTAGTCGCCCGCCACCACAATCGAGGCGTCGGTGTCATCGCCGGTATCTGCGCGCCACAGCTCGGCCCCGGTCTCGGCGTCCAGGCACCAAAGTTCGCCGAAATAGTTGGCGACGTAGACCCGGCCATCGTGAACCGCAGGCGAGGTCTCAGACCCGTTCGAGCCGGGCTTGGTGTCCCCGCCGATGCCGCCGGTGAAGGTCTTCCAAATCTGCTCCCCGGTCAGGGGATCAAGGCAGCGCGTATAGCCGTTTTCGCCCGCGATATAGAGCTTGCCATTGGCAACGCAGGGCGAGGAATCCAGGTCCGTGCCGGTGTTAACCTTCCACAAGATCCGGCCCGTGGCCGCATCAAAGCAGCGCAAATGGTCGTCCACATTGCCGATATAGAGCCGGTTTTGCCAGGCGCAGACCGAGGACTTGTACATGGCGCCCTTGTCATAGACCCAGGCCACCTTGCCGCTCTTAGCCTCGATGGCATAGAGCGCGGCGCCCACCGAGCCGACGAAGACATAATCGCCCAGCTTGATCGCGGTGCCCGACCAACCGGTGCCGGACCAGGTCGTGCCCAGTCGCGAAGTAAAGGATGCAGTCTTCAACCGCCATTGCAGCTCGGGCGCATCCTTGATGGGGCCGGTGCCGTAAAAGGTGTGGCTGGGGTTGCCCCGAAACATGAGGCTGGTGTCCGGCGCCGCAGAGTCCGCGCCATAGCGCCAGGCGGGCAGCGCCAAGGGCTTGGACAAGGGCGCTTGCGGCAGGCTGGCAGCCGCAGCGGGCGAGGGGCCCAGCAAACTGGCCAAGCCAGCCGCTCCAGAAGCCTGCAAGACCTGACGACGGGACGGACGATTGACGGTCATGGCAGGCTCCGTGAGGCTGTCATCAGCGGGCGATTTTGGGCAACGCGCCCTTGTAGTCTTTGAACATCACCACCAGGGTGCGGAAGCCGTCTTTGGTCAGCAAGCTGCCGTCGTCGGCGAACTGCAGCTCGCCTTGGCGGTTGTAGCCACGACGGACGCTGCCCGTGGGCGACGAGCGGAAGAAGCGCGGTACCTCGCCTTTGATCTGAGCGTCGGCCAAGAAACCGTCACGGCCCATGACGCGATCGAACAAGGCGCGCGAGTTGCGCTTGTGCATGCGGATGCAGCCGTGGCTATCGACGCGGCCCAGGTTGCGATAGAGGCTGGGGTTGGTGCCGTGCAGTGCTACGCCCGACCGGCGGCCAGAGCTGTAGTGCAGGTCGATAAACATGGCATCGTACATGCCAGCCGAATAGAAGCCGAGCTTCTGGCGGCCACGGCGCTCGTCCAGGTTAAAGACGCCTGCGGGCGTTGGGCCTGAAAACTGGTCGCCAGGATATTTGCGGCCGGACGATATCAGCCAGGAGTAGGTTGGCACCTCGTCGCGCTTATCCCAATAGGCTTCGTCCCACATGCCGATGCGCCAGGGGGCGGCCTCGACAGGTGTCTGACCTTCTGGCAGAGCCTCGCCAGCGGTGGCGATCAAGGTCGCGATGGCATCGCTGCCAGCCTCTGCGCTCTGCCCGTCGCGGTCGCGGTGCAAGACCCACATGCGCTGGGCGGTGTTCCCCTTGGGAGCCAGGTTGATGTAGATCACCGTCTCATAGCGCCAATCGACCTTGCTGGGGGCAACGAAGGTGTCGATGCCATCCAGGCTTTCAAGGTAGGCGATACCCGGATTGTCGGCCTTGAGTTGTTGGATCAGGGCGCTGTTGCCCTCCTGCGCGTCGGCGTTCTGCGCGTCGTTGCTTTCGGCCCAGGCGCCGCCGCTCAGGCTTAGAGTGCCGAGCAGGGCGCTGGCAAACACTGCGGTGATTGCGCCCGCGAATGCGCGGGTGGCAAAGCGTCGAGAAGTTTTGATCATGGGGTGCCCCTGTTAACTGCTATACGATCGCTGTGGTTTTTGGGTCGCAGACCCGGTCCCAGCGGCATTTTTTGTGGCGCGCAGCTTGAGGGCAAACGGGGGGAGCTGACAAGGGGGCAGGCGCTCTGGCAGCGAAAATGCCAATCACATTCGTAACAAGAGAGGCGGAATTGCATCTTGCGGTTGTGATGACGCTTGCACCCCGCACGCCCAAACGCCCGCCTGCGCGCAAATCCCGGGCACTTGGAGCCAAGTGCGCCGGTGACTTTGCGTTGAAGACAGATAGAGAGCGCTGTCGAGGGCTGGCAAGTGATCGAAACAGGCGCGCGCTCTGGGCTTAGCGTTCTATTCGCCGAGCGCGTCCAGATAGACTTGCAGCAGCTCTTCTTGCTCCTGACGCTCGGCGTCGTCCATCTTGCGGATCTTGAGGATCTGACGGATGATCTTGGGCTCAAAGCCGCTGGATTTTGCTTCAGACAAGATGTCTTTGATGTCGTTGGCGATGCCTTTGCGCTCTTCTTCCAAGCGCTCGATACGCTCGATGAACTGGCGCAGTTGATTGGCGGCGAGTTGACCTTCAGCCATGGCAGATTTTTCCTTTAAGGTTAGCTGTCGCTGCCGTGCGTCGCGGCGTGAGAAATTTTGAACGCGGCTTGCTGCTCTGGTGTCGCTTCGCGCTGGTGCTTGGCCTTCCAATCGTCGTAGGGCTCGCCATAGACCAGCGCGCGCGCGGCGTCATAGCTCATCTCAGCGCCCTGGGCTTCGGCGGCAGCCTTGTACCACTTGGACAGGCAGTTGCGGCAAAAGCCCGACAGGTTCATCAGGTCGATATTCTGCACGTCTGTGCGTTCGCGCAGGTGCTGGACCAGGCGGCGGTAGGTGGCGGCTTCACGCTCCAGCGTGGCCAGCTCCTCGGGGCTATAGCTGCGGGGGCTGTCGCTCATGGTCTGCTCCTTATTAAGGGCTCAGGCGGTGGCTGTGCGCGGCTGTTCGCGCCAAACCTGGCCGAGCTCGTGCGCCTTGCGGCGCGGGTAGGGGCCTGCTGATAGCACGCTGGCCAGGGCCGTCGCAAGCTGCTCGGCTTGGGCTTTTTGCCCCTCTGGCTCGCCGATCAGGTCTTGGCGAATTTCAATCGCCACATAGGGGCGGCCCGCCTCTTCGCCGTGGTGGTTGATGGTATAGGACTTGGGCGCGTGGGCGCCATAGGGCTCGTTATCGCCGACCGGTGCCGGGCTGGTCTTTTGCAGCTCGGCCCTGGTGGCCAGCGACAGGCGGCCGTCGGTGTCCCAGATGACGCCAAAATGCCAAGGGCGCGGGCTGCCGCCGTCCATGAGCTGGGGCGTAAAGGAGTGGATCGAGATCAAGGGCACGCAGCAGCCGTGGCGCGCGTCTAGCTCGGCCAACAGGGCGCCCAGCTTGGTTTGATAGGGGGTGAACAGGGCCTCGTGGCGCTGGAGACGCGCTTCGGCGCTGAGGCTCTGGTTGACTGGAATGGGCACGCCGTCAGAAACCGGCGGGATCGACGAGCCATCTTCCAGATAGCGGTTGGGGTCCAGGGCTAAGCGCGAATAGCCGTGCTGGATCATGGGCGCGTCCAGCGCGTCGGCCACGATGCGCGAGACCGCCAGCGCGCCGATATCGTAGGCAACATGCTGGCCAAAGACGCCTGCGGGTAGGCCGAGACTGCCCAGTGCCTCGGGCACGGCATTGCTGGCGTGATCGACGCAAATCAGGGCTGAGGCTTGGCCGTGTTGGCGGTAGAGCGACCAGGCAGGCGCTTCGTGGGGGGCGAGCAACGGGGCAGCAGAGGTCATACAGAGATCCGGCGAGCGGTTAGGAGCGGCGCAGATTACTCGGCTGCCTTCGCTGCTTCAAGCGCTGCGTCGAGGCCGACGGGCTGGCCGACGGCAACAATGCGCAAGCTGTCCGGGTTGAACCAGTCTTTGGCCACCCGCTGGATGTCCTGGGCGGTGATGGCGTTGATCAACTCGGAACGCACATTGGGATAATCGCGCCCCAGCCCGGAGATCTGCAAGCCCTGCAAGTAGCGCGCCGTCTGGCGGATCGAGGTGCGTTGCAAGGCGTAGTTGCCAATGATGTAGTCCTTGGCTGCCTGCAGCTCGGCCTCGCTGATGCCGTTGGCGGCGATGTCGCCCCAGATTTCCTTGGTCAGCGCCAGAGCCTCGCCCGCGTGTTCGTTCTGGGTGCTGAACGCGATCTGCATCAAGGGCGCCAAGTCACCCAAAGAGAAGAAGGAGCTGGCCCCATAGGTCCAGCCGCGCTTTTCGCGCAGCTCTTTGTTCAGGCGCGTGGTCAGGGTCGAGCCGCCCAGGATGTGGTTGACCACATAGGCCACCAGATAGTCGGGGTGATCGCGCGGCAAGCCTTCTTGGCTGGCCATGATAAAGGTTTGCGGCGTCGGCCAGTCGCTGACCTCCAGCTTGCCGGGGTTGTTCAGAACCGCGGGCTGGAAGGCCTCCAGGCTGGCGGTGTCGGCCAGTCCGGCAAACAAACGGTCGATGTAGGGGCCAAGATCGGCCTCGCTGATATCGCCCGAAGCGCCAATCACCAGCGTATCTTTGGCAAAGCGCGCCTGCACGAAGGCCAGCAGATCCTCCTTGGTGATGGCGTCCAGGCTCGCGTCGGTGCCCCGCTGGCGACGGCCATAGGGGTGATCGTCATACAGCAAGCCGCGCATCAAACGGATCGCGATCCACTGGGGGTCTTTGGCGTCGATTTGCAGGCGGGTTTTGACCTGGCTGACGTTGCGCTCGATGGCGTCAACATCGAAGCGCGGTTGGGTCAGCGCCAGGTTGAACAGCTCGGCGGACTGGTCTTGAAACTGGGTCAGGGTGGTGAAGCGGCCGGTGAAATAATCGCGGCCAGAGGCAAAGGACAAGCGCATGCCGATGTCGTTGGTGGCCGCAGCGTAGGCCTGGTTGTCCAGATCGCCTGCGCCCTCGGTCAACAGGCCCTCCAACAAGAAAGCCAGGCCTTCTTTGCCTTCGGGGTCATAGATGCTGCCGCCCTTAAAGGCGAAGGACACGGAAACCAACGGCGCGCTGTCATCGGGAAGAAACCAGACCTTGAGGCCCTGAGGGGTCGTGATTTCCTGGATGTTCATCGATGCTCCGGCTGGAAGAACTGTGGCGAAGAGGCCAGCGGCGGCCAGCAGCGTTGCGGGGCCAACGGTCTTTAGAAAACGATACATGCCTGAGAGCTCCTATCGACGCAAGATTCTTGTGGGCAGGCTTAGGATGCGGCGGGCGTGGGGCGCAGGATGGCCACCACGGTTTGCTTTTTCTTCAAAACGGCCTTCGCGGCCGCCTCGACTTGCTCCTTGGTCACGCCACTGAGCCGCTTGGCGTAGGATTGCACGTCTTCAAGCTGACCGCCGACCGACAGGGCGCGGCCGATGATGCGCGCGCCGGTGGTCAGCGAGTCTTGCTCATAGACCAGTTCGACGGTCATGCGCCGCACAGCGGTTGCGACCTCGTCCTCGCTCACGCCGTCGCTGAGCAGCAAGTCGAGCTCGCGCGTTAGAGCGGCCTCTGCGGCCTCCAAGTCGCCGCCGGGCGCGGGCACGATGTAGGCCGAAAAGCCGGAATAATCCAAGCCGTTGGGGTCATAGTAGGCCCCGGCGGCCACCGCGATCTTCTCCTCTTCCACCAGGCGGCGGTTGAGGCGGGTGGTGGTGTCGCCGCCCAGGATATAGGCCAGGACGGTCAGAGCCACCGGGTCGGCGCCTTCGCCAAACAGATCCGCGTCGGACTTGACCATGGTCGGGGCCAAATAGCGGATCAAAAGCTGGCTGGTGCCGACGGTCTCGTCCTCGATCAGCACGCGGCGCTGGCCGTACTGCGGCGGCTCTTTCGGGCGCAAGCGCTCGACGGCGGGCGCGGTGGGGGCTACCTGGCCATAGGTGGATTTGGCCATTTCGAACACCGCCTCGGGCTCGACATCGCCCGCTACGACCAAAATCGCGTTCTGCGGGCCGTACCAATGGTCATAGAAAGCCAGCACGTCTTCGCGGGTCAGGCCTTCGATCTCGTGGCGCCAGCCGATGACCGGCTTGCCGTAGGGGTGGTTTTGATACAGCGCGGCGGTCATAGCCTCGCCCAACTTGGCGCTGGGGTTGTTGCCGATCCGCTGCTCGCGCTCTTCGATGACCACCGAGCGCTCAGAGGTGAATTCGGCCTCCTTCAGCACCAGATGGGTCATGCGGTCGGCCTCCATGGCCATAATCTCGGGCAGATGTTCCTTGGCAATGGTCTGGTGGTAGGCGGTCTGATCGTTGGAGGTGAAGGCGTTCTCAGCACCACCGTGGCGCACCACGAACTGGGAGTAGGTGTCGCGCGGGTTCTCTTCGGTGCCCTTGAACATGAGGTGCTCCAGCAGGTGGGCGATGCCCGATTTGCCAGGAGCTTCGTCGGCAGCGCCGACCTTGTACCAGACCATGTGATGGACGATGGGAGCGCGATGATTGGGCAGCACGACGACCTGCATGCCGTTGTCCAGTGCGAATTGATGGGCATTGAACCCGCCGCTGTCTTGACCGTCTGCGGCTTGGACGGAGCCAAGCGGGAGGCTGGCCGCCAGCGCGGTTGAAAGGGCCAGGGTCTTCAAAGAGGGAAGGGCTTTGATGGACACGACTGCGGGTTTCCTCTGCGGTTTGCGGCTCGCATAGTGTGCGAGCAAGCATGTTCGTTGTGGTTGGCCTCATTGTGCCGACCTTGGAGGGCTTGGTCTAGAGTTAGCGGCGATGCTCGCATATTCAACTGCCTGCCGCTCGGCCTGCTGCTCTGGCACGCAGTTGTGACGCCCGCTTATGGCCAAGGCGTGGCAGGACGCCAAAGCCCTCGATCAAGCCCGCTCACGACTTGGTTAGCGCGGCTCCGAAACGTCTTGGCTGTTGGCCTAGCGCCCGCTCGGCTTGCGATTGAGCAGGCTGGCCGGATCGAAGGGGCGCTCGCCACCGGTTTGCAGTAACAGCAAGGAATGGCCGTTGCTGGCGAAAGATGCGGTGGTGGTGGCCACCCCTTTAGAGCGCAGCAAGCGCATTTCTTCGGTGACATCAACGGGCGTGCCAGGAACTTTGCTGGTTTCGTTGAACCGCAAAGGCTTCAGCAGGTTGTCGATGGCGTTGCGCGGCCCGCTCTTTTTTGCCTCAGCTTCTTGCTGCAAGACTTGGCGAATGTCAGAATTCTGATACTGGCCGAAGTTGTCCTGCAGCACCGGAATGCTGGCCACTTGTTGGCTGTCACCCAGCACGGCTTTGCGCGCGATCTCTTGGGTCAAATCAGCGTCTTTGTCGTAGACCGAGCCCGCTTGCGGCTGTGGCAGACCACCTCCAGCGGGCGGCGTCACCAAAGCACTGCGCGGCACCACGGCGTAGGCGTCCGGCTTGCCACGAAACGACACCTTGCCGGTGCTGCAAGCGCTAAGGCTCGCAAGCAAGGCCAGGCCCAGGAAAACTGCGCTGTTGCGGCGGATAAGAGCTGAGGTCATGTCCATAGCCCAAGTTTATCAGCGGCTCGGTGCCGGGCGCAAGTTGTCATACAAGAACAAACAGGCGCCGAAAAAGATCGCGGCATCCGCCACGTTGAAGGTCGGGTAGTGATAGCCAAAGGCATGGAAGTCCAGCCAGTCGATCACGGCTGAGATGCGCAAACGATCCACCATATTGCCGAGCGCGCCGCCCACGATCAAGCCAAAGGCCACGCCACGGCGCGGTGAGGGCTCAGCGCGCAGATAGAGCACCAGGCCGACGATGATCGCCAGGGCGATGAAGACGAAGAACCAGCGCCCAAAGCCGCCCAGATCCGCGCCCAAAGAAAAGGCAACGCCAGGGTTCAGCTCATAGACAATGTTGAGGAAGGGCAGCGCCCAAACGCTCTCTTGCAGGCTCGATAGGCTGCGCACCACCAGAAGCTTGCTGAGTTGGTCCACAACCAGGCACACCACGGTCAGGAAATAGAAGCGATGCCAGATGCCAGTCATGCGCGCGCTCCTCAAGCTGCCGCGTCGGCTGCGTTGGCGTCGTAGGCCGATGCGCAGCGTCCGCAAACACTCGGGTGAGCTGCGACCGAGCCCACGTCGGGCTCGTGCTTCCAGCAGCGTTCGCAGCGTGCATCTTCGGCCTTAGCGAAGACCACCGCGACGCCCGCCACGTCGTCCAGCACAAAGGCACCTTCGGGTGCTTCGTCTTGCAGCAGGCTGATTTGCGAGGTGATGGCGATATCGTCCCAAGCCTCGTCCTTGGCAACGGCGAACCGCTCGGCGCTCAGGTAGACGCGCGGGGCTGCCTCCAGGCTTGAGCCGATGGTTTTGTCCTTGCGCTGGATTTCCAGCGCGCCGGTGATGACGCGGCGGATTTGGCGGATTTG
>CAZHYF010000100.1:0-9470 GCA_964536635.1 uncultured Rhodospirillaceae bacterium | reverse complement strand
AAAGGCCCGTGCACCACCACGTCGGGGTAGAACTCGTGCTGCTGGCAGAAGCTGCGATCATAGTGGATGCGGTGGCCGTTCCAGGTCAGGGCCGAAAACCGAAACAGCATGATTTCGTCGGGCTGATAGCCACGCGTGACCTGCGCAGCGAAGGGCTCGGCGGCCCGGCCCAAGGTCTCGGGCGCCATCGCCGTCGGCGCCTCGCGATAGACCACCGTGCGGGTCTCGGTCAGCGCCCCGCCCGAACTTGACGTAAAGGCACGCTCCAAGATCACAAACACCAAGGTGCCGCTGCGCCCCACTTTCTGGGTCACCGATTTAACGGTGGAGCGGCGCTCGATCTGGTCACCAATCAGGATTGGCGCATCAAAGCGGGTGTCCGAGCCCGCCCACATGCGCCGAGGCAGCGCCACTGGCGGCATGAAAGAACCGCGCTTGGCATGACCGTCGTGGCCCAGCTCTTCGGCGGGCGTCAGCTCGTTGCAAAAGAAGAGATGCGCCAGCGGCGGCAAGGCTGCGCCAACTTGCAAGGCTTGATCAGGCCAGCCGAAGGTGGCTGCCATCTGCTGCATGCGCCCCAGGCTCGCCGTATCGCTTTGAGTCTCCTGACAGCCGACCCAGGCTTGCAGGTCGTCGATTGTGGGGCTGTTCTCAGTGCTCATGTTCGGCGCCTTCCATCAGAAGTTTGTGGATACGCGGCAGGCGGCTGCCCGCCTTGGGCAGATCAAGGCAAGCGGCAATCAGCGCTTCGCCCTGCCCTTCGTCAACCTGCCCCAGCGCCAGCAAGCGGCGCGCCTTAGCGACCACGGCCTCGCGGTCCAGGGGCTTGGCGGGATCACCCAAAGCCTGCTCGGTTTCTGCGCTAAAGCTGCGGCCGTCGGTCATCCGCACCACCAGCCTCGCGCCCCAAGCGCCTGGGTAGGCCTGTGCAAAGCCCTGGCCAACTGCCAGCGTCACGGGAACAGAGCCAGCTTGCAGGGCCTCCCTTGCGGCTGCATCGAAACTCTCGAAGCCAATAGCACCTTGGGTCAAGGCCTGCGCCACGGTGTGCTGGAGCGAGAATTTGGCCTGATACGCGGTCTCGGGCAAAGGCCGGTCGCAGACATCCAGCGCTGCTGGGTAGGTCTCAAGCTCAGCCCCCGCCAGCTCAGCGAAAGCCAGAGGCCCGCCCGCTTGCGCCACGATGTCCAGCGCACAATCAATCGCCGGGTGGGTATGGCGGCAGCAGGGATAGGGCTTCATCGAAGTCAAACGCAGCGCCCAAGGCGCATCGGGCGTTGCGGTCACCGCCTCGGGCCTCGGATCGGGACAGGCCCCGGCATAGAGACCTTGCGTACCCTCCAGGATCTGCGCCGGTCCGGTAAAGCCGTGCAAGGCCAGCTCGGCAGCGGTCAAACCCGCCTCGCACGCGCGCGCGGTGTGCAGATGCTTGGACATGGCGCCATCGGGCAGAAATTGCCACAGCCCTGCGCTTTGGGTTCCGGCGTTGCCCAGCGCCCAGACCGCCTGCTCTTGGTTCAAGCCCATCAAGCAGGCTGCGGCCATGGCCGCGCCAAAGGGCCCGCAGGTGGCGGTATTGTGCCAGACGCGATAGTGCGCGGGGCCGACCGAATCCCCCACCCGGCAGCAGGCTTCATACCCCTGCAAAACGGCGGCCAAGAAGTCCGGGCCGCTGGCCTGGGTCTCCAGCGCCTTGGCTAGGGCGGGCGGCACCACCACCGTGCCCGGATGGGTCACCGAGCTGCGGTGCAGGTCGTCCATCTCGACAATGTGCGCCAGGCCGCCGAACAGGAAGGCCTGCATGGCCGGAGCCTCGCCGCGATGGCTGACAAACTGCTTCAGCGCCAAGGCCTGGGGCGTATGGCGGCCCGCCAGCGCGCAAGCCAGCGTATCCAGCACGAACAGGCTCGCAGCCTCAAGATCCGCCTGTGAGACGGCTTTGGCACGGATCAGAGCCACCAGTTCTTGGGTCAGGCTCATGCTTTGCCTCCAAATCGCGCGCGAATTTCTGCGCTGTGTTGGCCGATGCTGGGCACCGCGCCAAGCTGGGGCTCGTGACCGGCCCAAGCGACCGCAGGCGCTGGGATGTCAGCCTTGGCTTGCGGTGTCACCGCGATGGTCGAGCGCGTCATTTGCGGGTGCGTCGACAGGCCATCGACACCGTTGACGCGGGCATAGGCCAGCTTGGCGGCTTCCATACGCGCCTCCAGCTCCTCCAACGGCAGGCTGGAGAACACCGCGTCGATTTCGGCGTTCAGCGCCGCTCGATTGGCAACGCGGGCATCGTTGGAAACAAAGCGATCCTGGGTCGCCAGATCGGGCTGCTCCAGCACCTGCGCACAGAGCCGCTGCCATTCGCGCTCGTTCTGGATCGAGAACATGAGCGGGCGGCCATCCGCGCTGGCATAGGCGCCATAGGGCGCGATCGAGGGGTGGTTCAATCCCATCCGCTGCGGGGCCTTGCCGCCATAGTCGTAGTGCAGCAGCGGCACCGCCATGATGTCCGCCATGGTCGCGAACAGCGAGGATTTGAGGTGGGCGCCCTTGCCCGTCTTCTCGCGCAGCATCAGCGCCTCAAGAATGGCGGCGTGGGCGAACATGCCGGTCGCGATATCGGCAATCGAGACGCCGACCCGGCCCGGCGCTTCCGGCGAGCCGGTGATGTCCGCCAAACCGGTTTCGCACTGCACCAGCAGGTCATAGCCGCGCCGCTGGGCATAGGGGCCCTCTTCGCCGTAGCCCGAGATATCGCAGGTGATGAGGCGCGGGTTCAGCGCCTCAAGCGCCGCGTTGCCCAGCCCGTTGCGCTCGGCAGCGCCCACCGACATGTTCTGGATAAAGACATCGGCCCTGGCCAAAATAGCCAGCAGCAAAGCCTTGTCCTCGGGGTCTTTGATATCCAGCACGACCGACTTTTTGCCGCGATTGAGCCAGACGAAATAGGAGCTTTGGCCGTGGACCACCGAATCGTAGTTGCGGCCAAAATCACCTTCGGGCCGTTCGATCTTGATCACTTCGGCGCCCATGTCGGCCAGCCGTGACGAGGCAAAGGGTGCTGCGACGGCTTGCTCTAGGCTCACGACCAGAACACCGTCGAGCAGTTTGTGGGGATTGTCAGTCATGCAAGCCTCACAGCACCAACAGCTCGGTAGACCGATGCGACAGCGGCGCGTTGCCGGTGGCGGTCACCTCAACGCTGTGGCCAAAGCACATGGCGGTCTGGCTGTCGCTGTCCATGATGATCATGTGCGAGAAAATCACCATGCCGGGCTCGATCACCACCGGGTTGTCGGCATACATCATGGGCCAGTCCATCCAGGTCGGCGTGAAGGTGGTGCCCAGCGAATAGCCGCAGGCGTTGAGCCGATGTTCGGACAGGCCGAATTCGTCCAGCACGCGGACATGCTCGGCGAAGGCTTCGCCAAAGGTGGTGCCTGGAACCTGGCTGGCGCAGGTCGCCTCAAGCGCCGCGACCGAGGCCTCGTGCAATTGGCGATGGCGCGGGCTGGCCTCGCCGATGCACAGCGTGCGCATCATGGCCGCGTGGTAGTGGCGATAGCTGCCGGCCCACTCCAGCGTCAGTTGATCGGGACTTTGCAGCACGCGCCGCCCAGATTGATACCGGCAAAGCAGGGCATGATCACCTGAGCCAATGATGAATTCGTTGCCGGGATAGTCGCCGCCGCCGGAGAAAATCACGTCGTGCATGGCGCCCAGAATACGGCCTTCATCGGCACCCGCGTGGGACCGCTCGACCGCAGCATCCCAGGCCAGATCGGCAAGCTCGCCCGCCTTGCGGACATAGACCAATTCGGCTTCAGACTTGGTGACGCGCAGGCGATCCACCAAACCGCTGGCATCGACCAGCCTCGCCTGCCCTTCGAAGGCTGCATCCAGGCGCTTGCCTAGAGCCGCGGTCAGTCCGTAGGCCTGGTATTCAACGCCCAAGCGCTTGCCGCCCAGACCGCGCGCCTTGGCCAGCTCCACCAGGTCGAATTCCGGTCGAGCCTCCGCGCTGTCCTTCCAGATGGTCAGATCATCAACGATCGAGGTCAGCTCGACCTGGCGCTTGTCTGCCGAGCGGGTCAAAATAGCGAAGTCGCCGTTGGCCGTGACCAGCAGGCATTGGAAGAAGCAATAGCCGAAAGTGTCGTAGCCGGTCAGGTAGAACATGCTCTCCTGCTTGAACAGCAAGAGGCCGTCCAGCTTGTCAGCCTGCATGGCGCGGACCAGTGCTTGCCTGCGGCGGGCAAATTCTTCAGGAGTGAAATGTAACGACATGGGCTTCCTCGACGAACACGGAGACTGGTGGACTCGTCGCAGGATAAGAGCCAATTCTAAGATGGGAAGGGTTTTCCGAGGCCGACAGGCGCCACGCGCCCAGCTCGGCCCGCCCCAGTACCAGCGGCACAGCGGCTTGCGCGCTTGAGTGTCGCTATGGCAGGCTCGGCGCTCAGTTCAACGCGAATACGGAGATGCAGAGCAAGCAGACCACAACCGTCGTGCCAGCAAGCAGCGCGACGTGGTGGCGGTATTTCTGGCTCCAAGTGTCAAAGCGCGATGCATCTGACGACAAAGAGCGATCGTCCTGAATGACTGGGCTCGGCATAGGTCCCCCCAATACAAGGAAGGTGGCGTTTTTGTCGCGCCTAATGAACAGAATGTCACACCTCAGGTCAACTGCTGATGCGGAATTGTGCCGAGAGTTGTCAAAAATTTTACGCCCAGGTCACATTGACCAGTAAAATTCGAGCAAATAACCGATAGATTGCAAGATCTGGCACCCATTTGCCCGCAGGAGCCCCGCTCGAATTTGCGATACATCAAGTTGACGCGACTCCGGTCGAGCCACTCCTAGGCTCGATTCGCCTCGCGCGCCAGGCCCCGCAGTGCAGAAGCGTCCGCATAAGAAAAGCCCCGAACGGGCTCATGGCGCTCGGGGCTCGTCTTGGTCACAGCCAAACAAGGGCGCCCTTGAACAGGGGCCCGAACCGCTGCTTAGGCCAGCGGCTGATCATAGATGGGGAAGCGGTCGCACAGGGCTTTGACCTGCTGCGCCACCTCGGCCTCAACCGCTGCGTTGCCCTCTTCACCGTTGGCAGCAAGGCCGTCGAGAACGGTAGCAATCAGCTTACCGATCAGGCGGAATTCGTCTTCCTTGAAGCCGCGCGAGGTGCCCGCAGGGCTGCCCAAGCGTATGCCTGAGGTGATCATCGGCTTTTCCGTGTCGAAGGGGACCGAGTTCTTGTTGCAGGTGATGTGCGCACGATCCAAGGCCTTTTCAGCAGCATTGCCTTTCACGCCTTTGGGACGCAGGTCAACCAACAACAGGTGGGTCGCAGTGCCGCCGGACACCAGGTCCAGGCCCTGCTCTTGCAGCGTCTCGCCCAGCGCCTGAGCGTTGCGCACAACCTGCTCGCAGTAGGCCTTGAACTCGGGCTTCAAGGCTTCACCGAACGCCACAGCCTTAGCCGCGATGACGTGCATCAGGGGACCGCCTTGCAGGCCCGGGAAGACCGCCGAGTTGATCTTCTTACCCAGATCCTCGTCGTTGCTGAGGATGATGCCACCACGCGGACCGCGCAGGGTCTTGTGCGTGGTTGAGGTTACGACGTGCGCGTGCTCCATGGGGCTTGGGTGGCAACCGCCAGCGACAAGGCCCGCAAAGTGCGCCATATCGACGTGCAAGTAGGCGCCCACGCTGTCGGCGATCTCGCGGAAGGCCTTGAAGTCGATGATCTGCGGATAGGCCGAGCCGCCTGCAATGATCAGCTTGGGCTTGTGCTCTTCGGCCAGCGCGCGGACCTGGTCCATGTCGATCTGCTTGTCTTGCTCGCGCAGGCCATAGGTGATGGCGTTGAACCACTTGCCCGATTGGTTGACCTTCGCACCGTGGGTCAGGTGGCCGCCGTGATCCAGCGACAGGCCCATGACGGTATCGCCTGGCTTGGCCAGCGCCATTATCACGGCCTGGTTGGCCTGCGCGCCCGAGTGGGGCTGCACGTTGGCATAGTTGCAGTTGAACAGCGCCTTCAAGCGGTCGATGGCGAGTTGCTCTGATACGTCCACATACTCGCAGCCACCGTAGTAGCGACGGCCCGGATAGCCTTCAGCATATTTGTTGGTATGGACCGAGCCCATGGTCTGCATGACCGCTGCCGACACGATGTTTTCTGAGGCGATCAGCTCGATAAAGTCTTGCTGGCGCTTCAGCTCGTCGGTCAAAGAGGCGTAAAGCTCCGGGTCGGTTTGGGCGACGGAGGCGGTCCAAAAGCCCTGGGGCACTTGATAGTCCATAAGAGTATCCTGTTCTGATCTTTGATCGGGAAGATGAATGGGAAGGGAGTGGTCTGGCTTGGGCATTACCAGGGCTGTCGGTGTCGCCTGGGCCTGGGCGGAGTGGCTTGCGGCCTCAGCGTCTAGCTCAGCTTATCAACCCGGCGCTGATGTCGCCCGCCTTCGAAGGCGACTTCGTTGAAAGCAGTCACGACATCTTTGGCGGTTTCAATGCCGATCAAACGTGCGCCCAGCACCAAAACGTTGGCATCGTTGTGCGCGCGGGTCAGGCGCGCACCGGTCACGTCATGGCACAAAGCCGCCCGCACGTGGCGGTGACGGTTGAGCGCGATCGAGATGCCAATGCCCGTGCCGCACATGCCAAGGCCGCGCGCTTCGGGGTCAGCCTCCAGCGCTTGGGCCAGCTTGTCGGCGTAATCTGGGTAATCGACCGAGCTGCCGTCGAAGGGCCCCAGGTCCACGACATCATGGCCCAGGTCGCTGAGGTGTTGGTGCAAAGCAGTCTTCAGCTCGAGCGCTGCGTGGTCGCTGGCAAGGTAATAGCGCATGCTCACTTGGTCTTTCAGGCTAGCAAAGTGCGGCAGGAAAAGGCGCCGCCATTAAGAAAAGAAAGCGATGCGATCAGCCGGAAAGCTGAGCGCTTGGGCCACAGTGTCGGGACCAACGGCTTCGACTTGGGTCGGCCGCCAATGCGGATTGTGATCCTTGTCCACCAGCACAGAGCGGATGCCTTCAAAAAAGTCGCTCTTTTCGGGGCGGTTGGGGTCGAAAAGCCACTGGGCGACGTTGAATTCCAATTGCAGGCACTCTTTGAAGCTGCGCCCCTCGGCGTTGCGCTGTAAAGCCAGCGCCAAGACCATCGAGGTCGGGCTGCGGGTCTGCATGACCTCGGCCATGGCGGCCGCTTCGCTGCTGCCTTCGTTGGTCAGGCGGTGGAAGATTTCCGACACGCGGTCAGCGGAAAAGCAGCGCGCGATCAATGGGCGCTGGGTGGCGAGCTCTGAGGAGCCGGCGGCTTCGGCGGGCTCGGCCAAGCGGGTGATGGCGGCGTCTGCCCCCTCCTCCGCTGCGATCGCCAACAGCTCTTCCAAGCGCTCTTGCGGCACGAAGTGGGTTGCAAGGCCAACCGCCAAGGCATCAGCAGCGTTCAAACGCGCTCCGGTTAGGCCCATGTAGGTGCCAACTTGATCGGGCAAGCGGCTCAAGAAATGGGTGGCACCAACATCTGGGATAAAGCCGATGGCGGTCTCGGGCATGGCAATCTTGGTGGTCTCGGTCACGACACGCTTGCCCGCATTGATCGCCAAGCCCATGCCGCCGCCCATGCACACGCCGTTCATCAGCACGCTAAACGGCTTGCTGAGGTCGGCCAGATAGCCGTTGAGCTGGTACTCATTATAGAAGAAGTCACGCGTGATGGCGGCCTTGGTGCCCTTGGGCGCTGCGACCGCCTCCATATAGAGCGCCTTCACGTCCCCGCCCGCGCACAGTCCCTTCTCCAGCGAGCCCATCATCAGATACTGGCTAACGCTTGGGTCTTTCTCCCAGGCCTGAAACTGGCGAGCCATGCCGTCAACCATCGCCATATCCAGCGCATTTAGCGCGCGCGGGCGGTCGAGCTGGACCAACCCCAGGCCGTTGGAAAGAGAAAACTTGAGTGTATCGGTCATGGCGTCGCGAAGTCCTGATCGGTCGGCGTGAGGGGCGAGGTCGCCAAGGCCTGCGGTGAGGTCTGCGGCGAGGTCTGCTGTGAGGCGCTCAGCTTTAGCGCATCTGCGCGCTGGTTGGAAATAGGCAAGCTGCCTCAGCCTCGTCAAGTCTGATGGAAAAGCGGTTTCAAGGCGCGCGCTGGCCACAAGTGGCTCCCAAGTAGCTCCAGGGTCAAGTCAGCAAGCGCGCAACAAGAATTGCGCAAGCCGGCAATCCCCGTTACATCTGGCCGCCGCTTCTTTTCGAAACGCCCAGACGAGTTTCATCATGACCGACCGCAGCCACCCTTCACAGCCCAACCAATTTCCAGCGGTGCGCCTGCGCCGTCGGCGTTCGAGCGACTGGATGCGCCGCTTGGTGCAGGAAAACCATGTGCAGGTCTCGGATCTGATTTGGCCGATCTTTGTGCAAGAAGAGAACGGCCGCAGCCCCGTGCCGAGCCTGCCAGGCGTAGACCGTCTGGGCCCAGACCAGTGGGTCGATGCCGCCGCAGAGGCCCGCGACCTTGGCATCCCTGCCCTGGCCTTGTTCCCCGTCGTGCCCGAGCACCGCAAGACCCTGGCTTGCGAGGAGGCCTGGCGCGCCGATAACCTGGTCTGCCAAGCGATGCGGACCATCCGCGCCCAGGTCGAAGGACTGGGCCTGATCGCCGACGTAGCCCTGGACCCCTATAATGCGACCGGCCAAGACGGGCTGCTGTCCGACAGCGGCGAGGTGATGAACGACGAAACCATTGAGGCCTTGATCAAGCAATCGTTGGCGCAGGCCGATGCAGGCGCCCATATCTTGGCGCCGTCCGACATGATGGACGGGCGCATTGCCGCCATCCGCGCAGCCCTGGACGCTGCGGGTCATCAGAACGTCGCGCTCATGTCCTATGCCGCCAAGTTCGCCTCGGCCTTCTATGGCCCCTTCCGCGACGCGGTTGGTTCGTCGGGCGCGCTGAAGGGCGACAAGAAGACCTACCAGCTTAACCCAGCCAACGCTCGCGAAGCCGAGCTAGAAGCGCGCTATGACGTGGAGGAAGGCGCGGACATGCTGATCGTCAAGCCGGGCCTGCCCTATCTCGACATACTTTATCGCATCAGTCAGACCAGCCCACTGCCGGTCTATGCCTACCAAGTCAGCGGCGAATACGCCATGATGATGGCCGCCGCCGCCAATGGCTGGCTCGACCAACAAGCGATCGTCGCTGAGACCTTGATGGCCTTCAAACGCGCGGGCGCAGACGGGATTTGGTCCTACGCGGCGCTGGATTTGGCGCGCGCCCAGAAGAGCTAGCAGATAAAAAAAGGCCGAGGGTCCTGCCCTCAGCCTTTTTTATCTCTTAGAGCGTCGGGCGTTGGTCTTGCAACAGCCCTTCCGCTCTAGCTGACTGATTTCTAACGCAAGTCCATGCTCTCTCGTATTGCCACTCATTCGCGGCTTGCTCTAGCAAGCAGACATCAGCTGCAAACAAACGG
>CAZHYF010000099.1:0-9565 GCA_964536635.1 uncultured Rhodospirillaceae bacterium | reverse complement strand
CCGGAACCACAATCACTTTCTTGGGTCCGGTATCGCCGATAAATTTGGCAACAGCAGGATCAGCCAGAGCGCGTGCCTCGACTTCTGCCTTAGGTAGATCCTTGGGCACCTCGATCTGAGCGCGCACCTTGCCGTTGACCTGCACGGGCATGGTAATGGTGTCGTCCACCAGCATGGCGGCTTCGACCGTCGGCCAAGCCTGCGCGCAGGCCAGACCCTCGTGACCCAAGCGGGTCCAGAGCTCTTCGCCCAGGTGGGGCATGAAGGGGGCCAGGCCCAAGCAGAGATAATCCAAAGCCTCACGCAGCGCGGCAGCCGAAATCTTGCCCTCGCTGAGGTAGCGCGACAGCTCGTTGACCGCATCATAGAGGCGAGCCACCGACTTGTTGAAGGCAAAGCCCTCGATGTCGGCCGCGATGCCGTCGATCAAGCGATGCATGACCTTGCCCAAGGCCAGATCGGCGGCCTGATCGGCCTGCTGGTCGCCCGCTGCTGCGCGCTCCAGAGCCTCGCCAAACACCCGCCAAACGCGCTGGGTAAAGCGATAAGCGCCATCGACGCCAGATTCGGTCCACTCGAAATCGCGCTCGGGCGGGCTGTCGGACATGACGAAGAAGCGCGCAGTATCCGCGCCATAGGAGCGAATGATGGCCTCAGGGTCCACCACGTTGCGCTTGGACTTCGACATTTTGATCACGCCGCCAACGCTGACCGGGCCGCCATCCAAAGTGCTCCAGTTGCCGTCCTCGCCGCGCTTGATCTCGTCGGGGCTCAGCCACTTGCCCTTGGCGTCCTGGTAGGTCTCGTGGGTGACCATGCCCTGGGTGAACAGGCCCGCAAAGGGCTCCTCGGCGGTCACATAGCCCAGCTTCTTCAAAGCGCGCATGAAGAAGCGCGAATAGAGCAGGTGCAAGACCGCGTGCTCAACGCCGCCGATGTACTGATCGACGGTCATCCAATAGTTGGCCTCGTCGTTCAGCGGCGCTTCGGCGTCATCCGGACAGCAGTAGCGCAGGAAGTACCAAGAAGAGTCCACGAAGGTATCCATGGTATCGGTGTCGCGCAGCGCCTCACCGCCGCAGCTTGGGCAGCTCGTGTGCTTCCAGGTCGGGTGGTGGTCCAGCGGGTTGCCGGGCTTGTCAAAGGTCACATCCTCGGGCAGCTTGACGGGCAACTGGTCTTTGGGCACCGGGACCATGCCGCAGCTTGCACAATGCACCACTGGGATGGGGCAGCCCCAATAGCGCTGACGCGAGGCGCCCCAATCGCGCAGACGATAGTTGGTTTGCGCCTTGCCCGCGCCCTGGGCCACCAGGGTTTCGATCGCTTTGGCCTTGGCGGCGTCGATATCCAAGCCGTCCAAGAAGCCCGAATTGATGATGTGGCCAGGGCCGGTATAGGCCTCGTCGCCCAAATCGCTGGTGTCACCGTCGGGGCCCGCCACGACGCGGGTCACGGTCAAGCCGTACTTGCGGGCAAAGTCCAAATCGCGCTGGTCGTGCGCCGGGCAGCCGAAAATGGCACCGCTGCCGTAGTCCATCAGCACGAAGTTGGCGACATAGATCGGCAATTCGCGGCCATCCAGCGGGTGCAAAGCCTTCATGCCCGTATCAATGCCGCGCTTTTCGGCCTTCTCGATCACCGCTTCAGAGGTGCCCATGCGCTGACATTCTTTGACGAATTCGGCCAAAGCGGCGTTGTCCTTGGCCAGCTCTGCGGTCAAGGGGTGCTCGGGCGACAAAGCGCAGAAAGAGGCACCAAACAGCGTATCCGGGCGGGTGGTGTAGATGTCCAGCCCCGCGTCGCGGCCCTGGATGCCAAAGCGCACATGCGCGCCCTGCGACTTGCCGATCCAGTTGGTCTGCATGAGCCGCACTTTGGAGGGCCAGCGCTCCAAGGTGTCAATGCCCTGCAGCAGCTCTTCGGCCATGTCGGTGATCTTGAAGAACCACTGCGACATGAGCCGCTTTTCCACCAAAGCGCCTGAGCGCCAGCCTCTACCATCTTCGACCTGCTCGTTGGCCAGCACGGTCATCTCGACCGGGTCCCAGTTGACGTAGGATTCTTTGCGGTAGACCAGGCCTGCTTCGATCATCTCCTGAAACAAGCGCTGCTGGTGCTTGTAGTAGCCAGGGTGGCAGGAGGCGATTTCGCGTTGCCAATCAAAGGACAGACCCAAGCGCTTGAGCTGCGCGCGCATGGCGTCGATGTTGGCGTAGGTCCACTTGGCTGGGTGATAGCCGCGTTCGAAAGCAGCGTTCTCAGCGGGCAAGCCGAAGGCATCCCAGCCCATGGGGTGCAGCACGTTAAAGCCCTTGGCCCGCTTGTAGCGCGCCACCACATCGCCCATCACATAATTGCGCACGTGGCCCATGTGGATCGCGCCCGAAGGATAGGGCAGCATTTCCAGCACATAATACTTCGGCTTGTCATCGCGGCGTTCGGCGCGGAAGGACTGGGCGTCATCCCAGCGGTTTTGCCATTTAACTTCGGTTTCGTGGGCGGAGTAGCGTTCGGACATGATTAGGGCGTCAGTTTTGCTGAAAGATGAGCCGCTGCGAGGCGGACTCACAGAATCGTCGATAAGAGAAAAACTCCTGCGCGCGCCGAAACAGGCCGCAGCGACAGGAGTTCAGGGCATCATAGGCCAAGCACCGCCAATTGCCAGCGCCAATTCGCAGGAAAAGCGACGGCAAAAACGGCGGGTGACGGGCGCGGGGCTGGGGCCAAACCAGCGGCCCCGGCGCAGCAGCACAGGCCCTAGGGCTTGGGCGCGTACTTGTTCAAGATCCGTTGCAACGTGCGGCGGTGCATGCGCAGGCGGCGGGCGGTCTCGGACACGTTACGGCCGCACTGCTCGTAGACCCGCTGGATGTGCTCCCAGCGCACCCGATCGGCAGACATGGGGTTTTCCGGTGGCGGCGGCAGCAGACCGTCGTGGCGCACCAACGCAGCCTCCACGGCATCCGCGTCGGCGGGCTTGGGCAGGTAGTCCACCACACCCAGCTTGACCGCTGAAACGGCGGTTGCAATGTTGCCATAGCCGGTCAGCATGACGATGCGGGTGTGCGCCTCGCTCTCTTTCAGCAAGGTCACGAAGTCCAAGCCAGAGCCGTCGCCCAAGCGCAGATCCACCACGGCGTAGTCCGGCAGGTAGGCGCGCAGCGCTTCCTTGGCGTCTGAAACAGACAGAGCGGTTGAGACCTCAAAGCCCTTGCGCTCCATGGCGCGCGCCAGGCGCGTTGCAAAGCGCTCGTCATCGTCCACGATCAGCAGGGTGCCGCGGCTCGCTTCGTCGTCACCCAATCCAGTGAAGTCGTCATTCATTCCATCAGTCCTTTTTCGTTCAGGTCTTTTCAGTCGGGTCTTTTCGTTTCAGGCTTACTTCAACAGAAGCGCCGCCCTCTTGTCGATTCGAAAATATCACCGTCGCCCCGCAGTGGTTCAGCAAAGTGGTGGCGATAAACACGCCGATCCCCATCGAGGAGCCACCGCGTTTGCGCTCTTGTTCGCCCTTCAGGTAGGGGTCGCCCAGGCGATAAAGCAGCTCGGGTTCAAAGCCAGGGCCGTCGTCTTCGACCTGCAAATGGATGTGGCTCGCGTCCCAAGTCAGCCCTACCCATACCTGCTGCTCGGCGTGCTGCAAAGCGTTTTGCACCAGGTTGCCCAGGCCATGGACCAGCTCAGGCTGGCGCGGGAACACGGGTTGATCTTGCTCGCTCTGGCCGTCGGGCGGGGTGATGCGGACCGCCACCGGGCAGTCATAGTTGGAAGCGTGGCGCTCGATCGCCAGATCGATCAGCGAGGCCATGGGCAAGAGATTGTAGGATGCGCCATCGTCCAGCTTTTTCGAGCGCGAGATTTCGGTCAAGATCTCCCGGCAGCGCGCCGCCTCTTCGACCAGCAGGGCTGCGTCCTCCTTGGCGGGCGAGCCCTCTTCGGCGTCCTTCCACATCTCCTTGGCCACAACCGCGATGGTGGCCAGCGGTGTGCCCAGCTCGTGCGCGGCGTTGGCCGCTAGCCCGCCGATGGCCGATAGCCGCTGCTCGCGCTCCAACGCCAGATGAACCGACGACAGCGCCGAAGCCATGGTGCGCGACTGCTCGGCGATGTTGGAGAGGTAGAAGGCGGTAAAGGCAATGGCCAGGCTCAGCGCCAACCCCAGGCCCGCGCGATAATAGAAGGGCACCTCCAGCGCTTGGTCCAGGTAGGGCAAAGGCAAGGAGATAAAGGTCACCAGCGCGGTTAGCACAATGGCGGAGACCGAGATCAAGCTGGTCTCGCGCAGCGACAAGGTGGCGGCCGAGACCGTCACCGGCGCCAACAACAAGATGGCAAAGGGGTTGGTGATGCCGCCCGTCAACAGCAGCAAAATCGTGAGCTGGCAGAGGTCGAACAGCAGCACGCTCATGGCCGCGCGCCCGCCGATCCAGGCCGACGAGCGCCCCTGACGCAGCCGGCGCCGCGACATGATCCACAGGTTGACCAGCGCCGAGATCAACACGACGCTCATGGCCAGGCCTGCGGGCATGACAAAGCCTAAGGCAATGGCAATCGCAATGGTGATGGCCTGCCCCGCAATGGCAATCCAGCGGATCGCCACCAGGGTAAAGAGGTTCAGGCGCGGCGACTGCCCGGCATAGGGCGAGGACAGAGGCGTTGAGACCACACGGCGCACAGAGCTGCGCGCGCGGGCGCGGGCCTGGGCCTTGCGCCGCTGCTTGCTGATCTTGGTCGGCTTGACCGGATCGGCTTCCGCTGCTGGGTCTCGCGTCTCTTGGTTCATGCCTCGCCTTGGATTGATCGGCTGCCCCGTCTTGAGGTCGTTCTAGCTGGCGTCGCGGTTGCTGACCGCCGCTTCTTCAAAGGTAGCCATGCCAGCGTGCGTGGCAAGGGCTGCCTTGACCAAAGCCACCGCTAGGGTCGCGCCGCTGGCCTCGCCCAAGCGCATATCGAGCTGCAACAAGGGCCGCTTGCCCAGCGCCTCGCACAAGCGCGCGTGCGCCTGTTCAGCCGATTGGTGGGCCACCATGCAGTGATCCAGCGCGCCTGGATGCGCCTTTTCCAGCACCGCCGCCGCAGCGGTACAAATGAAGCCGTCGATCAGCACCGGCACCTTGGCCATGCGCGCGGCCAGAATCGCCCCGCAGATCGCCGCCAGCTCGCGGCCGCCGACGCGACGCAAGATCTCCAGCGGATCAGTCATATCGGGCTTGTGCAGCTCAACCGAGCGCTGCACCACGTCGGTCTTGCGCTGCAAGTCCGCGCCCGCAACGCCGGTGCCAGCGCCGGTCCAATCGGCCGCCGTACCACCGAACAGCGCCAACGCCAGGGCTGCCGCAGCCGTGGTGTTGCCGATGCCCATCTCCCCCAGACACAAGAGGTCGATTTCCTCGTCCACGGCCATCATGCCATAGGCGATAGCGCGCGCGCAGTCCTCTTCGCTCATGGCAGGCTCAAGGCTGAAGTCCTTGGTCGGCTCGTCGAGCTGCATTTCATAGACGCGCAAATCGGCATCCACCAGCGCGCAAAGCTGGTTCACCGCCGCGCCCTGGCCTACGAAGTTGGCGACCATCTGAGCGGTCACCGCCTGCGGAAAGGCTGAAACGCCCTGATCGCAAACGCCGTGGTTGGCAGCAAAGACCGCCACGCGCGGGTGATCGGCGCGCGGAGTGGCGCTGCCCTGCCACTTGGCCATCCAGCTCGTGATCTCCTCTAGGCGTCCCAGAGAGCCCGCAGGCTTGGTGAGCTGCGCCTCGCGTTGGGCGACCAGCGTCGCCGCGCCCAGATCAGGACCAGGCAAGTGATCGAAGATCTTGCGAATGTCTTCGAAGCGGCTTGGGATTTCGGTTGCCATTGGGCTATAGATCCTTTCGTTCAGGCCGAGCCAGCCTGTCATGAGTTTTGGGGCCAAAACCTGGGGCCCGCAATGCAAGAGGAGCCCTTGGTGCGCGTTTTTGTGGAGACTGTCAAAGGCTTAGGCCGAAACGCCAAAACGCTGGCATCGCCAACGACAATCAAGGCGTCGATGCAAGCCCTTCTGCGCGATGCGCCCAAGGATTTTGCGGGCGACGCCCTGCGCAGCTTGCATTTTCTAACCCGCCTACCGCTGCCGACTTTGGCCTATAAGCCCTTTTCTGATCTGGTAGCGGCCTTGCCCCTGGCCAGCGCCGCTCTGGGGCTGGCGTTGTGGGGGGCTGCACAGGGGTTGTGGCTGATCTGGGGAGCGACGCCTTGGCTGGCCGCTGGCCTTTTGCTGGCCGCCCAAACCGCGCTGACCGGCGCGCTGCACGACGACGCGCTGGCCGATACCGCCGACGGCCTGGGCGGCGGCCACAACAAGGACCACAAGCTGGCCATCATGCGCGATTCGCGGGTCGGCAGCTTTGGCTTGGCCGCCACCATCCTATCGTTTGGGCTGCGCTGGAGCGCCTGGGCGGTGATCGGTCCGGCGTTGGGCCTGTTCCTGACCGTCTGGCTGTTGTCGCGTTGGGCTTGCCTACCCTCCATGGCCTGGCAACCCCCGGCCCGACACGGCGCTGCGGAGACCAGCAATCAAGGCGGCCAAGCGGCGGCAGTGGGCCAGGCCTCGCGCCCCTGGGTGGTGCTCACGGGCCTTGCGGTCGCCCTGGCGGCAAGCCTCTTGACCAGCCCCTTGATCCTGCTGGCGCTGCTGCCCGCTTTGGGTCTGGCTTGGCTGGCCCAGCGCCAGCTCGGCGGGGTTACGGGCGACATCTATGGCGCGCAAATCATGCTGACCGAGATCGCCGCGCTGCTGATCTGGGCGGCTCTGGTGTCCTAGCCCCATGCCGCGCCTCTTCCTCATCCGCCACGCGCCGTCTGATACCGAGCCCGGCCAAATCGCCGGGCGCAGCGACGTGGCCGCGCGCCTGCCCGGTCCCGAGCCCCTCGCCCGCCTTGCTCGCCGCTTGCCCGATCGTGCGCCCGATCGTGCGCCCGTCTGGACCTCGCCAGCGAAGCGCTGCCAGCAGACCGCAGCCGCTCTGGGCCTGAAAGCCAGCCGCCAAGAGCCCCAGCTCTGGGAACAAGATTTCGGTGCCTGGGAGGGACAGAGCTGGCAGGGCCTGGGCCCGCAAGACGCCTACTGGCGCGATCCGGTGGCGGGCCAGCCCCCGGGCGGCGAGTCCTTTGCCCAACTCTGGCAGCGCGTGCGCCTGGCAGCGCTGGAGCCCGCACTTACCAGCGACGATCTGGTGCTGGTGATCCACGCCGGACCTATCCGCGCGCTGGTCGGCCAAGCCCTGGGCCTCAGCCCTGCCAAGGCCCTGAGCCTGGCTGTCGATCCCCTGAGCCTCAGCGTCTTGGCCTTCTATCCTTCTGCCGATCCCGACGCGGCCTGGAGCCTGGAGCGCCTCAACGAGCGCTGCGACTAGCCTGCAAGCCACCGCGGCGAAGGCTGCGACTTCGACGAGCTTGCATCGGTAAAATCCTGCTTTACTGCTTTCACAGCGCCCGGCGGCACACCGGCTAAAAGCTCGCGAATCCCGAGCAACCTGCTAGCATGCGCGGCAGTGACGCCGCGCGTCGCCGCCCAACACCCGGGCGCGTGCCCCGCAAGGCAAAAATTCGAGCAATTTGGGAGGTCTCATGTCGGAAGACATCAAGGTCAGCGTTCCCGCAATCTGGCAGCAAAATGCCTGGGTCAACGCTGACAAGTACAAAGCCATGTATCAGCAATCTATTGCGGACAACGAGGCCTTCTGGGCCGAGCACGGCAAGCGCATCGACTGGTTCAAGCCCTACACCAAGGTCAAGAACGTCAGCTTTGAGCTGCCCAACGTCTCGATCAAGTGGTACGAGGACGGGGTTACCAACGTCTCGTATAACTGTATCGACCGCCACCTGGAGACCCGTGGCGACCAGACCGCCATCATCTTTGAGGGCGACGACCCCAGCGTTGATGCCAAGATCACCTACAAGCAGCTCCACGAGGAAGTTTGTAAGTTCGCCAACGGCCTGAAGGCGCAAGGCGTCAAAAAGGGCGACCGCGTCACCCTTTACATGCCCATGATCCCGCAAGCCGCCTATGCCATGCTGGCCTGCGCGCGCATCGGTGCCGTCCACTCCATCGTCTTCGGCGGCTTCTCGCCCGAGGCTCTGGCGGGCCGCATCACCGATTGTGAGAGCGATTTCATCATCACCGCCGACGAGGGCAAGCGCGGCGGGCGTACCGTGCCGCTGAAGGCCAACACCGACCGCGCGATCGAGCTGTCGGGCGACCAGATCAAGCGCTGTATCGTGGTCCAACACACCGGCGCTGAGGCCAATATGGTCGCTGGCCGTGATGTCTACTACCACGACCTGATCGGCGCCCAGTCAGCCGATTGCCCGCCCGAACCGATGAACGCTGAAGATCCGCTGTTCATCCTTTACACCTCAGGCTCGACCGGCAAGCCCAAGGGCGTGCTGCACACTACCGGCGGCTACCTGGTCTACGCCTCCATGACCCACCAGTATGTCTTCGACTACCACGAAGGCGATATCTACTGGTGTACGGCGGACGTGGGTTGGGTGACCGGTCACTCCTACATCGTCTATGGCCCCTTGTGTAACGGCGCCACCACCTTGATGTTCGAGGGCGTGCCGACCTACCCTGATTCCGGCCGCTTCTGGGATGTCTGCGAAAAGCACAAGGTCAATACCTTCTATACCGCTCCCACCGCGATTCGCGCCCTGATGCGCGACGGCGAGGAGCCGGTCAACAAGCGCGATCTTTCCAGCCTGCGCCTGCTGGGCTCGGTGGGCGAGCCCATCAACCCCGAGGCCTGGAACTGGTATCACCGCGTGGTCGGCAAGGAAAACTGCCCCATCGTCGATACCTGGTGGCAGACTGAGACCGGCGGCATCCTGATTACACCGCTGCCGGGTGCGACCGACCTGAAGCCGGGCTCTGCCTGTGCGCCCTTCTTTGGCATTCAGCCGGTGTTGGTGGACAGCAACAACCAGGCGATCAACTGGGACGGCGCCGAGATCGAAGGCGCTTTGTGTATCGCCGATTCTTGGCCGGGCCAGATGCGCAGCGTCTATGGCGACCACGAGCGCTTCATGAAGACCTACTTCTATGACTACCCAGGCCGCTATTTCTCAGGCGACGGCGCCCGCCAGGATGCCGATGGCTACTGGTGGATTACCGGCCGTATGGACGATGTGATCAACGTCTCGGGTCACCGCATGGGCACCGCCGAGGTCGAGAGCGCCTTGGTGGCGCATCACCAGGTCTCAGAGGCTGCGGTTGTTGGCTACCCGCACGATATCAAGGGCCAGGGCATCTATGCCTATGTGACCTTGATGGCCGGCGAAGAGCCAAGCGATGCGCTGCGCGCCGAGCTGGTGAAGTGGGTGCGTAAGGAGATCGGCCCGATTGCCTCGCCGGATCTGATCCAGTGGGCACCCAACCTGCCCAAGACCCGCTCGGGCAAGATTATGCGCCGCATCTTGCGCAAGATTGCCGCCAACGACTACGCCGAGCTGGGCGACACCTCGACCCTGGCGGAACCCGCTGTCGTCAACGAGCTGATCGACAACCGCATGAACCGCGGCTAGG
>CAZHYF010000098.1:7327-9605 GCA_964536635.1 uncultured Rhodospirillaceae bacterium | reverse complement strand
CCTGTGCATGGTCCCTGTGTATGGTCGCGGCGCGCGGCTTTACCCCGCGCGCATCTTGGCTATAACAATTGGGACAGTAGCCCCGACCCAATCCTGGCAGACAGCCTCATGACAGACACCGCAGCAGCCGGCGAGATCGAGATCCTCTTCAAACAGGTCAGCAAAGCCTTTGGCGACCGCCCCGTGCTGCGCGACCTCAACCTTGAGATCCCCAAGCGCCAGTCGATCGTCATCTTGGGCCGCTCGGGCTCGGGCAAATCGGTGATGCTCAAGCACATCACCGGCGCGCTGCGCCCCGACAGCGGCGAGGTGCTGGTCAAAGGCCGCAAGCCCGACCGCGCCCTGATGGAGACCATCGGCGTTTTGTTCCAGCAAGGCGCGCTGTTTGACTCGATGAAGGTCTGGGAGAATATCACCTTCAGCCTGCGCGATGTCGAGGGCTGGAATGCCCGCCAAGCGCAGGATTTCGCCGTCTACCTGTTGGAGCAGGTCGATTTGGCGGCCGACGTTGCCCAGAAATACCCGCGCGACTTGTCCGGCGGCATGGCCAAGCGCGTTGCGCTGGCGCGTGCGGTCTCGACCCGCCCAGAAATTCTGCTCTGCGACGAGCCAACAACCGGCCTGGATCCGGTCTCAGGCCTGGTGATCGACACGCTGATCCGCCGCCTGGTCGATCGTTTCAACATGACCTGCTTTACTATCACCCACGATCTGGCCAGCGCCCAGCGCATCGCCGACCGGCTGGTGCTGTTGTCCGAAGGCCGCATCGCCTGGGATGGCCCGCCCGAGGCCTTTGCCACCACCGACAACCCCGCCGTGGTGGCGTACCGCCAGGCGGTCAATCAGGCGCACGTCTAGGCTCTATGGCCAAAGCCTCCAAACACTACGTTTGCCAATCCTGCGGCGCGGTTTCCAGCAAGTGGTCGGGCAAGTGCGATGCCTGCAACGACTGGAACACCCTGGTCGAAGAGCTGGTGGAAAAGCCGCGCCCGGGCTCGCTGGCGGGCAGTGGCGGCACCCGCGCGGGCGGCATCGGTGCCTCATCGCTGCGCTTCACCGGCCTGAAGGGCAAGTCGCAGGCCGCTCCGCGCTTTGTCAGCGGCAACAAAGAGTTCGACCGCGTGACCGGCGGCGGCTTGGTGCCGGGCTCGGCGCTATTGATCGGCGGCGATCCGGGCATCGGCAAATCGACCCTGCTGCTGCAAGTCTGCGCCGCGCTGGCGACCCCTACCAACGCCCGCGAAGGCATGGCCTGCGCCTACATCTCTGGCGAGGAGGCGGTGGACCAGGTGCGGCTGCGCGCCGAACGGCTGGGCGTTGCTGACGCGCCCGTGGCGCTGGCGACCGGAACCTCTGTGCGCGCCATCGTCGAGGCGTTGCAGATCGACCCTATTCCGCAAGTGGTGGTGATCGATTCGATCCAGACGCTCTATATGGACACGCTGGATTCGGCCCCCGGCACGGTCAGCCAGGTGCGCGCGGCCAGCCAAGAGCTGATCGCCCAAGCAAAGCGCCTGGGCTTCGCGCTGATCCTGGTCGGGCACGTCACCAAAGAAGGCATGATCGCAGGCCCCAAAGTGGTCGAGCATATGGTCGATGCCGTGCTCTATTTCGAGGGCGACCGCGGCCACCAATTCCGCCTGCTGCGCGCCATCAAGAACCGCTTTGGACCTGCGGCTGAGATCGGCGTGTTCGAAATGGCCGAGGCGGGCTTGCAGGAGGTGGCCAACCCCTCGGCGCTGTTCTTGGCCGAACGGCAAGAGGAGGTCTCGGGCGCAGCGGTCTTTGCCGGTATGGAGGGCACGCGTCCGGTGCTGGTGGAAATCCAGGCGCTGGTGGCCAACTCGCCCCTGCCCCAACCGCGCCGGGCCGTGGTCGGCTGGGATTCGGCGCGCCTGTCGATGCTGCTGGCGGTCTTAGAAGCGCGTTGCGGCGTGGTGCTGGCCAACAAGGATGTCTTCTTGAACGTGGCGGGCGGCTTGCGGATCAGCGAGCCCGCTGCCGATTTGGCCGTAGCCGCTGCCGTGCTGTCCTCGATCACCGACGTACCCGTGCCCGCCTCCTGCGTGGTGTTCGGCGAGGTGGGTTTGTCGGGCGAGGTGCGCAACGTCGCCCAGGCCGAAGCGCGGCTGTCCGAGGCCGACAAGCTGGGCTTTACGGCCGCTTTGATGCCCCCCTTGCGGGGCACCTCAGGCAAGGCCAAGGCACCCAAGATCGCCAAGGGGCTCAAGACCTATCCGTTTGAAAAACTGATGGATTTGGTGCTGCACTTCTCCAA
>CAZHYF010000098.1:2296-7227 GCA_964536635.1 uncultured Rhodospirillaceae bacterium | reverse complement strand
GGGCCGGTGGTGCGCATCCAAGATCCGCAGACCCTGCTGATGCCCGATTGGCGCGGCAACAACCGCCTGGACACGCTGCGCAACCTGGTGATCGATCCCAGAGCAGCGCTGATGTTCTTCCAGACTGGCAACACCACAGTCTTGCGGGTCAATGGCAAGGGCTATGTGTCCGCCGATCCAGCCCTGACCCAGAGCTTTGAGCAGCAGGAAAAGCACCCCACCAGCGTGGTGATTTTCAAGATCGAAGAGGTCTATCCCCAGTGCGCACGGGCCTTGATGCGCGCCCAGCTCTGGGCGGCCGAGAGCCAAGTCGCCGCCCAGGGTCTGCCCAGCATCGGCGACATGCTGCGCGAGATCAGCTCGGGCGCATTCGACGGAGCGGCCTATGACGCCGAGTGGCCTGCGCGGGCGGTCAAGTCGCTCTGGTAGCAGGCAGGCCGCCCTAAGCCTCGATCTTGGCAATGATGTGCTTGATGATGCTGCGATAGAGCTCCTCGCCAACAATCTTATCTTCAACCCCATGGTCAATGTTCGGATTGTCGTTGACCTCGATCACCACGACGCGCCCGTTCTCAAGCTCTTTGATATCAATGCCATAGAGCCCGTCGCCGATCAGCTTGGCCGCCGCCAGCGCCACCTGCATGACCTGCTTTGGCACCTGGTCCAAGGGCACGGCCTCGTCATCACCGCTCTTCTTTTTGGCCGACTTGGCAGCGTGGTTATAGATTTGCCAGTGGCCCGCCGCCATGTAGTACTTGGAGGCAAACAAGGGCTGACCGTTGAGCACGCCGATGCGCCAATCAAACAAAGAGGGCAAGAATTCCTGGCAGATGATGACCTCGGACTTGTCCAGCAGCTTTTGCGCCTTTTCCAGCAACTCGGCCTTGGAGGCCACCTTGAAGACGCCCAGCGAAAAGGCACCGTCCGGGATCTTGATCACCGCGGGAAAGTCGATGGCGTCCGCCTGGTTGGCCAGGCTCTTGCGGTCCAGCACAACGGTCTTGGGGCGGTCGATCTTGTGGATCTCCAGCAGCTCGTTCAGATAGACCTTGTTGCAGCACTTGATGATGGAGTTGGTGTCATCAATGGTGGGGATGTCCTCCAGCTCGGCCTTTTGCGCAAAGCGGAAGGTGTGGTTGTTGATCGCCGTGGTCTCGCGGATGAACAGGGCGTCGTATTCCAGCAGGCTTGAGAAGTCGTCCTTGGTGATCAGCTCGACCCAGACATCCAGTTTCTTCGCCACCTCGATAAACTTCTTCAGCGCCGCTGGGTTGGAGGGCGCGTTCTTTTCCTGCGGATTGTGCAAAATGGCCAGCCAGTAGCGCTCTTGTTTCTTCTTCGACTGGGCCTTCCAGGCCGAGCCTGTAAAGCGCGCCAGATCTTGATTGAAGATCGCCACCTGCTCGTCGACCAGGCGGCCCAGAGCGCCCGCGTCGATGCGGGTGATGACCCACTTGCCGTGCTCGCTGTACTTGAGTTCAAAGCTGAAAATCGGCAGGCGAAACAGGTCGAAGATGCGCCGCGCCAGGGGCTCCAGCTTGGGGTTTTGGTGGCGGCCGAAAAAACTGGTGTAGCGGCGCACCAACGGCTCTTCAAACGGCAGATCAAAGGTCTTTTCCAACAGAGCGTTCAGCTCAGGAAAGGAGTGCGCATAGTTGCGCCGCCAGTTCAGCGTCACCACGTTGGCCAGATCCGGCACGCACTGCAAGCCGCGCGCTTCGGCCAACAAGGAGACGTAATAGCCCCGGCTCAGGTAGTCGTAGCTGTTCGACAGATTGATGACCTTGACCCGCTTGTTCTTGCCGACCGAAGCGCTGCTCTTGGCGATAAAATCTTGCGGGGTCATGACGCTGTAGCCTTCGGCGTCGGTCAAGAGTTTGGGGCGATCGGTGACAATGATGAAGCTATTCATGCCGCAAGTCTCTGTTAAGTCAGGTCTTTTATGAGTTTCAGGCAGGCGGTGCCGTCGGGGTAGTAGGCGGGGGTTTGCCCATAGGGGCGGTAGCCGTTGCGCCGGTGGCGGTCGATCAGCGCTTGGTTGTCGGCCCGCACCTCCTGGCGCAGAGCGCTGAGCCCGCGATCGCGCGCGCGGTCTTCGGCCTGGGCCATCAGGGCAGAGCCGACACCTTGGCCTTGGCCGCTGGGCAGCACGGCGATGGAGTAGAGCCGCGCAAAGTCCGCGCCCTTGCGAAACAGGAGGATGCTGGCACCGCAGGCAAGAGGGTCAGCCGAGCCCTGAAGCGCGGCGAGCCAGATTTCCGCCCGGGCTCGGGTCAAGAGATAGCGATACTGGCGGCGGCTGATTTGATGGAACAGGTCTGCCGGGAAAGCCTGCTGCTCGATGGCAAGCAAGCGGTCCAGATCATCCAGTGTGGCTTGGCGAAGGGTAACGCGCATGCCGGTTCATCTCAAAGAGTGCGAGGCGGCGATACTGCCCTCGCCGCCCCCACCATGGAGCACCAAAGCCTGTGACGCGCAAGTCAAATTGCACCCGCCACGACGGGCTTCCCTGGCCCCGGAAATCGCCCCTCCAACCTTCGCAGTGCGCGCATGTGACATTTGGTAGGCCAAGCAGGCAAGTGGGCCGGAAACATTCCAGCCTAGTCTGAACGGCATCTAGGCAAGGGGAGGCCACTATGTCGGATACAGAATCGCCCGAAGCAAGCCCGCGCGCACGCAGAGGCCGCAAGATCGGTCGCAGTGGCGCTGGAGCCGGCATCAATCAGCGGCCTTTCAAGCAGCCCAAGCGTCGCTTTGCGCCCACCGCCATTGTCTCTGAGGACGAATTGGAGGCAATCCACCTGGCCTCCTTGCGGGTGCTGGAGGAGATCGGCCTCGACGTGCTCTACCCCGAGGCCAAAGACCTGCTGAGCCAAGCGGGCGCAGCGCTGAGCCCGGGCAGCGACCGGGTGCGCATCCCTTGGGCGTTGGTCGAACAGGCTCTGGCCAGCGTGCCCCATAGGCTGACGCTCCATGCCCGCAATCCGGCGCACTCCTTGCAGATCGGCGGCGACTGGACCGCCTTTTGCGCTGTCGCCTCGGCACCCAACGCCTTTGACCGCGTACGGGGCCGGCGGGCGGGGAACCAGGCCGACTATCAAGATTTCTTGCGTCTCGGCCAGAGCCTGACCTCGGTGCACCTGTGGGGCGGCTATCCGGTCGAGCCCATCGACCTGCACGCCTCGGTGCGCCACCTGCACGCGCTGCGCGATATGATGGTGCTGACCGACAAGGTGCCCAATGCCTATGCGCTGGGGCACGACCGCATCACCGACGCGATGGAGATCGTGCGCCTGGCCCACGGCCTGTCCGAGGCTGACTTCGCCAAGACGCCCTGCATGGCCACCATCATCAACTCCAATTCGCCGCTGAAGTTGGACATCCCCATGCTCAACGGCCTGATCGAGATGGCGCGCAAGGGCCAATTGGTGGTGCTGACCCCCTTTACGCTGGCGGGCGCCATGGCTCCGGTGACTATCGCGGGCGCAGTGACCCAGCAAAACGCCGAAGCGCTGGCGGGCCTGGTGATCCATCAGCTCGCCAATCCCGGCGCGCCTTTTGGTTATGGCGGCTTTACCTCGAACGTGGACATGAAGTCGGGCGCGCCCGCCTTTGGCACGCCCGAATACATGAAGGCGGCCATGCTGGGCGGCCAGCTCGCGCGCAAATACGGCCTGCCCTATCGCTCATCGAACGTCTGCGCGGCCAACTGCCTGGACGCACAAGCTGCCTACGAGAGCGTGTTTTCGCTCTGGGGCGCCATCCAGGGCGGGGTCAACATGCTGATGCACGGCGCGGGTTGGATGGAGGGCGGGTTGCACGCGGGCTTTGAAAAGATGGTGCTGGACGCCGACCTGCTGCACATGGTCAGCGCCTTCCTGGAACCCTTGGCGCTGAGCGAGGATGACCTGGCGCTGGAGGCCATGGACGAAGTCGGGCCGGGCGGTCACTTCTTTGGCACCGCCCACACGCAGGCGCGCTATAAAACGGCCTTCTATGAGCCGCTGATCTCAGACTGGCGCAATTTCGAGAGCTGGAGCGAAGCGGGAAGCCCCACGGCCTACGACCGCGCGCACGGGCTGTATCAGCAAATCCTGGCCAGCTATGAGCAACCGGCCATGGACCCCGCCCGCCTGGAGGCGGTGGACGCATTCGTCGCCAAGCGGGTCGAGCAAGGCGGGGCCGCGACGGATTTTTAGGCCGCGCCCTAAGCCGCGTCTGGCTTGAAGGTCAGTGCCAGACCGTTGATGCAGTGGCGCTTGCCGGTCGGCTGCGGGCCGTCGTCGAAGATGTGGCCGAAGTGGCCCTTGCAGCGGCGGCAGTGCACCTCGGTGCGCAGCATGAAAAAGGAGCGGTCCTGCTTGGTGCGCACCGCGTCGGGCACAGACTGCCAGAAGCTGGGCCAGCCGGTGCCGCTGTCAAACTTGGCCTTGCTCTCATAGACTGGCAGATCGCAGCCCGCGCAATGGAAGGTGCCTTGGCGCTTCTCATCGTTCAGCGCCGAGGTGAAGGCGCGCTCGGTGGCGTGCTTGCGCAGCACCTTGTAGGCATCGGGGGCCAACAATTCGCGCCACTGGGCATCGCTCAGCTCGACCTCGTAGGCGGCTGGGTCGATCAAGGGGGTTAGACCTGCGGGGGTCACTGGAGTTTCGCTCATAGATGCTGCCTGCTGTGGTTTAGAGTTGGACGCAAAACTTTGACTGTTGCGCCACATGAGGCCGAGGCCGGTCGCGCCGCCTGCAGCGGCCAGACCCAGCATAAACGCACGGCGGGAGGGTTGGGAAGACATGGCGATACCTCGTTGGATCTTTGATAAGCACCGCCGCAGGGTCATGCGCCTGGGCGGCCAGGTCCAAGCTAGGTGATCAGCAAATGCGGCAGGTTCTGGGCAGCCGGGCGGCTCACGCGCCCTTGTGAGGCGGCGTGAGGTG
>CAZHYF010000098.1:0-2196 GCA_964536635.1 uncultured Rhodospirillaceae bacterium | reverse complement strand
GGGCCCTGGCAGCGCGACCCTGACCTAGCCTCGGTCGTCTTCCTTGGGCCCTTCTTTGGATCCCTGCTTGGCCGCGGCGCGTCCAGCCTCGACCTGGAACACCGGCGAGGCCACCTGGATGCCCTCGACCTCGGTTTTAATGCGCAGCTCCTGCTGCGGGAAGGGAATCGAGATGCCCTGCTCTTGGAAGGCCTCAAAGATCGCCAGACGGATCTGGTGGCTGACCGTCAGTACGTTGAAGATATCGGCGATATGCACCCGCAGTTGGAAATCCAACGAGGAGTCGCCGAAGTTGGCCAAATAGACCACCGGCGCGGGCGCGCGCAACACCAGCGGGTTGTTGTTGGCCACCTTGTACAAGATGGCCTCGACCTGCTTGGGGTCCGACTCATACGCCACACCGACCGAGATCATCACCCGGCCCTTGTGCGAGCGGTGGGTCCAGTTGGCGACCGGCGCTGTAATCAGCTCTGAGTTGGGCACCATGATCGCGCGCCCGTCGAAGGTCTCGATCTCGGTCGCGCGGATCGAAATACGCTTGACGATGCCCTCTCCCGACGACAGCACCACCCAGTCGCCCAGTTTGACCGGACGTTCGAACAGCAAGATGAGGCCCGAGACGAAATTGGACACGATGGCTTGCAGGCCAAAGCCAATGCCCACCGACAAGGCACCAGCGATGAGGGCAAAACGCGACAGATCCAGGCCCGCTACGCCCAAGCCGACCAGGCCAGCGATGGTAAAGCCAACGTAGCCCAATAAGGTCACCAGCGAGTGGCGCACATCGGCCATGAGGTTGGTGCGCGGCAAGACCTGCTCGGCCATCACCACCTTGATGTAGCGTACCGCCATCCAGGCCAGCGCGAACAGCCCCACCCCCAGCGCCAGGTTAAAGGGAGAAAGCTGCAAAGACCCCAGCGACAGAGGCTGCGCCAAGCGGTCCAGCCAGTCCAACAGCGCCCAGGCGTCATAGCCGAGCAGCATGAGCCCCAAGGGCACGCCGATCAACAAGAGCCCAGTATTGACGGCCAGCACGCGCCAGAACCGACGAATATCGCTGGCGGTCTCGCTGCCGCTTGTGGTGTCCTCTGCACTGCTGGCGACGGGGGACTCACCGGCTTCCTCGCGCCCGGCCTGGCTGGCCAGATCGAGCCACAGATAGAGGCTGGTGCGCAGCCCGGCCGCCAAAATCAGCGCCATCAGCAGCAACCAGAGGCGCGGAAGCACGAAGCCCATCAGGGCGATGAAGCCCAAGACCAGGCCGATCCCGCCCAGCCAGGGCGCACGCCGCAAGACCCAGCTCAGGGGAAAGGCTCCGAAGATCCAGGGGAAGAAGCGCAAATAGAGCTGCCGATAGCGGCGCGGGCGCATCAGCCAAGCCAGCCCCGCGATCTGCAAAGGTGCAAAGACCAGCACCACCAGCCACTCGGCTTCCACCGGCTCAGCAAAGATGTCGATCAAGCCCTGCACGGTAAGTTGCAAGCAGGCCAGCAGCGTCATGCCTGCAAGCAGCAAGGTTTCGGCCAGGGGAGGCTTGCCCTGAACCGCGCCGTCGGCCTCGTTGGGATCAGGCCGCAGGTAGGCGCCCGCGGTCGGATGCTGCCCCAGGCCCTCCAGCCAATCCGGCAAGCGCAGGACCAGCAGCGCCGCGGCCAGGCCCGCGCCCAGGCTCATGACCAACCAGGAAAAGGAGGCCACCAGGTTCAAAGTCGTCTGGTACAAGAGCAGGAAGCTGGCCACAGCAAGCAGGAGCCAAACCGGCGGCCAGAGCACCTCCAGCCCGCGCGCGAACAGCGCAGCCCTGCTACTGGTGGCGTCAAGCGACCAGCCGCGCCGTTGCGCATAGCGGCGCAACAGGCTGTGTGGAGCCGCCAAGACCAGCAGCATCACCAAGCCAAAGATCAGCAGCGAGCTGGTGCGCCCTGGGTGCGCAAGCTGGGTGGCGATGGCGCGCAGGCGGAAGGTCACCAATGATCGGGTGGCTTGGCTGAGATCGGCCACCACCGAGGGCACGACGCGCCAGAATTCCAGGCTGAAAATCGCAGGCGTCGGGGTAAAAATGTTGGCCAAGAAGAGGTCACGTCGACGCTCTGCAATCACTGAAAGCTGGCGGTCGATCTGCATCACCAAGGCCTCAAGCTGGGTGGCCAGGCTATCGAAGGGCGCCAAGAGCGCTTCCAGGTCGGCCCGCAAGGC
>CAZHYF010000097.1:6118-9648 GCA_964536635.1 uncultured Rhodospirillaceae bacterium | reverse complement strand
ACACGGGTTCGAATCCCGTAGGGATCACCAGGTGTGTTGCAACCCGCGCCCGACCGGTCGTGGGTTTTTTTGCGCCTACGTGATGGGCAAGGCATGTGAGCCGAGACAGGCGTCAGCAAAGCGATTAGACTGCTCTATCGTCTTGCGCACAGGAGCTTGCCCATGAGACACATCCCCGCTTTTTCTTTCTCGATCACCGCTGGTCGCAGCGCAGAGCTTTGGCGCCGCCTGGCTCTGCCATGGATCGTTTTTTTCTGTTTGCTTGGGCTCATGGTCGGCACCGCCTTCGCCCAAGACGATGAGGAGCGCGAGCTGGGCGAGCGCGACTTTGTGCTGGGCACAACGCTCACCTTCATGCTCCACGAGGTGGGGCACGCGCTGGTTGACCTTTGGGGGCTGCCGGTTTTGGGTCGCGAAGAAGATGCCGCCGATGCTTTCTCGATCCTCTATCTTCTGGACACGATCGAGGCTGACGCGGATCTCAGCCAAGAGCAGGTCGAACAACTGGACGACGCCCTGTTCGTCACCGCAGCCGCCTGGCTGAGCTTTGCCGAAGAGAATGACTTGCAGGATCAAGCTCTGTATGCGGATGAACACTCTTTGGATCAGCAGCGTTTTTTCTCCCAGATGTGCTTGTTGGTGGGGCGTCAAGAAGACGTCTACGCGGATTGGCTGGAAGATTTTGAGGTCGAAGAAGGCGCACTGGATATTGAGCGCTGTGTCGCGCAGGCTGCCATCCAGTCCGATGACTGGCGCTATCTGCTGGAGGCCGAGCGCGACCAAAGCTGGAAGGATCAAGGCAAGGCGGGCGTCAGCGTAGAGGTTGAGGCAGGCAAAACCGATCAACATCGCCGCTATGAAGGTTGGCTCAAGGGTTGGGACTGGTTGCCCTACGTGGAGCGCCGGCTTGAAAAGGACCTGAAGTTGCCCGAGCCCTTGCTGATCCGCTTTGCAGCCTGCGACGAAGCCAACGCCTTCTATGATGCTGAGGTGCGGGAAATCGTCATGTGCTATGAGTTGATGGAAGCCATCGAGGCCATGCTTTAGCACAAAACCCGAGCGGTTGTTGCAACCGCGACGGTGGCTTTATGCCAAGAACCCGCAAAACCCGAGCGGTTGTTGCAACCGCGACGGTGGCTTTGTGCCAAGAACCCACAAAACCCGAGCGGCTGACTCCAGGAGCTCGGGTTTTGCGCTAGATCCGCGCTGGTGGGTTCTGCGCGCTGGCCAAACGAATCCGAACCCGCTCCCGGTGCCAAGTATAAACGCCAGAGCCCACGATCAGCACCAGCCCGAACCAGACCGACGGCTGCGGCCAGTCGCCGAACAAGAGCCAGCCAAAACTAACCCCCCAAAGGATCTGCGAATACTGCAAGGGCGCGATCTGCGAGGGCGGCAAGCTGCGTAGCGTAATGATCAAGGTCAACTGCACTGTGGTGATAACAAGGCCCGAGATCAGCAACAGCAGCACGACCTGGCCGCTGAAGAGCTGGTCAACCTCCACCGGAGCCAAGGCCATCAGCAGCAGCGGCAAAACAATGCTGCCAGGAAACTGCCAAATGGCAAGGCAGGGGCGGCGCTCGGTCTGGCTGACGATGCGCAAAATAACCAAGGAGAGGCTGCCCGTCATCGCCCCGCACAAGGCATAAAGATGCCCCCAGTCCAGAGCCGCGCGCCCAGGCTGAAAGGCGATGACGACCCCCAAGAAGCCGACGCCGACCGCTGACCAACGCCGCCAACCAATTTGCTCTTTGAAGACCAGCACCGAAAGGCCGGTCAAAAACAGCGGCATGGTGAAGATGAACACATAGGCATCCGCCAGCGGCAGCCGCTGAAAGGCGCTGAAGGCGAACATGGCGGTGATGCCGCCCAGGATGGTGCGGAAGATCACCAGTCGGGGACGCTGGGGCCACCAGGTGATGTCTTCCCCGCGCAGCTTGAAAAAGATCAGCAACATGGGCAGCGCCACCAAAGAGCTGCCCAGCACAATCAGCGGCGGCGCGATGTGCTGGCTGGCCAATCGAACAATGGCGTCGTTCGAAGAAAACAGGAAGTAGGTCAGCAGCGCAAAGCTCATGCCCAGGGCGTAGTCGCCCGCCGGAGCCCTCGGCGACTTGCGAGGGCCCTTTGATGGCAAAAAGGCGGGTCTGGAAAACATAGGGGCGGGCACCGGGTCTTGCCACAGCCCGATGATGCACGGCGCAGGCTGGGTGGCACTAGCGCTACGCCTGTGCGGGCCGCCTGTCCATTGCAGTTTTGCGGGCTGAACCCTGCGCCCTTGGCATGACGGCGGCATGACGGCGGTTCGCGCGTCGCGATCCCAGGTTCTGCTGCGTCGCATGGCGTGCGCCAGCAGGCCCCAGCCCTTGGGTTTGGCCGCGAAGCCGCCCTCCCTCATGACCTCAGTCGCTCGGGTCTTGCTGATCCTTGGGCAAAGCCTCAGGAACCCGATAAATCCGTTGTCATTCTTAGTTTCGCGCAAACGGTGCCTCACAAACCAGTGAAATTACAGCAAATGAGCGATTACATTCCTTCAAGGCCTGGACTTGTGATTTTGTATGACCAAATTGGTCCTACCAATTGTAGACAATCGTTCACGCGAGCGACGTCTGACCATCACCTACCCACGCGCGCTCCGCGATGCCGCCAACGAACCTCAAAAGGACGACCATGAGCCATTTCGACGATCCGCAAACGCGCGATGCCAACTTGGCCTTTATTCGCCGTTCGATGAACACTCCCTTGCTGAGCAAAGAAGAGGAGCAACGGTTGACCCGTGCATGGCGCGATGACAGCGACGAGCAGAGCTTGCATGCCCTGGTCGAAGCCTACAGCCGCCTGGTGGTCGCAACGGCAGCGCGCTTTCGACACTACGGCCTGCCCTCGGGCGATCTGATCCAAGAAGGCGTGCTGGGGCTGATGCAGGCGGCCAACCGCTTTGAGCCCGAGCGTGATTTGCGCTTTGCCACCTATGCCTCTTGGTGGGTGCGCTCGGCGATGCAGGATTTTGTGCTGCGCAATTGGTCGATTGTGCGCACTGGCACCACGGCGGCGCAAAAATCGCTGTTCTTCAACATGCGGCGCCTGCGCCGTCAGATCGAGGAAAACGACGGTGAGGTCTTTGGCCAAGCCGGGCGGGAGATGATTGCCGCCCAGCTCGGCGTCCGCCTGACCGATGTCGAGGACATGGAAGGCCGCCTGTTCGGGGGCGACTCGTCACTGGACGCAAACCTGGGTGACGACAGCGAGACCGCCTGGATCGACATGCTGGCGGATGATCGCCCGACGCCTGAGGACCAGGTACAGGATATGTACGACCAGGACCGCCGCAGCACCTGGATCGGCCAGGCCCTGGACTGCCTCAATGAGCGCGAGCGCATCATTATCACCGAGCGTCGCTTGCAAGAAGAAGGGGTGACGTTGGAAAGTCTGGGCGAGCGGTTTGGGGTTTCCAAGGAGCGGGTGCGCCAGCTTGAAAACCGGGCAATGCGCAAGATGCGCACCTGGATTACGGCTCAGGCCAGCCAGCC
>CAZHYF010000097.1:2897-6018 GCA_964536635.1 uncultured Rhodospirillaceae bacterium | reverse complement strand
TGCAAGCGCTCGCGCCCGCTAGGCCAAATCAAAGCCTTTGATGAATGCTCGTTGCGAGAGTCCCGGGCAGAACTGACGCCGCCTCCAGCCTCTGGAGGCGGCTCTTTTTTGTTTTGGACCTTGAGGCGCTTGCAAGTCCTGGTGCGCGCCTAGGTCTGTGCGACTAGACTGGCTAGACTGGGCTCAGTTGGAGGCTTGCGCGCCGTCCTGGTCTGCGGGCGCCGCCCGGGCGCCCTCAGCTTCGGATGCTACAGAGAGGTCTGTTCCCTCGGGAGTCTCCGCCTCGACCAACGCGCGCTTGCACAGACGGCAGTCTGTATCACGCTGGATCAAAAGCTGCTCCAGCTCCAAGGTGCGGCTGCGGGTGAACATAAGCTGGCAGGTCGCGCGGTGGCTCTTGAGCACTGGCGGCGCGTCGGCCAGGGCAAAATCATCACAGGTGCCTTGCGCATAAGAGCGCCAAGCCGCCTGGCTGCGTTCCAGATCGCTCAGCGTCGAGCGGGCCAATTGGCGGTGGCGCTCCAGCGCGTCGGCCATAGCAACTTGCCAAGAGCGCAAGGCTGCTTGCACGCAAACAATTTCGTTGTCCCGATCTTGCTCGGCCTCATAGATGCAATCCAGGTAGGGGTCTTTGCTCGGCGCCTGTCCTAGCGGCCGCCCGCTGGCGGTTTCGCGGATCGGGAGGTCAAATTCGTCACGCGCGATCTGTGTTAGCTCGCCTTCGCTGAAACCTTGACCAAGCCCGGCCGACAGGCCCGCAGTCAATCCCGCGTTCAAGGGGGCCAAGGCCAGGCGGGTGGCGCTGCCCACGGCTGCGGGATCGGAGTTCAGTCCGAGGGGGCCGACCCGCTCACACTCGTGCAGGGGGCTAACTTGGCTGTCCATGGGAGCGGTGAAGGAGGCTGCAACCCAGCCCTCGAAGCCGCAATACTGCACGCGCGCCCAACGACCAAACGCATCGAGCGGGCGCAGACCAACGGCGTCACCCGGCAGCACGGTCAGCCGACCGTATTCGGTCCCAGGGCCTTCGCGCAGGCTCAAGGCGCCGGCGGGGCCCAGGCGGATCACTTGCAAATAGCCCTGGCCTGACAAGGGGCCAGCGTCGGGGTCCGCCAACAAGCCGCTGCTGCGGCGGGTGGACTGGCTGCTGCTTGGCGGCGGCGCGATCACGTCTGGGGTGCGGGCGCGCGGAAAGGCGGTTTGAGCCATGCTCGCCTGAGCCATGCCCAATATGAGGAGGCAGGCTAGGCCAAGCAGGCCCGTTCTTCTGCCGGTCTTGCAGCCGGTTCGACGCGCCGAGCGCCCGCCTGGTCTGAGGGTTGAAGATCTGCGAGTCAGCAATCTGAGCGTCGGCAATCTGAGAGCCGATATGCTGTGAGAGGCCCCCGAAAGACCCGATCCCGAGCGAGCGCGCATGCTGCGGCCTCCTGTCGTATGTTTGTCACGAGCGCCGGTTGTTCCGGGCTGCTGTTCTTGTCGTTTCTGGCTTACTCTGTGGTCCAGCGACCCTGCTCTTGGCGGCGGGCCTGTCCCATGGGTTTAGAGGATTCGCACCCCAAATCCAAGTCTCCAGGCGGGGCGGACCGCAGTTGGCACCACTGGCTAGCGCAAGCTGACCGGGCTGGGGCCCTGCGGTTTGGCGAACAAAGCCACCCAATAGGTCAGGTGGGGATCTTCGCGCAGGCTGACCTGCGAGCGGACGTAGGCCACGCCCAGCTCTTCTGGGTGGTCGGACAAGAGCGCCGCGCGATGGGGCGGAGAGTTGAGCCAGTCTTGCACCACTTCTGCCGGGGTGAGCTGGCCTGCCGCCAGGTTTTCGGCCACATACATCCAGTGATAGCCGCGCTCTTCCACGCGCGCATCCGGGCCGCGACCTTGCGGGTCTTTATGGTCCAAGTGGTGGCGCTGGGCCAATTGGCGTGCATAGGCGGCGGCTGTCTGGGTCAAGATTTCATCATCCACCAGCTCTTGCTTGCCAAAGCGCCTGCGCGTGGTGTTGATCTCTGCGATCAAGGCGGCCTGCTTGAGGATTTCATCGCGGCTGAAGTCGATCTGCACCGGGCCGCGGCGCGCAAACAGGCGTGGGGCCTGGGCGTTCAGCGCGGGAAGAGGGCCCGGCTGCGCATAGGCGGGGGCCTGCTGAGCGGCAGCGACTTGCGCGTTGGCTGGCTTGGCTTTGGCCTCGCTGGCGGGCAAGCGGAACAGGGGCGGTGCGTTCAGGACACGGCGCTCAGGATCGGGAATCGGGCGCACGCAGCCCCCCAGCACCAGCGCAGAGGCCAGAACGCAAAGGGCCATCAAACGCCCTAGTGACAGCAACTTCATAAAAAATCTCAAAATTCGGCGGCTTAAATCGTCTCCCGCCCGTCATAAGGGGCATGCATGGCGAGGCCATGGCGTCAATTGGGTCACAATTGCGACAACGGTCTGCACAATTCACAGGGTCTATTCACATCTGGCTGGCTTTCTGCCAGTTGGGGCTTTCCTTGCTTCGCATTTCGCGATACTCACGCAAGGCAAGACGATGACCGGTCCACAAGCGGTGGTGGTCCTTTAAGCGCGCAAGCAAGCCTGGTGGCCGCCTCTGGCGATCTGACCCTTGCAAGAGACAGGCGTAGAGGACGATCGCAGGGGCCCTTCGGGTTATGGTCGCTCGCAATGAACAACGCAGCCTTGGCGCAGACTCATCTCGCGCCGAAGCTCGCACAAGCCAACTGGGACTTGTTATACATGATGAAGTTTGCCTCACTGATCTGCGCCTTCGCTGCCGTTTTGGCACTGTCAGGCTGTTTGAAGACCCTGGAAAGCTCGGGCTCTGCCTCTGCGACCCCAGCCAGCCAGGCGCCCGCCAAGAACTCGCAGGGTTACGTTGCAACCCAAGGCCAGCCCAAAATCGTCAACGGCTATGACTGTAGCGTTGTGCCGCGCAGCAAGTCAGAGATCGCTGAATACCGTGAGAAGTGTCTCTAAGCCTGACCTGAGCTTGGCCTAGATCCATCCGGTCAAGACCCGGCCGCGTTCGGCCTCAAGGCTGGGCGCTCGCAGGGCGCGCAGGACGAAAAAACAAAACCCCACCGCCGCTTGGCTGTGGGGTTTTTTGCGCCTCATGGCAGGCCTGCGC
>CAZHYF010000097.1:0-2797 GCA_964536635.1 uncultured Rhodospirillaceae bacterium | reverse complement strand
TCGCTCAGCTCTTTGTCCAGGTCATAGATATCCATGCCGTACAAGACCTTGTTGTCCTGACCGACCCAGGCCGTGAAGTAGTTCATGGTCAGCGGCATGGGACGGCGCAGCGTCTGAATGGTGGTGCGCCCAGAGGTCATATGCGCCTGCACCTGCTCGGGGCTCCAGCCTTCGTCCTTCAGCAGCCAGTGCGCAAGCTGGGCCGCGTCGCCGACCCGCACACAGCCCGAGCTGAGCGCGCGATTGCGGCGGCGGAACTTGCTGCGGTCGGGCGAGTCGTGCAGATAGATGTCATAGGGGTTGGTCAGCGAGAAGCGCACGCCGCCCAGCGCTGCATCGGGGCCGGGGGGCTGGCGGAAGTGATAGGCATTGTTGACCGGATCCACCTTGGACCAATCGACGCTCATCACGTCCACGACGCGGTTGCCACGCAGAGCCTGCAAATTCATCTTTGAGAACAGCTCGGGCCGTTTTTGCAGGATGGGGATGATGTCTTCAGCCTCAATTGTGGGTGGTACACCCCAGTCAGGCGAGAACTTGAGGTTGACGATGCGGTCATCGGTCAAGATCGGGGTCTTGCGCGCATCTTTGCCGACCACCACGGGCATATTCAGCTCAGGGTGGCCCATGCGCCGCGCTTCCAGGTGGAAGGTCGGCAGGTTGACCATGACATCCAGCTCCTGGGTGCTGGGCTGCAGGCGGCGCCAACGCTCCATGTTGATGGCCACCAGCGTGCGGCGGCTGTCCAGGCGGCGCAGCGTGTCCAGCTCGGCGCGCAGCCCCTGGTACTGGGGATTGCGCGGCACCAGCGAGGTGATGTAGCCGCCCAAATCCTGGGAGCGCATCGCCGTGTCGAACAGGTGCATGCCATCGCTGCGCGGCAACTGGGGATCGCGGCCCTCGCTGAGGTCGCGCAGATAACGCAGCAAGCCATTGGTCAAGATAACGTCGGTCTGAGCGATGGTTGCGCGGTCGCGGCCGGGGCGATCCTGGATATCTTGCGGCAACTGGGTGAAGCCAATCGGCAGGTAGTCGGTGGCTAGCAAGCCCTCTTTGTCGGCGTTGACCAGGTAGTAAAAGACGGTCTGGCCGCGCGGCGTCCACTGACGGCCATCATACCAGAGCGGCAGGTAGCCCGACTGGGCATAGATCGCGCCGACGCTGGGCACCTGGCGGGCCTCAATGTGCGGCGGTGCCAAAAAGGTCTGGATCTGGGCATCCATCGGCAGCGGCGGCAGGCTGGGGTCCGCGACTGGCGTCGCCAGCGCTTGGTCCTGGGGCGCAGGATCGCTGAGGCAGCCGGTGAGGCCCAACAGCGCGCTGCCGCCCGCTGCGCCTGCCAGCAGGCGGCGGCGGGTCAGGCCGGTTTGGGGCTTGGCCGCAAAGGGCGCGCCTGCGGGGGCCAAAGAAGGGGTCGGTGTTTTGGCGGTGTGTGTCATGAAACCTGAAAGGAGCCTTGCTCAAACCGTTGGGGCAGGACAGCGCCACGGCGGCGCTGGTCGCATTTTAGCGACGGCGTGGAGGGACAGCAGACCGGATGCGCCGCGCCTTAGGCCGCAGACTAAAGCACGACAATCTTGACCAAATCTTGAGAAAATCGTTGCGACCTGATTTTATCCCAAGACTTGGGTGGCAAGCGCTGCCCGTCTGTCTTGATCGTGCTGCCTAGATAGCCAAGCCCCGCCCCGCTTTAAAGGTTTTCTCGTGTTCTATCCCTTCACAAAGTCTCGTGCTGGACGGTCTTGCGGGCCCAAGCTGGCCTTGGCGAGCGCTGTGGGTCTGGTGGCGCTGCTCAGCGGCTGCTTTGGTTTCTATGGCCAGGCGCTGCGTGGTCAAAGCGAGATTTTGGCCAAACAGCGCTCTTTGGCGGCGGTGGTGGCGGACCCCAACACACCGCAGGAGACCAAGGATAAGCTGCGCCAGGTCCACCGCATTCGCCAGTTCGCTGACCGTCGCTTGGCATTGCAGGTGGGCGACAACTACGGCTCATATGTCGATTTGAAGCGCGATTCGGTGGTCTGGAACGTCATGGCCGCGCCAGAGTTTTCCTTGCAGCCCAAGACCTGGTGCTATCCGGTGGCGGGCTGCGTCGGCTATCGCGGCTTCTTCACCAAGCTGGACGCTGACCGGCTGGTGGCCGACCTGCAAGCCCAGGGCTATGACGTCTATTCGGGCGGCGTGGACGCCTATTCGACCTTGGGCTTTTTGCGCGATCCGGTGCTCAACACCTTTCTGGACAAGAGCGAAGTCGATCTGGCCTCCTTGTTGTTCCACGAGCTGGCCCACGCCCGCTTCTATTTGAAGGGCGATACGGCCTTTAACGAGAGCTTTGCCACCGCGGTCGAATACGCTGGCCTCAAGCTGTGGCTGCAAGACCGGGGCGAGCCTGCAACCTTTGATCGCTATTTGCAGTACGAGGAGGCCATCGCCCAATTCCGCGCTCTGGTGGCCGGAACCCGGGCCGAGCTGGCACAACTCTACCGCCAACCGCTCGCCCCTGCTGAGATGCGGGCGCGTAAAGCGGCGCTGATCACGGCTCTGCGCGACCGCTATCAGAGCCAAAAGCCCCAGCTCCATGGGGTGTCGTTCGACCGGTGGTTTTTTGCCGACATCAACAACGCCAAGCTGAATTCGGTCGCAACCTACGAAGACTTGGTGCCCGGATTTACGACCATTTTGGCGCGCTGCAACCAGGATTTCCCCTGCTTCTATGCGGCCGTCGAGCGCCTGGCGCAGCGGCCCAAGGCCGAACGCGACGCTCTGTTGCGCAATCTGGGCCAGGCCCAGCAGGACTAGC
>CAZHYF010000096.1:0-9666 GCA_964536635.1 uncultured Rhodospirillaceae bacterium | reverse complement strand
TCATCCGCAAGATGCTGAACGAGCACGCCAACGACACCAGCTTCCCCATGAAGCCGCAAAAGATCATCCACGATCTGCGCACCGCTTTGAACCCCGAAGACATCCTGCTGTCTGACGTGGGCGCCCACAAGATGTGGATCGCGCGCATGTACCAGGCCGAGCGTCCCAACACCTGCATCATCTCCAACGGTTTTGCTTCAATGGGCATCGCGCTGCCGGGCGCCATTGCTGCCAAGCTGGTCCACCCTGAGCGCAACGTGGTTGCCGTCTCTGGTGACGCGGGCTTCATGATGAACAGCCAGGAGATCGAGACCGCTCTGCGTCTGGGCCTCAACATCACCAACCTGATCTTCAACGATGGCAAGTACGGCCTGATCGAATGGCACCAGCTGCGCCACTACGGCCGCAAGAGCCACATCGACATCGGCAACCCCGACTTCGTCAAGTACGCTGAGAGCTTCGGTGCTAAGGGCTATCGCGTTGAAAAAGCAGAAGACCTGATCCCGGTTCTGAAGGCGGCTATGGCTGACGGCACCGTGTCGGTGATCGACTGTGCGGTGGATTATTCCGAGAACATGAAGCTGACCCGTCAGCTGAAAGAAATGACCGACCCCTTCGCGGCCTAAGCCCGAGAAAGCCCGAGAAAGCCCGAGAAAGACAGCATGCATACCTTTACTTTTAAGACCACCAAGTCGATCCTCTGCGAGGTCGGCGGCACCCAGAAGATCGGCCAGATCATGGCCGACCGTGGCTGCAAGAACATCGCCTTTGTCACCGACAAGATGATCTTGGAGCTGGGCTTGGCGCAGGCGGCTCTGGACGGCATCAAGGCCGCTGGCCTGTCGGTCCACATCATCGACGATGTCGTGGCTGATCCGCCAGAAGCCATGATCCTAAAGGCCGTTGCCGACGCGCGCGCGGCCAAGGTTGACGGCGTTGTGTCAGTTGGCGGTGGTTCGTCCATGGACACCGCTAAGCTGATCGCAGTGCTGGTTGGCTCTGATCAGCCGCTGGATACCATGTACGGCATCGACCAGGTCAAGGGCGAGCGCCTGCCGCTGGTCCTGGCGCCGACGACCGCTGGTACCGGCTCGGAAGTGACCCAAATCTCGATTGTCACCACTGGCAGCAACGAGAAGAAGGGCGTGGTCTCTGAGCAGCTTCTGCCCGATTGGGCCGTCCTGGATGCCGAGCTGACCGTGGGCCTGCCCGCGCACGTCACTGCGGCAACCGGCATCGACGCTATGGTGCACGCCATCGAGGCCTACACCTCCAAGCACAAGAAGAACATTGTCTCTGACACCCTGGCGCGCCAAGCGCTGGAGCTGTTGGGCGGCAATATCTACACTGCTTGTACCAAGGGCGACGATCGCAACGCGCGCTCCAACATGCTGTTGGGCTCGATGCTGGCGGGCATGGCCTTTGCCAACGCGCCCGTGGCTGCGGTTCACGCGCTGGCCTACCCCTTGGGCGGCCACTTCCACGTGCCGCACGGCCTGTCGAACGCTCTGGTGCTGCCTTATGTGCTGGACTTCAACATGCCTGAAGCCCAGGGCCTCTATGCTGAGCTGGCACCGCTGATCTTTGCCAACGCCAAAGGCAAGTCGGCTGCTGAAGCGACCCAGATCATGGTCGATGGCTTCAAAGCCATGGGGCCTGAGCTGGGCATGAAGTCCAAGCTGGCCGAGGTGGGCGTGTCGCACAACCACCTGACCATGCTGGCTGAAGATGCCATGAAGCAGACCCGCTTGCTGGTCAACAATCCGCGCGAAATGACCTACGAAGCCGCGCTGGATATCTACACACAGGCGCTGTAGGCGCCCAAGGGCAAGGGGCCGTGGTTGCGGCCCCTTGTTTGCAGCACGCCTTGCTGCTTGGGCTCCGGCTCAAAACAAGGCATGATTGGTACGCGCCTCAAGGCTGCGCGCCACAGATATGATCTCGACGCAACGTCCCAGGCAGGCCTTGAGCGGCGCTGGACTTGCTCTTGCAGGAGGAGGCGCGATCATGAGTGAGACGCCCGACTGGATGACCGCTTGGCAAAAAGGCCAAGAGGCTTTTCTCGACAATCAGACCAAGATGGCTGAGGCCTTTCAGGCCGCCATGGCGCAAGGCTTTAAGCCCGAGGCTGCGCAAGCTGGCGCGGCCCCACATGAGGGCGCGTCCTGGGCGGAGCAGCAAGCGGCCATGATGCAGCAATGGGCCAAGATGTGGCAAGCTGCGACCCCCGCCGGTGGCGCGATGCCCAATATGGCCTTTGCTGGTGCGATGCCGGGCGCGATGCCGACCGGTTTTTCTGCGCCTGGCTTTGGTGCGCCTGGCTTTGGTGCCGCGCAAGCTATGGCAGGCATGAATCCTTTCAATGCCGCTCTGCAAGGCGCAGCCGGCATGCCGGGCGGCTTCGGCGCTGGTTTTCCCGGACCTTTCCCAGGCAACTTCCAAGCCAATTTCCCAGGTAACTTTGGGGGCAACTTTGCGGGCGCTTTCCCAGGCTTCGCCACCCCCAGCGCCAACGCCTGGAGCGACTTCTTGGGCAATCTGGCCTCCGGCAATCCCTTCATGGGCACAGCCATGGCAGGCAACCCCCAGGACTGGGCAGCCCTGATGCCCAACTGGGCCGAGCAAGCGGGCATGCCCGAAGCCTTTGCCGCCATGAAGGCGTTGAACCTGCCGGCTTGGTGGAACACCAACATGCCGCAAGATTTTAAGCAGTGGCTGGACAAGGTGGCAGCGGGCCCTCAGTTCGCTGACATGCCCAACATGCAGGCTGGTGCTGCACGCGCTTGGAAAGAGCTGCTGGACTATCAGCAGGCCGTGGGCGCGCTGAGCGCCATCATGAGCCGCGCTTGGGAGACCGCCTACCACCGCTTCGCCGAGGCCTATGCTGAAGCCGACTGGAGCGCGATTGACCCGGACAAGGCCCTGCAAGACTGGATCAAGACCGCCAACACCGCTCTGTTGGAGGCCCAGCGCTCAGAAGACTTCCTGGACGCCCAGCGCGATTTGATGCGCGCCGGACTGACGCTCAAGCAGCGCCAGCACGAGCAGTCTGAAGCCTGGTGTAAACAGGCCAACATTCCCTCGCGCACCGAGGTCGATGATCTGATCGACGTGGTGCACAGCCTGCGCCAACAGTTGGCCGAGACCCGCAATGAACTCGCATCGCTGAAGGGACGCAAGAGCGCATGACCGCCACACCTCCAAAAGCCGAGACCCGCAATCCAGCAACCGAAGCCCTGCTGTCAAACCCGGCCATGAAAGAAGCCGCGCGGCTGTGGGAAGCCTGGCTCGACAACCAGCTTAAGGCCGCCAAGACCGGCGCCTTGCTTGCTGATCTGGCCGACGAGGCGGTGCAAATCGCCACCTTGCCCAAGCGCGAGGTCTTTGCCATCGACAAGGTGCGCTTGTTTGAATACGAGCCGCTGGCCGACCCGCTGGAAGACGTGCCGCCGATTGTGATCTGCTATGGCCTGTTTGGTCGCCAAACCATGATCGACCTGCAAGAAGACCGCTCGCTGGTGCGCAACCTGCTTGAGGCGGGTCACCGCGTCTATGTCGTCGATTGGGGTAATCCTACCCGCGTCGATCGCCACCTCAAGATCGACGACTATGTGCAGCGCTATCTGGGCGGCTGCTTGCGCTTTGCCAACGCGCAAAACGACGACAAGCCTTCGGTTGTCTTCGGCATCTGTGAAGGCGGCACCTTCTCGGCCTGTTTGGCAGCGCTGGAGCCGGACCTCTTCGCGGGCTTGGCGTTGGCCATTACCCCCATCGACTTTGAAGGCGACCCGGAAAACTTCTGGCTGGGCGAGGGGCAATTGAACCTCTGGCTGGGCCATCTGACCGAAGACGACGTGGACATGCTGATCGAGACCTTCGGCGGCCTGCCGGGCTCCTTCTATGGCTCCATGTTCACCGCCCTGACCCCCATGGCGACCCTGACCAAGTACAACGTTGGTTTGGCGCGCTTGGCGGGCAACGAGGCAGCTACGCTGAATTTCTTGCGCATGGAAAAGTGGATCGCTGACCGGCCCGATCACCCCGGAGCAGCCGCCAAGCAGTGGCTCTATAACCTCTATGGTCAAAACCAGTTGGTGCGCGGTGAATTTGTCATCGACGGACGCATTGTTGATCTGAAAAAGATCAAGTGCCCGGTGCTGAACATCTATGCGCAGCAAGACCATATCGTGCCGGTTTCCTGCACCACGCCGCTGGGCGACTTCATTCCTGGCCGCCGCTATCAGGAGCTGAGCTTCCCCGGCGGTCACGTGGGCGTTTTTGTGTCCAGCAAGGCGCAAGGCGTCGTTGCAGGCGGCTTATCCGATTGGCTGAAGGCCAAGACCAGCAGCTCGGCGCAGGCGGCTGCCAAGCGCGCCAGCCAACGCACACCTAAGCGGGCGGCAAAACCGGCAGGCAAATCAGTAGGCAAAACAGCAGGCAAATCTGCGAGCAAACCCGCCGCCTCCTAGGCGCTGGGCCAATAACACCGTTGCACAAAGCGCCTGTCCTCAGGGCCCCGAAACCGGGCCAGGATGGGCCGCGAGACCTCTGGAGGAACCATGGTCGATAAAGTTGTAAGCTTAGAAGAAGCCATTGCCGTCATCGCCGACGGCGACACGGTCTGTGTGTCGGGATTTGTCGGCATCGGCACGCCTGAAGCCCTGCTGCGCGGGGTCGAGGAGAGCTTTTTGGCCCGGGCCGTGCCCAAGGATATCTCGCTGCTGTTCGCAGCTGCGCCCGGCAACGGCAAGGACAAAGGCCTCAACCGACTGGCTCACCCTGGCCTGGTCAAGCGCGCGATTGGCGGCCATTGGTCGCTGATCCCCCGCCTGGGTAAAATGGCGGTCGAAAACCAGATCGAAGCCTACAACCTGCCGCTGGGCTGTATCTCGCAGCTCTATCGCGACATCGCAGCCGGCAAGCCTGGCATGTTCTCTAAGGTTGGTCTGCACACCTTTGTTGATCCACGCCAAGCGGGCGGCGCCATCAATGAACGCAGCCTGGAAAAGCTGGTCGAGCTGCAAGAGATCAACGGCCAGGAGTGGCTGTTCTATAAGTCGATCCCCATCGACGTGGCCTTCATCCGCGGCACCACCGCCGACATCCACGGCAACATCACCATGGAGCGCGAGGCGCTGGTGCTGGACAGCCTGCCGATTGCCATGGCGGCCAAGAACTCGGGCGGCCTGGTCATCGCCCAGGTCGAGCAGATCGCGGCTCCCGGCTCGCTGGCACCCAAAGAGGTGCAGGTGCCCGGCAACCTGGTGGATTGTGTGGTGCAAGTCGAGCGCCACGAGCACCAGCAGACCTATGCTTCCAGCTATAACCACGCCTTCACCGGCCGAATTCGCGCCGTCGTCGATCGCCTGCCGCCGATGGAGCTGGACCAGCGCAAGGTCATTGCCCGCCGCGCGGCCTTCGAGCTGCCCATCAACGGCGTCGTCAACCTGGGTATCGGCATGCCCGAGGGCGTCTCGGCCGTGGCCAACGAAGAGGGCATCATCAACAACATCACCTTGACCGCCGAGGCTGGCATCATTGGCGGAGTGCCCCAGTCGGGCTTGGATTTCGGCGCTGCGATCAACGCGGACTCGATCATCCAAACCAACCAGCAGTTCGACTACTACGACGGCGGCGGCCTGGATCTGGCCTGCCTGGGCATGGCCGAAGTCGATAAGTTCGGCAACGTCAACGTCTCACGCTTCAAGGATCGCTTGGCGGGCGCGGGCGGCTTTATCAACATCTCGCAGAACGCGCGCAAGCTGGTTTTCGTTGGCACCTTTACTGCCAGTGGCTTTGATTGCACCGTCAAGGGTGGCAGTCTGACCATCAACCAGGAAGGCCGCATGACCAAATTCATCGACCAGGTTGAGCAGATCACCTTCAACGGTGCCTATGCAGCCAGCCGCGGCCAGGACGTGCTCTACATCACCGAGCGCGCGGTCTTCCGCCTAACGCCCGACGGCCTGGAGCTGACCGAGGTGGCGCCGGGTGTGGACCTGCAAAAGGACATCCTGGACCTGATGGCCTTCCGCCCGATCATGAACGAGGTGCGGACCATGGACGAACGCATCTTCAAGAAGAAGCCCATGAAGCTGAAAGCCAGCATGATGGACCGCCGCTTGCTGGATCGCTTCGTCTACAAGGCCAGCAACAATACGGTTTATGCCGACTTGTCGGGCCTGGCCATCATCACGCCCGAGGATCTGACCACCGTCAAGCGCGGGCTGCGCCGCTTCTTCGAGAGTATTGGCCAGCGGGTCAACATCATCTCGAACTATGATGGCGTTGAGATCGGGCATGAGGTCTACCAGGGCTACGCCGACCTGCTGCGTGAGCTGGAAGAAAAGCACTATCTGACCGCGACGCGCTACACCACCTCGGCCTTCATGCGTCAGAAGCTGGGCTCGGGGCTGAAAGATCGCTCGATCCGCCCGCACATCTTTGAAACGCAAGCCGAAGCTGAGGCCTATATGGCCACGCCGCATCAAGACTAGCTTGAGCGCCGTAGCGTCGCGATCGCCAGGCCCGCGCTCTTGGATGCAAGACCGCGGGTGGATTTGCGAAGTAAACTGATAGGTGGCGTCTGTTGACCGCGGCAAGCGATCAGAACGCGTGCGAGGAAAACCGGTGTGGGGCTGGTTCCGACCCCCACAACGCGCAGCAAAAGCTAGCATTTTATCCCCAAGTTGATTATGCAGTTCCTGGTTGCCACGGCCTGGCCCCGCCTGGGTTTGGTTGGTTACGCAACGGATCGCACAGCGTGCTCGGACGTTCCTTGGGTCAATGACCTCAGGAAGATCGAGCGCGGGTATCAATTTTCGTAAATTTACCCAAGAAGACCGCGCATGAAGCTGACTTTTCCTTGCTTTTCTGAAGACGAAATCAACAATCTGCGCGAATGCCTGAACTCAGGGCATGTTACCCAAGGCCCATTTGTCGATCGTTTCGAACAACGCTTTCGCCAGGTGCATGCCTGTGGGTTTGCGTTGGCCACCACCTCCTGCACGGCCGCGTTGCACCTAGCCATGGCGGCGCTTGCGGTCGGGCCGGGCGATGAGGTTTTGGTGCCTGCTTTTACCTGGATCACCTCGGCCCATTGCGCTGAATATATGGGCGCCAAGGCGGTGTTTGTGGATGTCGATCCCACCACCTTCAACATCGACCCCGCCAAAATCGAAGCGGCGATCACGCCCAACACCAAGGCCATCGTTGCCGTCCATCTCTTTGGTTTGTCGGCTGATATGGACCCCATCATGGCGGTTGCCAAAAAGCACGGCTTGGCGGTGGTTGAGGATGCGGCCTGCGCCATTGGTACCCAATATAAGGGGCAATCCATCGGGGCCATTGGCGATTTGGGCGCCTTCTCGTTCCACCCGCGCAAAGCCATCACCACCGGTGAGGGCGGCATGGTTTCCACCAACGACGAAGCTTTGGCGATCAAGGTGGCCTCGCTGCGCAATCACGGTTCCAGCGTCGCGGCGCATATCACCGACGAGGAGCTGGGCCCCTGGTCTATGAACGACTTCCCCAATCTGGGCTTCAATTTGCGCCTGAGCGATATTCAGGCGGCGGTTGGCGTCGCTCAATTTGATAAGCTGGCGGACCTTTTGGCGCATCGCCGGGCCACGGCGGCGCTCTACCACGAGCGCTTGGGCGTCAACAGCGATATTCAGCGACCGGGTTCGGCGGCCCTGGAAGAGGGCCATACCTATCAGTCCTACGTGATCCGCCTGCCGGGCTATGGTCGGGCGCGCCGCAATGCTGCGATGGCAGCCCTGCGCGAGCAGGATATCATGACCCGTCCAGGCACCCACTGCCCTGCTGTTTCCAGCTACTATGGCAACAAGTACGGCACCACGGCTCAGGATTTCCCGATAGCGGCAACCTTGGAGCACGAGACCATCACTCTGCCGCTGTTCCCCGGTATGCAAGCAAGCGATGTCGATCAGGTTTGCCAGGCCCTTTTGGCCGCTCTCTAGGAACCAGTCTGCCATGCTGACCAACCAAATGCTCGTTTAAGTGGTGAAGCTCGCGAAACAAGCTTGACTTAAAGTTGAAAACCGTGATCAACTTCCGCTATTCATTCCGGCGGACACCGGCTCATAGTTAGATCATACCCTAGGACAAGCACGGCATGACGGCCGTAAATTCGAAGCGCACTGACGCCGATCCCCCGCGCATTGGCCTCTGCGGTGGCATGGCGAACAATACCTACATTATGGCCCAGGCTCTGGCCAGCACGGGCGCCGACTTGCGCTTTTTCCGCGACCGGTGGGACTCCTATGCCATGAGCCAACCCGTCTGGGAAGATTGCAGCTTTATGCTGTCCCATGACCAGGTCGCAGGCAGCTCGCTTTGGAGCGCTGATGATTGGACACGGCTGGAACACGCGCAGGGCTGGAGCCCGCCAAGTTGGTTACGCGATCCACCGAGGCACAGCATTCCTTTAAGGTTGCCCTTGCCCGATCTGAAGATCACGGAGGAGAGCCACGGCCACCTTGCTCCGGAGGCCCGCAGGCGCCTACAGATCATAACCAGCAGTCCGCGTGAGGTGTTGCCAGCACATTGGCGCTGGTACGTGGCGCAGTTCCAACAGTGCGACCTGCTGTTCGTGTGCCAGGTTAACGCTCTGATCTTGGCCCTTCTGTCCGGCACACCCTTTTTCATTTGCCCTGCGGGTGGGGAATGGATGGTCGCGTCGGGCTTGATTGGTGGTACGGGTCGCGCAGGTGAAGTGCTGGACTTCCGCGGTGTCTACCTGAAAGACGCCTTCAACTCGGCCATGGCAACCTTGTCCTCGACACCAAAACGGGCCAATGCGGCTTTGGTTGGCGGCGATGCGGTCTGGGATCGCGACTTTGCGCACATTCCCTACGCGCAGATCGGTTTGCCCTTTACCCCGGAACATCTACGCAGCCCCCAGGAAAAACGCGCAATCCTGGAGCAGGCGATGCTGCAGGCTGGCCTCAACGCCAGGTTTGCGCCCGACGACCGCCTGATCTTTGTGCCCTCGCGCATCTCCTATGCTGACAAGGGGCAGGACCGCGTGCTGGAAGCATGGATAGCTGCGGGCCGCCCGGCTGGCTTGAAATTTATTCTCACGGCCTGGGGCGCCGATTACCACGATTTCAAGGCTCGGACAGCCAATTATCCTGAGACCTTCTTCTTTTTGGATGGTGCCCTGAGCAAGGGGCTGCTTCGTCGTTTTTATCGCGGGGTCGATTTGGTGGTGGACCAATTTACAATCGGCCACTACGGCACAGCCACGCGTGAGGCGATTGCCACTGGGACGCCCTCTGTTTGCTGGGTCAATCCCGATTGGGCGCAAAACGAAGCAGGGCACGAGCTTGCCCCGGTTATCAGTCTGAACACGATCCCAGATATCAGTGACTTCCTGCAAAAACTCGACGCCGGTCACGTCGATCTGACAAGACGCGCGCAAGAAGGCTTGGATTGGGTGCGGCGTTTCTCAAGCCCTGAGGTGATTTGCGCCCAGCTCTGGGACCAGTATGAGGGCTATCCGCACAAGACCCCGCGGCGCCTTGGGGCGACCCAGTGGCAGGTCAGGCTCGCAAGCCTGCTGTCGCGTTAGGAGCAAGCCTAGGGCAAGACGCGAATGAGTGGCAACACGAGAGAGCATGGACTTGCGTTAGAAATCAGTTA
>CAZHYF010000095.1:5003-9693 GCA_964536635.1 uncultured Rhodospirillaceae bacterium | reverse complement strand
CGCTCTAGCCGCCGCTACGGCGTAGGTAGAGCCCGCCTGCGAGCATCGTCAGCGCCAACACCAAAAGCACCAGCGCTGCCCCCATCCAGCCGCCGACCAGGCCAACCATGGCCGCCGCCGCGGGTGGCCCGATGAGCTGACCGATGGCCGAGCCTTGCATCAGCAGGCCGCTCATGATGGGCACCGCCTCGGGATTGGGCGCCAAGCGCGGCAGACTGGCGAAAAGCGATGCCGGAACCAAGCCCGAGAACATGCCAAACAGCAGCATGCCCAAGACCTGCACCAGCGGCGAAACGGGCAGCGCGAAGATCAACAAATGCGCCACCATCAAGACCAAGCAGGCCCACAATATCAGCGTGGACGAGCGCCAGCCACGCCGGAACGAGAGGCCCGCAAGCGCGTTGGCTGCCGAATTCACGCCGACCACAGCCGCGACGGCAATGCCAACCTGCACGGCGCTTAAGCCAAAGGTGTCAGTCAGGATCAGTGCAATGAAGCCGGTGACGATCATGTATTGCGCGGCGTAGACGCCAAAGGTCAAGCTGGCCACCAAGCGCCCCGGGTCGCGCAACAAACGCAGCAGCTCAAGCGCGGAAAGCGGCGCAGGCTTGGCTGTTGGCGGCCCCTGGCGCCGACGCAACCAGGCCAGCGAGACCAAGGAGGCCAGCATGCAAGTCGCGATCACCACCCAAAGCACCCGCCACGAGCCGGCCTCCAGGATTGGTCCCGACATCAGCATGGCGATAAAGGAGCCGGTCGGCAGAAAGAGGCTCCAGAAGGCCATGGCGCTGCGCCGGTCGTTTTCAGCGGCAAGCTGCATGATCAGTGGCGGCAGGCTGGTGATAATCAACAAGAAGCCCAGCCCCTCTAGTACGCGGGTCGCCAGTAACAGCGCCACACCGCTTGCAAAGGCACCAATCAGGTTTCCCAGCACAGCGATTAGCAAGCCTGCCATGGCGACACGATAGAGCCCCAGCCTGCGCGTCACGCTGCCGAACACTGCGCCCAAGCTAGCGGTGAGCAGGCTGAAGATGGCAAAGATCCAGCTCAAGGTGACCAGCGAGAGGCCCATCTCGGCTTGCAAGGCGGGCATGGCAACCGGCAGCTTGCCGACTTGCAGCGCGGTCGCGATGCCCGCCAAGATGACGAGGGCCACCGCAGGCCAATTGGTCGTTGCAGGCGCCATGGGCATTGCATCCTGGGTTTGGGTCAGGCCAGCGCAAAAGGCGCCGCAGGCAACCTGCCCCAGGCAGGGACTGGGCGCAACCAACAAAGACCGCTCACAACAGCGCAAGGCCGCGCGGTTGTGCCTCCGATCAGTGCCGCCCTATTGGCCCTCCAGGCAAGCTGCTGGGCCAGCCACGCCGCCAGCGCGGGCCATCTCCCCGCCTAGGCCTGTGCCCTTGCGCCGTCATGCTGCCTGGCGCTGATCTGCCGCGCCACCTCCTCCAAGCAAGCGATGAATGCCTGTTGGCGCGCGGTTGGTCGCCAAGCGCTGCGAAAGGTCAAACCGATGGGCCGACTGCTGCCCTGCAAGTCCACATCCAGCGTCGCCAGGCTGCCGGTCGTCAACTCCTCACGGATTTGGTGGCGCGACAGGATGGTGAGGTAGGGCCCCTGCTTCAACAGCCCCCGCACCAACACCAGCGAGGAAGAAACCACCCGCACCGGGGTCTGGTCCAGCGCGGCGATACCAAGCGTCTGATAGAGGTAGGAGCCCGCAGGCGTGCTGCGCGGCGGCGCAATCCAGGGGTAATCCAACAGGGCTGCGATAGGCAAATGCGGCTGCCCGACCAAAGGGTGATCGCGCCCAGCCACCACCGCCAAGGGATCATCAAACAAGGGCTGCGTGGTGAATTCGTCGGGGTCCAAATCGCTGCGCAGCGCGCCAATCAGAAAGTCGATATCGCCTTGCAACAACGCGCGCGACAGCTCGGTAAAGGGGCCGTCGATCGAGCGAATTTGCAGCCCTGGATGGGCCTGAACCATGGCATGAATAGCCCGCGGGAGCAGATAGGAGCGCGGCAAAGGCAAGGTGCCAACAACCAGCTCGGCGCTGTCGTGGCCCAGGTGCGCGCCGATCTCGTCCTCGCCCTGGCGCAGCTCGCTCCAGGCCAGTTTCACCGCTCGCAGCAACACCAAGGCAGCGGGCGTAAAGGCAATGCCCTGCTCGCTTTTGCGAAACAGCTCGACACCACTCAAGGCCTCCAGATTGCGAACCGCGCGGTGCAACGACGGTTGGCTGAGCCCGATGCTCTTGGCCGCGGCGGTGAAGTTGGGTCGCTGCGACAGAGCCACCAGCGCGCGCAGTTGTGCCGCAGTCATCAGTTGGTCGAAGTGCTGAAATCCCCTGGCGGTCTCAGTACGCCCTTCTGGACGACCCTCTGGGCGACTTTCTGGGCGACTTTCTGGGCGACCCAGGCGGCGCACGGCCAGCGCGCCCTGTTCCAACAGCGCCAAGGCGGTCTCGACCCTTTGGAAATAGAGCTGACCGATGTCGCTGAGGTACAGCCCCGACTTATGGCGATTGAACAGGCTGACTTGGGCCTGCTTTTCCAACTTGGACACCGCTTGCGTCACCGCTGGCTGGGACAAATTCGAGCGCAAAGCCGCTTGGCTGACCGAACCGCAGCGGGCAACTTCGACAAAGACCCGCAGGTGACGAAGGTTCGGGAATTGTGCGTCCAAGGCGCGCTCCAAATATGAGGTTTATAGTCTAAACTTATATTAATTTCTTTGAATCGAATAGCCGTTTTCGGGCAAGGATGCTAGACCAGCCATGAAAGAAACACCGCCACATAGCGCGAAACTGGGACATGCAGACCATGACGGACAAGAAGACAGCTTTGGTAATCTCGGCACACTCAGCCGATTTTGTCTGGCGCGCAGGCGGCGCCATCGCCCTGCACCAAGAAAAAGGTTATGACGTCACAGTGGTTTGCCTCTCCTACGGCGAGCGCGGAGAAAGCGCCAAGCTGTGGAAGCAAGAGGGCATGACGCTGGAGCGCGTCAAGACCGAGCGCCGCAAGGAAGCCGAAAACGCCGCCGCCGCCCTGGGCGTCCACGATATCCAATTCTTCGATCTGGGTGACTATCCCCTGAACCTGGGCATGGAAGCCAAGGAGCGCATGGTGGACGTAATCCGCGCGGTGCAGCCCAAGTGGATGATGAGCCACTCCAAGTGGGATCCCTACAACACCGACCACATGTACACCACCCAGTTCGCGCTGGAGTGCCGCATGATCGCCCAAGCCTGGGGCCACAACCCCGGCCAAAAGGTGCTGGGCGCCCCGCAGCTCTACTTGTTCGAGCCGCACCAAACCGAGCAAATGGAATGGAAGCCCAACGTCTTCTTGGACATCACCGAAGTGTGGGACAAGAAGCGCGCCGCCATCGAGTGCATGCAGGGCCAAGAGCACCTGTGGGACTTCTACACCAACGTTGCAGAAAACCGCGGCAACCACTTCCGCCGCAACTCGGGCGGTCAGGCCGGCGGACGCAATGCGCGCTATGCCGAGGGCTTCCAGTCGATCTTCCCCCAAACCGTGGATGAGCTGGTATGATTGGTGTCGGAACAAGCGGCGTCGTTGTCCAAAACATCCAGCGTGCGGACAGCGCGCTGGTCGAAGCCCTGGGCGCTTGCGGTGTGGCAACCGTCCACGAGGCCCAAGGCCGCAAAGGCTTATTGGCTTCCTACATGCGCCCCATCCAACAGAGCGTGCGCTTGGGCGCTTCAGCGGTGACCATTTCAGCGCCTCCGGGAGACAACTGGATGCTGCACGTCGCCATCGAGCAGTGCCAAGCCGGTGACATTCTGGTGCTGGCCCCGACCAGCCCCTGCGAGGACGGCTATTTCGGCGATTTGATTGCCACCTCTGCCAAAGCGCGCGGCGTCAAGGGCCTGATCATCGCCGCCGGTGTGCGCGATACCATGGACTTGCGACAGATGGCGTTCCCCGTGTGGTCCAAAGCCGTCTTTGCCCAGGGCACGGTCAAGGAGACGCTTGGCTCGGTCAATGTGCCGATCGTCTGCGCGGGCGCACTGGTCAATCCCGGCGACATCATCGTAGCCGACGACGACGGCGTGTGCGTCGTGCGCCGCGAGGAAGCCGAAGCCGTCTTGGAAAAGGCCCAAGCACGCGAAGCCAACGAAGAATCCAAGCGTCTGCGCTTGGCCGCGGACGAATTGGGCCTGGACATCTACAACATGCGCGCCCGTTTGGCCGAAAAGGGCTTGAAGTATGTCTAAAGGAATTGGCTGTCTATGGATGCGCGGTGGCACGTCTAAGGGCGGCTATTTCCTCGCAGACGATCTGCCCCGCGATCCCGCCGAGCGTGACGCCGTCTTGCTGCGCGTCATGGGCTCGCCCGATCCGCGCCAGATCGACGGCATGGGTGGCGCTGACCCCTTGACCTCTAAGGTCGCGGTGGTGCGCCCCTCCAGCCGCCCGGGCATCGACGTGGACTACCTGTTCTTGCAGGTCTTCGTTGATCAAGCCCTGGTCAGCGACGGTCAAAACTGCGGCAACATCCTTGCAGGCATCGGCCCCTTCGCCATCGAGCGCGGCTTGGTACCGGCGCAAGAGGGCCAGACCCAGGTGCGCATCTATATGGAAAACACCGGGCAGACGGCCATCGCCTCAGTGCAGACCCCCGGCGGCCAGGTCTCCTATGAGGGCGCGGCGCGCAT
>CAZHYF010000095.1:1471-4903 GCA_964536635.1 uncultured Rhodospirillaceae bacterium | reverse complement strand
GCGCGCGGCGTTGCCTCGGTTGGCGCTGATATCAGTGAAGCCGAACTGGCAGACATGCACGAAGCGGGCGGGCGCGGCGTGCGCTTCAACTTCGTCAAGCGCCTGGTCGATGCCACCCCCAAAGAGGTCTTCTTGTCGATCGCCGATAAGATCGCGCCCCTGGGCTGGCACATCGTGGTCTATTTCGAGGCCCAAGACCTGGCGGAGCTGGAGCCCTTCTTGGCTCAGTTGCCCACCACCATCGTCGTCGACCACATGGGTCGCCCCGACGTATCCAAGGGCGTCGATCACCCCGACTTCCAGCGCTTTTTGAACCTGATGAAGACCAACGCGCGCGTCTGGTCCAAGGTCACCTGTCCCGAGCGCCTGACCAAAGCCGGCCCGCCCTATGCCGACGTCGTGCCCTATGCCAAAGCGGTCGTCGAGGCCTTCCCCGACCGTGTCTTGTGGGGCACGGACTGGCCGCACCCGAATATGAAATCGCACATGCCGGACGACGGCGCGCTGGTCGATTTCATTCCCCTCATCGCGCCTACGCCCGACCTGCAACACAAGCTGCTGGTCGAAAACCCACAGCGTCTGTACTGGGCCTAAGTCGCAGACTTGCGCCCCTGACCCCAACCCTGGAGACGACCCATGAGCCATGCTGCATTTGACCAGCACCTGGACATCCCCGGCACCACAATCTTCGACGGCGAAATGGCCATGAAGGGCTATGGCCTGAACAAGATGTGCTACTCCTTCAATGCCGCTGCTGCCCGCGATGCCTTTGTGGCAGACCCCGACGGCTACATGAGCCGGTTCAACCTGACCGAGGCTCAAAAGGAGGCGGTGCGCAACAAGGACGTGCTGGGCATGATCCGCGAAGGTGGCAACATCTACTACCTGGCCAAGCTGGCGGGGATCTTCAAACTCAGCGTCCAGGATATTGGCGGTCTGCAAACCGGCATGACCACCGACGAATTCAAGCAAAAGCTGCTTGACCAAAACAATCAGTAAGGACTTGAAATCATGGCAAAAGTCATCGGCGGCATCACCACATCGCACATCCCGGCGGTCGGCAACGCCATCGCCAAGGAGCTGTTCGAAGATCCCTATTGGAAGCCCTTCTTCGACGCCTACCCCCCGGTCCACGCCTGGCTGGCCGAGCACAAGCCCGACATCGTGGTCAATATCTACAATGACCACGGCCTGGGCTTCTTCTTGGATAAGATGCCGACCTTCGCTATTGGCGCAGCGCACGAGTACCACAACGAAGACGAAGGCTGGGGCATTCCGGCCATCCCGCCCATGCCGGGCGATGCCAAGCTGAGCTGGCACATCATCGAGGGTATGGTCGAAGACGAGTTCGACATCACCTCCTGCCAGGAGCTGGCGGTGGATCACGGCTTTACCGTGCCCATGCAGCTCTTCTGGCCGGGCCTGCTGGACAACCCCAACCTGCCACGCGCCATTCCGGTCAGCGCCAACACGGTGCAGCACCCGATCCCGACCCTGAAGCGCGCTCTGGACTTCGGTAAGTCGCTGGGCAAGGCGCTGCGCTCCTACCCCGAGGACGTGAAGATCGTCGTTCTGGGCACCGGCGGCCTGTCACACCAGTTGGATGGCGAGCGTGCCGGCCACATCAACAAGGCCTTCGACTTGATGTGCATGGACAAGATCGTCCACAAGCCCGAGGAGCTGACCAAAATCAGCCGCATGGAGCTGGTCAAAGAAGCTGGCTCTCAGGGCACCGAGCTGATCATGTGGATGATGATGCGCGGCGCGCTGGGCGACAAGGTCGAGGTGGTCGCCAAGAACTATCACATCCCGATCTCCAACACCGGCGCTGGCATGCTGCTGCTGGAGTGCAAGGACTAGCCTTTGCCGGCCCAAACGGACGGCGATAAATCCGCATCGCGCCCGCCACTGGCACACGGAGATTCGTCTTAGTTGCTAGCGGCTTACCCGGCCAACCAAGGGCCAGGCGATGCGGCCCCAACCCAGTCCCGTCGGCCCTTTTGGCGCTACAAGTTTTGTCTCACCTGACTGCCTCGCGGGCAACCGCGGGGCTTTTTTTGTTTCACCGCTGAAACCGCTCTGCTTGGGCCAATACGCGTTCGGCGAAGAAGTCAACGAAGGCGCGCACCCGCGCCGACTGCCGCAAATCCGGGTGCAGCAGCAGCCAGATCGAAAAATCCGGCAGGGGCTCAGCGCCTGGCACCCGCACCAAGCCCTCGACCCGATCGCCCAAAAAGCAGGGCACCCAGGCCATGCCAAGCCCGGCCTTGGCGGCCTCCATCTGCGCGTGGATATCGGCCAGGCGATGCTTGACCGCAGCTTTCGGAAAGGGCGTTTGCTGCACCCACTCGCTGCCAGCGCTCCAGCCGATCCAGCAGGCGCCGCTGCCATCGCCGGTTTGCAAGGGCCCCACCCGCTCCAGGTAGCTCGGCGCAGCAAAGGCCCCGGTCACATAGCGCAGCAAGCGCCGCCCCACCACATCGTCGGTCACCTTACGCGCCACCCTCAGCGAGACATCGGCCTCCGAACGCAGCAGGTTGGAGACCCGATTGGTGGCCAGCATTTCGACCTCGATGTTGGGGTAGCGCGCGGCGAAGTCCGCCAGCTCGGGCGCGATCAGGCTCTGCGCCAGGGCGGGCGGCACGCTGACCCGCAGCAGGCCCGAGGGCTGGGCATCCAAGCCCGCTAAGCGCCGCTGAATGTGCTGGGTCTGTTGCTCGATCTCCTCGACGTGCTGGATGAGCAACCGCCCCGTATCTGACAGCCGCAGCCCGCCCACCGAGCGGTGGAACACCTTGGCGCCAAGCGCCTCCTCCAGCGCCGCCAGCGCGCGCGCCGCCGTGGCGTGATTGACGCCCAGCGCCTTGGCACCGCCGCGCAGACTGCCGCTGCGGTGGCAAGCCAAAAAAACCCGATAGCTGTTCCAATCGTCGGTCATCCCGGCACTCCCCGCTCCGATCAGGCGGATCGTTTTCGATCCATGGTGGATGAGTATTCGATATTTTCAACCAGCCCGCAATCCCCAACTATAGACCAGAGGCGGCGCTCTGTTTGGCCACTAAGGAAGAGGCGAGCACCTCAGGCCAAACAGCAGCCCGCCCCGCCCATTGCATTCAAAGGATCATTCCATGGCAAACGTAACGATCGACCGCGTCATCCACGCCCCCTTGTCGCAAGTCTGGGCAAGCTGGGACGCCTTTGGCGATTTCGCCGCATTCAACCCGGCGCTCAAGGCCTCGCGCACGCTTGAGGGCAGCCCCGCAACCGGCCTGCGCGCGCGCCGCCATTGCGACATGAAGGACGGCAAAACCTTCGTTCAAGAAGAGATTGTCGGCTACCAGCCCGAAGCCAAGCTGTCCATCAAGGTCATCAAGGGCAACATGCCGCTGAAAAGCGCCATCGCCGAGGTCACCTTTCAGGCTCAGGGCAGCA
>CAZHYF010000095.1:0-1371 GCA_964536635.1 uncultured Rhodospirillaceae bacterium | reverse complement strand
CTGTTCATCAACCAGCCCGGCGGTCTGCTGGTCGCAGGCCTCGCCAATCTGGCCATGATGCTCAACATGCCGGTCATGCTGCGCGAGCGCGGGTTCTCCAAGCTCATGGGCCTGCCGCACCTGATCCCCTGGACCATCCTGGTCTACATCCTGGCCTTCCAACGCCCGGCGGCCGAGGGCCTGTATGACACCTTCCTGACGGTGCTGCTGATCACCAACACCATCTCTTTGCTGTTCGATTACCCGGACACCCTGCGTTGGTTCCAAGGTGATCGCGCGGTGGCTGGCCGCAAGGCCTAGCACCAAGGCGCGGTCGCGCCGCGGCCTGGCGGTGACCGCGCCTTTCTTCTCTTTCTTTGGAGCTTCCCTTATGTCAGCCCAACGCCTTGGCGCTATCTTCTTTGCCCTTTGGGGCATCATGCATGTGGCCTTTGGAGCCCAAATGCTCATGCTCAACGCCTCTGGATCTGCCAATGCAGTTTTGGATGCTTTCTATCTCGACTCTGGCATTGTCCCCACCCCGGACCAGCTCGGCAGCTTGCTGGACGCCATCTTCAATCAACACGCCTGGAACCTGCTGTGGTTCGGCTTGGCCTCAACCGTGGTGGCGGTCTTCTTCAACTGGCGCAATTCGCGCGCGGGCTATTGGGCCAACATGGTGCTGATCGCTGCGGCTGATTTGGGCTTCATCGTTGCGGTCATGATGCCGGGCTTCATCGACTTTTGGATCGGCATTTGGGGGCCCGTCCTGTGGATCGCCGGTGCCATCTTTGCCACCATCGCCCGCATGGGCGCGCGGGACTGACCAAACCCCGCCGACTAGAAATGCTGCTTTGCCAATCCCTTCAGCGGAGCTAAGCTTTTGGCTCATTACCTGTGGGAGGGCGGGCAGCATGACCTTTCAACTGGCGGGCAGAGCCCCGCAGATCTACCAGCAAGTCTTGGTGCCTGCCTGGTTCGACCGCTGGGCCGAGGCCATGGTGACGGTGGCGGCCTTGTCCCCCGGTCAAGCCGTGCTGGACGTGGCTTGCGGCACGGGGTGCGTCGCACAACGCGCCCTGGCCGCTGTTGGTGCCGAAGGCCAGGTCGAGGGTCTGGACATCAACACCAGCATGCTGGCGCTGGCTCGCCAAGAGGCCCAAGGCCTGGACATCACCTGGATCGAGAGCGATGTCGGCCAGATCCCCCGCCCCGATCACCACTACGACCGCTTGCTCTGCCAGCACGGCTACCACTATTTCCCCGACAAGCCCGCCGCCTTGGCCGAGCTGCGGCGCGTTCTGAAGCCCGAAGGGATCTTGGCCTTGTCAATGTGGGACGGCCACAATGCCTACACCAGCGCGCTCTGCGATGCCGTGGCGCGGCACTTAT
>CAZHYF010000094.1:6304-9884 GCA_964536635.1 uncultured Rhodospirillaceae bacterium | reverse complement strand
CACAAGGCTGCTTTGCCCCTCGGCCTCGCTGGGCTCGCTCACGCGTTCTTCAAGCTGGCGCGCAATCTGATAGACCTGGCCGCGCAAGGCGCTGTCGCCCATCGGCATTTGGATTTCGAACTGCTGATCGTCTTGGCCCAGACGCTGGGCAATCAATGCCAACAGCGCTTGCAGGCCCTGGCCTTGCGCAGCAGAGATGCTCAAAAGCGCGCTGTTCTGCATGGCGGCCTGTTCCTCAGGCGTCAGGCGGTCAATCTTGTTTCCGACCTCCAGCACGCGCTCTTGGCAGGCTTGTTCGCCGATCAAGTCGGTCAAGATCTTCAGCACATCGCTGCGCTGCGCTGCGGTATTGGGGTGGGAAAGATCGCGCAGATGCAAGATCAAATCGGCGCTCTCCACCTCTTCAAGGGTGGCCTTGAAGGCCTCGATCAACTCGGTCGGAAGATCGGCGATGAAGCCCACCGAGTCCACCAACAGACACAGCCCCCCGCCCGGCAACTCCAGGCGGCGATGGGTGGGATCCAGCGTTGCGAACAGCATATCCTTGGCCATGACACCGCCCGAGGTCAGCGCATTGAACAGCGTCGATTTGCCAGCGTTGGTATAGCCGACCAACACCACGATGGGATAAGGCGCTCGTTGGCGCGCTTTGCGGTGCAGAGCGCGGGTCTGGCGCACCTTGGCCAGCTCCTTTTTGAGCCGTAAGATACGCTCATCGATGCGGCGACGATCCAATTCGATCTGCATCTCACCGGGGCCACCGCGCAGTCCGCGTCCGCCCCGCTGGCGATCCAGCCCGCTCCACGCCCGCACCAGTCGAGAGCGCTGATAGGTCTGAGCCGCCAACTCCACCTGGAGCTGGCCTTCATTGGTTTGCGCGCGCGCGCCAAAAATTTCGATGATCAGGCCGACCCGGTCCATGACCTTGACGCCCAGCGCCTTTTCAAGGTTGCGCTGTTGCAGCGGTGTCAGGCTGGCGTTGACCACCAGCAGCTCTGCTGCCTCGGCTTGAATGATGTCTTTGAGGGTCTCGATGTGGCCGCCGCCGAGCAGACTGGCTGCACGCGGTTTGGTGATGCGCACCATCTGGCTGTTCGCCACGCGCAGCTCCAGCGCCGCGCACAGGCTCAGCGCTTCTTCCAGCCGATCTTGGCTGCTGCGACCGTCCACACGCGCAGCCATCTCCCGCTCACGGCGCGGCAAGCCCTCGGTCTGCACCAAGACGGCGCAGACCGGCGCTTGATCAGCCCGGCTTGGCGTTTCAACCATAGAGCCAACCTTGGCCCTTGGGCTCAAGCAAGCGATTAGTCGTCTTTTTGCTCTTCATGCAGATTGACGGGTGCGCTGGGCATGACCGTCGAAATGGCGTGCTTATAGACAAGTTGCACATGGGTATCTCGGCGCAGCAGCACGGAGTAGTTGTCGAACCAGGTGACGATGCCTTGCAGCTTGACGCCATTGACCAGGAATACAGTTACGGGGATTTTGCCCTTGCGGATGTGGTTAAGAAACACGTCTTGGACGTTTTGGCTTTTTTCGGCGGCCATATTATTGGACTCCAGTTGTTTGTTTGTATCGTTTGGAGGAGTCGAGCGGTTCGACTTGGAGGGTATCCTCAACCAGACTTAGGAAAGAATGTGGTAAAAACCAGAGCGGATATGGATTTCTCCACACTCTGACCCAAATTTCTGGTGCGAGCCAAGGCTAGCGCGAAGCGCGACCGCTCCGCAAGGGGGCTAAAGTCCCAATTGCGCCGCAAGTTCGGCATCTTTGCCGTAGATGTCGGGGTAGAGCTGTAGCCCGCCCTTGGCGTCGATCAGCGCTGTATAATAAACCAGGTCCACGGAAACGGGTTGCTTCAGCGGCTGAATACGCGTGTCGCCCGACTGCATGGCGCGGCGCACCTGGCTGCGCGACCAGCCTTGATCGGAGGCCAAGATCCAGGCTGCCAGCTTTTCAGCTTCGGCTAGACGCACGCAGCCCGAGGAGATCATACGCACCTTTTCGCCAAACAAAGCACGCTCGGGCGTATCGTGCAGATAGATGTCCTGCGGATTGGTCAGCGAGAAGCGCACGCCGCCCATGGCGTTCTTGGGCCCAGGGCGTTGGCGGAAGGTAAAGGGCAGGTTGGAGGCACTGTAACGGTTCCAATCCACCGACAGTGGATTGACCGCCTGACCATTGCGGAAGGCTTGCAAGCCCATCTTGTCCACCAAGGCTTTGGCGTCGTGTTTGAGCAGCGGCAACAGGTCTTCCCCAGCGGCGACCGGCGGGACGCTCCAGTCGGGGCTGAATTTCAGATTGACGATGCGGTCGGTCAAAATCGGGGTCGCGCGATCAGGCTGGCCAACGATAACCGGCATCGACATGACGTGCTCGCCACGATCGTAAGCATCCAAGGTGTAGCCGGGCAGGTTCACACGCACGTGCCGCCCTGCGGTCTGAATTTGCGCATCGGCTTGGCGGAAGCGGTGCATATTGAGCGCAATCAGGCGCTTGGCGCTCTCGTCCATCGGCACGGTCAGCACGGCTTTGCGCAGCCCCTGAAACTGAGCGGTTTGCGGGCGCATGCGCTCAAGAGCATCGCCCAGGTCGCCAGACGCCAGGGCCGCTTCAAGCAAGGCGAGCCCGTCGTGCGACTGCGTGGTCAGGCCACCGCGCAACTCGGGTAGATACAAGAGCATGCCTTGCGTCAGCGCCAATTCGTTTCGTGCCACCGCCTGCAAACTGGTTGCCTGATCCAAGGCGATGCCTTCGGAGGGCAGGTAGCGGCGCGGCGGCAAGCCGTCGGCCCAGGACTTGCTCAAACTGGCGGCGGCAATCTTGGCTTCGTTGGACCAAGCCCCCCGATACCAGATCGGCTGGTAGCCATAGGTCGTATAGAAGCGATCGAGCTGGCGCGCCCAGTCAGGGTGCGTTTCTGCGCGCTTGGCGATCAGGGCGCGCAACTGGCTGCCCACCTCGGTGCTGGAGAAGCGCTGGGCGGACAAATCCAGATAGGGCGTTGACCCGGAGGGCTGCAGCGCCTCCCCCCCTCTATATAAGGTGTCCGCGCCGCTGGTCTGCTCGTCATAGGCAAGAACGCTGCTCTGAGGCACTATCGCTTGCGGGGCAGGTTGTGCGCTCATGTTGGGCGAGGCGCCCGTGTCTGGCAGCCGGGGCATGGCCGAGCTGCTGACTGCGGAGTTGCTGTAAGAGGGGCTCGACATCGCGGTGCCGTAGTCGGGCGCGCGGTTCAACCCGAAGTCACGCCCAGGGCCAAGCAAGCCTGGCTGCTCGATCAATCCGCAGCCGCTCACCAACAACACTGCTGACGCCATCAGCCAAGAGCCACGCTTCAAGCGCAGACTAGGCCAGCCAAAGCCGCGTCTATCGAAGGCGCCAAATCGGCGCTCAAGGGCAGATGAAATCCCCAAATCCATGAAATATCTCAAATCGGATTCATAAAAATATCACCTGGAGGTCGCATATCATTTCGACCAGAAGGCGACCAACCACCGTTCGATTAAAAAGAAGCGGCCCCATTTGAGGAGGCTTTGTGGCCGGGCAGCGCTGGTCGGGGTGCGCTGGTCGGGGTGCG
>CAZHYF010000094.1:4493-6204 GCA_964536635.1 uncultured Rhodospirillaceae bacterium | reverse complement strand
TTGAGGAGGCTTTGTGGCCGGGCAGCGCTGGTCGGGGTGCGCTGGTCGGGGTGCGATGAGCGGAGCAGCCCCAGCATGCCGACCGATGCCGAGGGCGCCATAAAGGGCGCGCGGCAGGGCAAGTGCAGCGCGAGCGCAGTGCAGCGAACAAGGTATGCTCATTTGGAATCAAGCGACCACCGCTTAAGTTGAGCAACTCTGGTCGCCCAATATACCGAAAATGGCTCGTTTTTGGTTGCAGATTCCAGGCAACCACCAACCAAAGGTTGCAATTTGCATTTTAGTATGCAAATTCAGAGCAATTGCATGTGGAAAAACGCGATTTGCACTGCGAGGCCATCCGCAACCAGTCAAGGATGACAGCAGAAGGACCGGGCGCCGAAGCGCGCAGGTCGGTCCCATAAATCGGTTTAGGAGACGACGTTAATGCGCTTAGGATTGTTCGCAGTTCCCGCGGTGGTGCTCTTGGGGCTTTCGGCGTGTCAGCCGCTGGATAGCGCAGACACTGTTGAAACCGCAGAGGTTGCCGTACCCGTTCGCGACGGAATTTGTACCCCCCGGGTTGTTCAAGCTCAACCCAATCTGCCCCCGCAGACCATCATGGATGACCCAGATTGTGCGCCCTCGACAGTGGTTGCGCCCATCCAGTCCGTGGCAGCCTACACCACCGAGCCTTTGGTGACGATCAGCGGCGACGTGGCCTTCGACACAGACAGCGCCAAAATCAAAGAGCGCTTCAAGTCTGAGTTGGACGACATTGCTTCACGCCTGATCTCGTCTGGCGGCACGTCGTTCACCATTGTCGGCCACACCGACATTCGTGGTTCAGACAAGTACAACCAAGAACTGTCAGAAAAGCGCGCCCGCGCCGTGGCAGACTACTTGGTGGCACGCGGTGTCCCCCGCGCCTACTTGCAAGTGCGCGGCGACGGCGAGGCTAGCCCGCTTGATCCGGGCATCAGCGATGAAGCACACCGCCGCAACCGCCGCGTAGAGATCATCGGCACCGGTGGTGCCAGCATGGCCGGCGCGCCCACTTATCAGCAGCAGCTGCCTGTTGGGGCCCAGGGCTACAGCTATACCCAGGCCGCTCCGCGCTACACCTACAGCGGTGCGCCAACCACCCCTGCCAACATGGCACCGGTTCCGGCTCAAATGCAGGCCTCTCCGGCGATCACCAACTACACCCAAGCACCGAGCGGCGGCTATATGGCGCCCGGCTATGCACCGGGTTACGCTCCGGCCTACGGCACCCAGCCTGCTTATGGTGCTCAGCCCGCATACGGCGCAGCGCCAAACTACAACGCTGTCCCCACCTGTGGCGCTTACCCCCTGCAGCCTTGCCCGCAGACGGTCTACCCCTACCAGCCGCAAACCTCTCAGGCTATTCCTGAGGAGCCCGCAGCTCAGTCGGAAGGCAAGTCGTTCCGCTCTTTCTTCGGCTCTTTTAAGAAGAGCAGCTAAGAGCGCTTCTCGCTCAGCGCGCCTGGGCACGTCCCCGGCGAATCCTGGGCGAGTCCTTGGCTAACGACACATGAAAACGACCCTTCGCGTCACGGCGCGAGGGGTTTTTTGTGCCCGCTGTTGCTCTGGTCCCTTTGCGGCTTGAAGGATCGCCGCCGTCCAGTGCAGCTTCCAGTCCAGCTTCCAGTCCTGCCACCACCTTTGCATGGCTTGCACGACTCATCGCAAAAGCGTCCCATTTCACCAG
>CAZHYF010000094.1:2849-4393 GCA_964536635.1 uncultured Rhodospirillaceae bacterium | reverse complement strand
CCACCACCTTTGCATGGCTTGCACGACTCATCGCAAAAGCGTCCCATTTCACCAGCCTGTCCTGCACCTGGCCTCTCCACTGTGGTTGATGTCCTGGCGATGCTGGCGGCCTTCGAGGCTGCCTGTTCGTCAGACCGACACCCGAACCAAAGAAGTAAAGAGACCCCGAAGAAAGGTGCCCTCATGACTGGCTTCATCCCCAATCTCGCTCCCCTCGCCTCTAGCTACCTGCGCCGTCGTGCGCTCGGTGCAACCGCCGTGGCTCTCTTGGGCCTCAGCCTGGCCCAGGCCGCCGCAGCCGCCTCGCTGACCATGAGCCTCGATTTCGACCGCCCGGTGGTCAAGACCGGCCAGAGCGGGCAAGACATCTACGCCCTCATTCGCCTGAAGGCCGACAAGCCCAAAGCAGATGCCAACCAAGACGACATAGCCCTGAACGTCGCCCTGGTTCTGGACCAGTCGGGCTCGATGGAAGAAGCGGGCAAGCTGTCCTATGCCAAGCGGGCCGCCAAGGACTTTGTTTCGCGCTTGGACCAGGATGATCGCGTCGCCCTGGTCTCCTTTTCCAGCGAGGTCTTCTTGCTGGCGCGTTCGGATGCACCGGACGTCGCGCGCCTGAGCCGCCTGATCGACGGCCTGGAGCCGACCAATGCTACCAACATCTCGGGTGGCATCGACATGGGCGGCCGCCAAGTGCGCGCGGACCTGCTTGAGCGCGGCATCAATCGCGTAATCCTGCTCTCCGATGGCCTGGCCAACCGCGGCATCGTCATCGAAGAGGACATAGCGCGCTTTGCCCGCAAGTGGCGCGAACAGGGCGTTAGCGTTACCGCCATGGGTCTGGGTGCCGACTACGACGAGGATTTCTTGGCCACCATCGCCACCAATGGCCAGGGCAACTACCACTTCATCGAGAGCCCAGCGCAAATGGCGCGGGTCTTCGACCAAGAGATCCGCTCGCTGCAATCCACCACCGCCCAAGATGTCGAGCTGCGCTTTGACATCAACAAGAAGATCGTCAGCGAGGCGCGCTATTTCTCCATCGACGACGAACCCCTGTCCAAATTGGCCGATCTGGGCACCTTCTTTGGCGGCGAGCAGCGCGCTTTCTTGATCAAGCTGACTTTGGACGACCAAAACGCCCGCGACCTGGACCTGGGCTCGGTGCAGTTGGCCTACATTGATGCGCAGACCGGTCTGCGCGAGACCCAGACCCTGACGCTTCAGATCAAGACCGCGGACGAAGAAAGCGCGCTGATCGTCAACCAGGCAATCGAAGAAGAAGTGGCGCTGATGCGCGCCAACCAAATCGAACAAGAAGCCCTGCGCTTGGCGCGCGAAGAGAACAACCAGGCCGCAGCCGACTACATGGCAAGCGCCTTGCCGAAACTAGAAGAAGCGGCGCCAGCGGCTCCGGGCGTCTTCAAGAAGTTGCAAGGCTTGGCCCTGCAAGCCGAGGAGTATTCAACGCTCGACCAGCAGTCCGACGCTGAGCAGAAGCTCTATCTGAAGGCCCGCCAGAATGCGGCTGTCAGCGCGAGCCA
>CAZHYF010000094.1:0-2749 GCA_964536635.1 uncultured Rhodospirillaceae bacterium | reverse complement strand
GAATTCGACGCCAAAACCGCCGAAGCCGTGCGCGCCTTCCAGCGCCAGCAGGGCCTCACCGATGATGGCCTGGCCGGCCCTTTGACCCTGGAGGCCTTGGGGCTGCGCTAGCGGCCGACGGGATCTTTCCTGCCAGCAAGCCTTGAAACCGGCGGGCAGACGGCGCAGCTAAAGGGCTGTGCCGTCCTTCCCGATTGGTCACGATCAAGCCACATCAAAGTTAGCTATTGTCAGCCTTGTCGCTGGCGCGCTAACCTAGGGCCCCACCACGGCCGACTAGCATAGAGACACCTCCATGAGCTCCACCGGAGATAAATCCGACGCAAAATCAACGCTTTACTGTTCCTTCTGCGGCAAAAGCCAGCACGAAGTAAAGAAGCTGATCGCCGGACCGACCGTCTTCATCTGCGATGAATGCGTTGAACTCTGCATGGATATCATCCGCGAAGAGACCAAAACACAGCAGCTCAAGGCCTCGGGCGCCGTGCCGACGCCCAAAGAGATTTTTAAGATTTTGGACGATTACGTCATTGGTCAAAGCGGCGCCAAGCGCATGCTGGCCGTGGCCGTCCACAACCACTACAAGCGCCTGGAACACGCGGCCAAGAACAAGGACGTTGAGCTGGCCAAGTCGAACATCTTGCTGATCGGCCCGACCGGTTGCGGCAAGACCTTGCTCGCGCAGACCTTGGCGCGCATCCTGGATGTGCCCTTCACCATGGCCGACGCCACCACCCTGACCGAAGCGGGCTATGTGGGTGAGGACGTGGAGAACATCATTCTCAAGCTGCTGCAGGCCTCGGACTACAACGTCGAGAAAGCCGAGCGCGGCATCGTCTACATCGACGAAATCGACAAGGTGAGCCGCAAGTCAGACAACCCGTCCATTACCCGCGATGTCTCGGGCGAAGGCGTGCAGCAGGCTTTGCTGAAGTTGATGGAAGGCACGGTCGCCGCGGTGCCACCGCAGGGCGGCCGTAAGCACCCGCAGCAAGAATTCTTGCAGGTGGACACCTCTAACATTCTGTTCATCTGTGGCGGTGCCTTTGCTGGCTTGGATAAGATCATCTCGGCACGCGGCCAAGGCAAGCAAATCGGTTTTGGCGCCGACGTGCGCGATCCAGATGATCGCAAGGTCGGCGACCTGTTGGCAGAGGTCGAGCCTGAGGATCTACAAAAATACGGCCTGATCCCCGAATTTATCGGCCGTCTGCCCGTCCTGGCGACCTTGCACGACCTGGACGAGGACGCGCTTATCCAAATCCTGACCGAGCCTAAGAACGCGTTGCTGAAGCAGTATCAACGCTTGTTCGAGATGGAGAACGTCTCGCTTCACTTCAACGAAGAAGCCCTTGCGGCGGTCGCCAAACGCGCCATCGCGCGCAAAACCGGTGCGCGGGGTTTGCGTTCGATCATGGAAGATATCCTGCTGGATACCATGTTTGACTTGCCTGATTTGAAGGGCGTTGAAGAGGTGGTAATCAATCAAGAGGTGGTCAGTAACGAGGCTAGCCCGTTGTTGATCTACTCTGACGTTGAGGCAAGCGCCTGAACCCGCAAGACTTGACTCTCTGGCGCTGACGTTTTGCTCGCGCGCCCTCAGTTCTGGCGGACGCGCGTCGGCATGTGGACGCAAACAGGCATAGCGCAACGGCACCGGACCAGCGAGTCGGGTTGTCGTGCCTCGACGATAAGGGCGCGCGTGATCCAATCGCTTCGATGCAAATCGCGGCGAGTGCGACGCATTCACACGAAATACGGCTGTTTTTGAAGCCTCTAGCCTTTGCCGTCGTTGAAAAACTATCCGCGACGCCTACATGTGCCTAAACACTAGAAAAGACTCAAAAAACTGACCTGGATGGCGCCTTTTTTTGACGCCGACCCCTTCCCCAGCCCCGTTTGGAGAATTGCATGAGCCAACCGGCCAGCCCTACTACTGAAAAGCTCAACGTCCCGGTTTTGCCGCTTCGCGATTTGGTTGTGTTTCCGCACATGATCGTGACGCTGTTCGTCGGTCGCGATAAGTCCGTGAAGGCCTTGGAAGCTGTTGAGAGCGGCAGCAAAGAAATTTTGTTGCTGACCCAAAAGAACGACGAGCAGGACGACCCCGCTCCCGAAGACCTGCACACCTTTGGCACCATGGCCAATGTCTTGCAGTACATTCGCCTGCCCGACGATACCATCAAGGTTTTGGTTGAAGGCATTAGCCGCGCCGATGTGCGCGAACTGCGGGACAACGGTGAGTGCTTTGAAGCCGACTTGGTGCTGCCGACAGAGATCCTGGAGCCCAACGAAGAGACCGAGGCGCTAAAGCGTTCGGTCGTCAGCCAGTTCGACCAGTACGTCAAGCTCAACAAGAAGGTTGTGCCCGAGGTCATGGTGACTGTGGGGCAGATCCAAGAGCCGTCAAAACTGGCGGACGTCGTTGCTGCGCAGTTGTCGATTGAGCTCCCGGAAAAGCAAGAACTGCTGGAGTGCTTGGACATCGCCGAGCGCCTGGAAAAGTCGCTGATGCACATGGAAGGCGAAATCGGCGTTCTGAAAGTCGAAAAGCGCATCCGTAGCCGCGTTAAGCGTCAGATGGAGAAGACCCAGCGCGAATACTACTTGAATGAGCAAATGAAGGCCATTCAAAAGGAACTGGGTGAAGGCGAAGACGGCAAAGATGAGCTGGGCGAGCTTGAAGAGCAGATTAAAAAGAAAGCTCTTAGCGACGAAGCGCGCGAAAAAGCCGAAGCCGAGCTGAAAA
>CAZHYF010000093.1:0-9887 GCA_964536635.1 uncultured Rhodospirillaceae bacterium | reverse complement strand
TCTAAGCGGTCAAACGAGCGCGATACTTCAAATTACCTGAAGCAAGTATAAAGTATTTCTGATTGAATGAACCTTTTGGCTCGAATAATCTGGCCCTAGGCCTGGCAGCCCCCTCACTGCATCTTGCTGTAGCGCGGGTTCAAGGACCATCATTGGGAGGATTACATGTCAAAAATTACCAAGCTCGTCGCCGGTCTGGCGACTGCAGCAGCCCTGTCAGCGGGCAGCTCTGCCTACGCTGCTTGCGGGCAAGTCTCGATTACTGAGATGAACTGGGCGTCGTCTCAGATCATCACCGAAGTCTCCAAGTTCCTAATGGAACAAGGCTACGGCTGTACGGTCGAAAAAGTGCCGTCTGCTACCACCACTTCGGTCGCATCGCTGGCGGAAAACGGCGAGCCCGATATCGTGACCGAGCTGTGGCTCAACTCGACCGGTGACGTCTATGCCAAGCTGGAAGCCGAAGGCAAGGTCAAGCGCCTGGCAGACGTCTTCAACCCGGGCGGCGTTGAAGGTTGGTGGATCCCCAGCTACCTGGCTGACGCTCACCCCGAGCTGACCACCGTTGAAGGCGTGCTGGCCAACCCCGATCTGGTCGGCGGTCGCTTCAACAACTGCCCCGACGGCTGGGGCTGCCGCATCGTCAACGACAACCTGGTCACGGCCCTGGGCATGCGCGACAAGATGGAAGTCTTCGACCACGGCTCTGGTGAGACCCTGGCGACTTCAATCGCCGCGGCCTATGAAAACAAAGAGCCTTGGTTCGGCTACTACTGGGGCCCGACTGCGGTTCTGGGCAAGTACCCCATGACCAAAGTGACCATCGGCGACGTTGTGGCGGACGTTCACGCGGCCAACCAGAACAAGGACAACGCCAACCCCGGTGTGTCTGACTTCCCGGCTGCACCGGTTCTGACCGTAGCGACCGCCGACCTCACCGAGCGTCAGCCCGAGGTTGCCGCGCTCATGAGCAACATCAGCTTCGACGTCGATCTGCTGAGCGCCGTTCTGGCCTGGAAAGACGCCAACAACGCCTCTGCTGAAGAAGCGGCTGTCTACTTCCTGACCAACCATTCAGACGTTTGGTCTGGTTGGGTGAACGATGCAGCGCGCGAGAAACTGGCTGCCTTGATCAACTAAGTCCCTAAAGACGACGGGCGGTCGCCTAGCGGCCGCCTAACCAAGATAGGGCTCTGCGTTCACAACGGTGCTGCGCAGGGCCCCGCTTCCATTCTGCAGTCAAGACCCGCCCGACAGAACGGTATTGCCTGCGCTTCGTGCTCTCGAGCCGCGTTGCAAGAAGCCCCAAAGGACACGCGCTATGGCGACCTATGATTTCCTGTTTGACAGCCTTGGCCTGCGCGCTTGGTGTGACGCCGGCAAGACGTCCGATGGCCCCGTTTCTATGGCGGACCTGCTGGCCAAAGCTGGCAAGGCCAAGGAAACCACAATCTGGGATTTGCCCTTCCCTTCGCTGGACTCATTTCACGAGGCCTGCGCTGCAATCGCCCAATCGCGCGACCTGACCAAAGGCGTCGGCGACGGCTTTCTTGCGATCAAAGGCGTCTTGCGCTTCGTCCTCGACCCCCTGACCCAGCCGCTGAGCTGGATTTTGGACGGCACCCTGTCGCTGTTCGAGGCCACGCCCTGGTGGCTCATGTTCCCAGTGCTGATGGTAGTGGTGTTCTTGGCCTCTAAGTCTTTGCGGCTCGTCGGATTTGTCACCGCCTGTTTGGCCCTCTTGGCCTTTATTGATCACTACGATCACGCCATGCAAACGCTGGCGATCATCTTTGTTTGCGCCTTCTTATGCGTTTTGCTCGGGGTGCCCATCGGCATCGCTATGTCGCGCAATGACAGGCTGCAACGCATGACCATTCCCGTGCTAGACATGCTGCAAACGCTGCCGCCCTTCGTCTACCTGATCCCGCTGATTTTCTTATTCTCAGTCACCGAGCCCAAGCTCTACGGTATCGCAATTATTCTCTACGCCATCGTGCCAGTTGTGCGCCTGACCGATCTGGGCATTCGCCTGGTCGATAAGGACGTGATCGAGGCGGCCAACTCGTTCGGCATGACCGACCGTCAGAAACTGTTCGGCGTGCAGATCCCGCTAGCGCTGCCCAACATCATGGCAGGCGTTAACCAAACCATCATGATGAGCCTGGCGATGGTGGTGATCGCCTCACTGGTCTCAGCGCCTGGGCTTGGCGTGCTGGTCCTGCGCGGCATCCGAAACCTTGAGCTGGGCGTCGGTCTGGTATCAGGCCTTGGCATCGTCTTGCTGGCAATCATTCTGGATCGTGTGACCAAAGCAGCACTCGACCGCGTTAATGCGGCGCAAAAGCACTAGGGTGAGGGCATAGACGTGAGCAACAAGATCAAGATCTCCATCCGCAATCTGTACAAGATCTTCGGCCCCAATCCCAAGGCAGCGCTGGAACATGTGCTGGCAGGCACCGGCAAGGCCGCGCTGCTGGAAAAGCACGACCATGTGCTGGGCCTCCAAGATATCAACGTCGATATGCGCGAGGGCGAAATTACGGTCATTATGGGCCTGTCGGGCTCTGGTAAATCGACCCTCATTCGCCACCTGAACCGCCTGATCGAGCCCACCTCGGGCGCGGTCGAGGTCGATGGCTGCGACGTGCTGGCTTACAATGACGAAGAGCTGCGCAATCTGCGCCGTGAGACCATGTCCATGGTGTTTCAGAAGTTCGCGCTGCTGCCCCACCGGACGGTAGCAGAGAACGCTGGCACTACGCTCAAGGTCCGCGGTGTCCCGCGCAGCCAGTACCTGCCCGAGGCCAACAAGTGGCTGGAACGCGTGGGCTTGAAGGGCTTCGGCAACCACTACCCGCACCAGCTCTCTGGCGGCATGCAGCAGCGCGTCGGTATTGCCCGCGCGCTGACCTCAAACGCGCCGATCATGTTGATGGACGAGGCCTTTTCAGCGCTCGACCCGCTGATCCGCACCGACATGCAAGACTTGCTGTTGGAGCTGCAATCCGAGCTACACAAGACCATCGTCTTCATCACCCACGACCTGGACGAGGCTCTAAAGTTGGCCGACCACCTGGTGATTTTGAAGGACGGCTATCTGGTTCAGCAGGGGGAGCCGCAAGATATCCTTCTGCATCCCAATGATCCCTACATCGAGGATTTCGTCAGCGACATCAACCGTGCGCGCGTGCTGCGAGTTCGCTCGGTCATGACGCCGCTAGAGGACGGTCAGCTTCCCGCCGACGCCCACGGCGAGGTTGATTACGACGACACGCTTGAGAGCATGATTGCTAAGTCAGGCGGCGATACCTCTCACTCCTATGTCGTGATGCGCGACGGCAAGGCGGTCGGAACGCTGGAGATGACCCACTTGGTCAAAGCCTTGGTGCCGCGCGTGGCCTCAGAGGCCGGTGCCCGCAAGTACTAGTCTTTGTTATCCTGAAAAACAGAAAACCCCCGCGAGGTCGCCTTTGCTTCGCGGGGGTTTTTGTTGTTGGCAGCGTGCCTCAGAGTGCCTAAGCGCCCTAGGCCAGGATCGCCTCGATGCGCTCCAGCGTGGCGACATTGACGGCAACGCCAGCCTCTTGCGCCTTAATGCGCTTGCCGCCGCGGCCATCGCCCGGCAGGTGTGCGCCTTCTTGAGCGTGGATCGCGCTCACCAGGTCCGCCATGCGCTGAGCAAAGGAATCGCCCGAGGTCGCCGCCGGATCAATCGCCAAAAAGAACTGACCAGTCTTGGGTGGACCGCCAGCCGTGCCGGAAAACGGCGAGGCATGAATGCCCAGCGTGGCCCCGGTCATGGCTGCGGCCATAATCTCGACCAGCAAGGCAACGCCGACCCCCTTGTAACCACCCGACGGTGCCATGGAGCCCTTAAGGCCGACATTGGGATCGGTGGTGGGGTTGCCCTCAGGGTCCAAGGCCCAACCGACCGGTATGGGCCGGCCTTCGCGCGCGTGCTTCATGACCTCGCTTTTGGCGATGGTACTGGCGCTCTGGTCGATCAGCACAGCGGGCGCACCGTCAGGGCCAGGGGCCGCCAAGGAAAAGGGATTGGTGCCTACGACCGGCTTCGATCCGCCCGATGGCGCAATCGAGGCCGGGGCATTGGTAAAGCCCAACCCCAACAGCCCCGCCTGCGCCAAGCGATAGGTGTGATAGCCCAAAACCCCGCAATTGTAGCTGTTTGAGATGGCCAGCGCCGCCACCCCTTGTGCGCGTGCCAGCGGGATCAGGGCCTCAAAGCCCATGTCGATGGCGGAGTGCGCAAAGCCTGTTGCGGCATCCACCGCAATCACGCCGGGGCGCGGCTGGCTCAGCAACGGCTTGGCCTGGCCATCGACCTTGCCGCACTGGACGTGCTCGCAATAGATGGGGATGTAGGCCAGGCCGTGGCTGGCAACCCCGTCTGCTTCGGTCGCGGCGGTGGCAGCCGCCAGGGGGCGCGCGTTCGCCTCCGAGGTGCCCGCCGCAATGAGCGCGCGTAGGCTCAGCTCCTCAATCTCACTGAGGCTCAGCGTTTTGGTCTCGATCATGCGGGTGCTCCTGGTTAGTCGTTATCGTTGAGGCCCGCCCCTGCCCCTTTCAGACGCGATTCATCGGTCTCGGGAGCATAGGTGCGCTGGGCCAAATCGGCGAGCGCTTGCCAGTCATCGGGGCTGGGATTGGCACGAGTCTGGAGTGGCTGAGCCGCGCCCATGACCGTAGCCGGGTTGACCGTCACCACGCCCGCAGGCGCTAGAAGTGCTGCGTCGTTTTCTACGTGCAGGCTCAACGCTCGGCCATCGGTGACCACCTGGGCCCCTGGCCAAGACACGCCAGTAGGCTTGCCGAGCTGGCGCGCGGCATAGGCCACGAAGGGCAAAACCAGCGCTGGGACGCTGACCGCCTCCATTCGCGTGCCTGTGTCTTGCCAGCTCGCAGCTGTATCGGACAGGCCCGTAGCAGCATCCAAACTGCCCGCGCCTACCGCATCGCTCGCCAGCGCACGCGCCAGCACTGCCACGCCGTCCAGGCCCTGCGCGCAAAGCCAGCTCGCCGCCTTGGCGGCCTCTTCGGCCATGCCCCAGGAGTAGCCGGCACCACGCGCAGCCTTCTTGGCCATCGCTTCAACTTCGATCAACGCATAGCTCATGATGCTGTCTCCTCGGGATAGACCCAAAGATCGGCGTTGGCCGGGCTGAGGTCTTCAGGATAGGGCGCGTTGGCGAACATGGTGATGCGCAGCCAGCGATCCGAACGCGGGTCGAAATGGGTCGCACCGAAATAAGCCAGCTTGACCCGCAGCAGATCGACGGGAAACAAGTCGGAGGAGATCGTGTTGTCGCGGATCTCACTGTAGGGCGCGCGCGCGAAGACTTGGGCACGGCGCACGCTGTGGCGATGCTCGGGGTGGCGCAGCAAGAAGGCTGCAATCGCCTGCCCCGCATCCCAGCCCGCCAGGTCACGGTAAGCCGCAGCAGCATCCCGCGCGGGGGCGAGCGGCGTCTCATAGGCCTCGATGGGTTCGTCGAAACGCTCGCCGAGGCGGGGTTCCAACTTTTCCGCCGATACGTACCAGGCGCGCGCGCACTGCTGGGGCGCACTCCAGTCCAGTTCAAACGCCCAGCCGAAGCTCTGCTCAAGCAAAGCACGCAGCTCGGCCACTGGCATGGAACCGTCGATACGAAAGCCGTCTTCGTCACGATCTGACATGCTGGGCGCCAGCTCATCGACCAACGCGCCGTAGGGCTCCAGCACCAAGGAAGCCACCAACTCTTGGCCTTCAAGGCTGAGGGCAGCCTCGCTCCAGGTCAACAATGCGTCCCAAGGCTTAGCGCTGGCGAGGCCGACCTCCGTCAGATGAGCGTTCAACGCCTCTAGGTCGCGGCCCAGATCGGCGAGCTTGGCCAACTGCACCGGGTGCTCGGAGCGCCAGCGCGCAACCGACACGCCAGCGCGCTTCACCAGGTCTAGGAACAAGGCTCGATTCTGATCCGACGCCCTATTCAGCACGCGCACGCGGGCAATGGCCTCCTCGCGCGCAGCGATCCAGTTGTTAAATAACAGCGGGTGGTTGATGATGTAGGGCCCAAGGCCCAGACCGGTCGAATTGCCAATGCCCAGCGCGCGCGCAATCCCCGCATCCAACTGGGCCGCGCCTGCGCCGCCCTGCATCTTGGCCATGTGGTTGACCAGATCGCGAACGAAAACGCGGGTCAGGTAGACCGATAGCATCTCGGCTTGAAAGGGCACCGCCATCTCGGGGCGATCTGCGATGCTGCCATAGTCGGCAGCGCCAAACTTGCCAGAGCCATAGACCGCAGTCGTGCGCATCAAATAGCCCACCGCGTTGATCTGTTCGGCGTCAGGTTGCTGACCCTTGGCCAGGCTCTCGACCACGTGCTGCCACAAGCGCACCGAGCGATTTGCGCGCGATAGTGACAGCTCCCGCTCTGAGATCCGTCCGGCTTCTTGATAGGGCACATTCTTGGCGAGGCGCGCGATATCTTCGTCGCTGGGAATGCCATCATGGAGCGCGAAGGTCGCGTCCCAGGCGGTGGCGATTACGCGATCCGAGCGCATTTCGTCGGGCAAATCGTGAGCAAAGGCGACCAGCGAATAAGCGCGCTCAGGCCCCTGGGCGACATAAACCGCATGGCCAACACCGTCGGGCCCTATGTCAAACTCCTTGCGCGTAAAACGCCAATCATCGCCTGCCATACGGCGCATCAAAACCCGCATGAAACTCAGCCGGCATTGGTGCATAGAGCCAAGCCGCGCTAAGCGCATCACCCGCTCGGGGCTACGCGCGGCCGCCGCCGTCTGCCTTGTGTCTGTCATAAGACTTATCCTTGTGGACCAAAGTTGTTGGCAAAGAACCGATACCAGTTCTTGCCCATGATCCCCCCAACTTCCTCGTCGCTCAGGCCGGTCGCGCGCAATCCTTGCTCGATGGTGCCAAAGTCACGATTGTCTTGAAACCAGCCCGGCATAGGCGGAAAGCCGGGCGCTGCCGCCGAGCCTTCGCCGTAGTCGATTTGCTTGGTCCAGCGCCCCACGCGCATCCACTCGACCACGCTATCGGGTTGGTCCTGGCACAAGTCAGAGCCGATGCCCAAATGCTCCGCGCCATAGGTCTCAGCCGCGCGCGCGATCATTTCGCAAAAGCTCTGGAGCGTGCAGGCCGACTTGTCCTTCAAATGGTGCGGATAGAGCGAGAAGCCCAGCATGCCGCCCTTGTCCACCACGGCCTTGATCACCTCGTGGCGCTTGTTGCGCAGCGCGGGCTGCCAAGCGTGCGGGTTGGCGTGGGTGATGGCGATCGGGCGCTCGGAGTGCTCGGCTGCCTCGATGGTCGAACGGTCGCCCGAGTGGCTCATGTCCACCACCAGGCCGACGCGGTTCATCTCGCGGATCACCTCTTTGCCCATGCGAGTCAGGCCGCCGTCTTCGGCCTCATAGCAGCCCGTGGCCAGCAGCGATTGGTTGTTGTAGGTGAGCTGCATGAAGCGCGCACCCAGCGTATGCAAAATCTCGATCAGGCCGATGTCGTCCTCCATCGGCGAAGGATTTTGAAACCCAAAGAAAACCGCCGTGCGCCCCGTCGCCCGCGCTTGGTCAATATCCTTGGCCCACAGGCCCTTCATGATCAGGTCCGGGTAGAGCTCAAACCAACGGTTCCAACGCTCGAAATTCAGCACGGTCTCGCGAAAGCTCTCGTGGTAGGCGATGGTGACATGCACCGCATCGACCCCGCCCTCGCGAAGCTGGCGGAAGATTTTCTCCGACCAGTTGGCGTACTGAAGTCCGTCGATGCGCATTATCTGGGCTCTCCTGCACTGATGTAGGCCGTCTTGACCGTGGTGTAGAATTCGGCAGCGCTGCGCCCTTGCTCGCGCGGACCATAGGAGCTATCGCCGCGCCCGCCAAAGGGCACATGATAATCGGTGCCTGCGGTGGGCAGGTTGACCGTCACGACGCCGGTTTTGGCGTGGCGGCGGAAGTGGTTCGCCCGCGCTAGGTTTTGCGTCACAATGCCGGAAGTCAAGCCGAAGTTGGTGTCGTTGACCACCACCAAGGCTTCCTCGTAGCCGTCAACCTTGATGACCGAGGTCAAGGGCGCGAACATCTCCTCGCGGTTGATGCGCATGTCGTTGCGGGTGTTCAAGAAGACGCCGGGCGCCATAAAGAAGCCCTGGGTGTCGCGCTCCAGGCGCTGGCCGCCGCAAGCAAGTTCTGCGCCCTCAGACTGGCCGAGCGCAACGTAGGCCAGGTTCTCGTCGAGCTGCGCTTGGCTGACCACCGGGCCCATTTGCGTGTCGGGTGCCAGAGCATGGCCGACCCGCATGGCCTTGGCGCCTGCCACCAGTTTTTCAACGAAGGTATCATGGATGCGCTGATGCACGACCAGGCGCGAGCTGGCGGTACACTTTTGTCCAGTGCCGCCGAACGCTCCCCCCAGAGCCAGCGTCACCGCCAGGTCAAGGTCGGCGTCATCCATCACCGCCAGCGCGTTCTTCGACCCCATCTCCATCTGCACCTTGGTCAAGTTCTGGATGGCAGCGGTCGCGATCTGCTTGCCTACGGGCACCGAGCCGGTGAAGGAAATCGCGTCCACCAGGACGCTTTCGACCAAGCCTTGGCCGACGCTGCCGCCCGAGCCCATGACCAGGCTAAACAGCCCCTTGGGGATGTCCTGACGCGCGATGATCTGGGTCAGGGCAACGGCGGAGGCCGGCGTCAAGTTGGCAGGTTTCCAGATGACCGCATTGCCATAACAGAGCGCGGGCGCAATCTTCCACGAAGCGGTGGCGGTTGGGAAGTTCCAAGGGCTGATCACCGCCACGACCCCGACCGGCTCGCGGCGCACGTCGATCTCGACACCTGCGCGTACGCTGTCGGCGTTCTCGCCAAGCTGGCGCAGGCACTCGGCGGCGTAGTAGGTGAAGAATTGCCCGGCGCGATAGACCTCGCCTTTGCCTTCCGCCAGGGGCTTGCCTTCTTCGCGGCTCAGCAACTGGCCCAGCTCCTCGGCGCGCGCCATCAGTTCATTGCCAATGGCCATCAGCACCGCCTGCTTGCGCTCCAGGCCATAGCCCGCCCAGACGCGCTGAGCGATGCGCGCCTGAGCCAAGGCGTCGTCGAGGTCGCTGCTGCTGGCTTGTGCATAGAGGCCGACCAGGTCGGTCAGGTCCGAGGGGTTCCGGTTTTCAATCGCGCTCTGGCCATAGCGCCATTCGCCAGCAATGTAGTTCATATAAGATGTGGTCATGGAGGCCTCAAAAACGCTTGGCTGTGCTGGACCATGCATCAGCGCAGAGCCCGCTTTTCCGAATAAAACTCGGGGCGCGTCTCATTTGGATAGGCCACGCCGGGCCCAGATCTGCGCTTTGTCTAGGCAAACTCTAAAAGCGGCGCTATATAAGTCAAATTCAATCACTTGAAGATAATTTCAGAAAATTTGACGCAATGGCCATCAAGATCGAAATGCTGCGCTGCTTCGCCACCGTAGCGCAAAACGGCAACCTTGCCGAGGCCGCAAGCCGCCTGGGGCGCACCCAATCCGCCTTGTCCATGACATTGAAACAGTTGGAAGAAACGCTCGGCCAGCGCCTGTTCGAGAGCGATCGAAAGAACCGTCTGACCCAGTTGGGCGAGCAGGTGTTCGAGCTGGCCCAGACCGAGCTGCGCCAGTTTGACTACACCATCGAAGCCATTCAGGCCTGCGCGAAATCACGCGCGGGCTTAATCCGCATCGCTTCGGTGCCCTCGGTCGCGGCCCAGGTGTTCCCGGTGGCCATCGAGACCCTGACCCAGCGCCACCCTGATCTGCGGATTGAGCTGCGCGACACCGATACCCAACAGGTGGTGGACGCCCTCACGCGCGGGCGCGTTGATCTGGG
>CAZHYF010000092.1:0-9942 GCA_964536635.1 uncultured Rhodospirillaceae bacterium | reverse complement strand
CCTGGCTGCTCGTCGTCGAGCACCCGGCCGGTCAGCATCAGCGCCCAGGTCGAGGCATTGACCAGCGACGAGGAAGCCTCGCCCAGGTGCTTGCCCCAATCCGACGGCGCGATCTTGTCTTCAATCAGCGCGTCGATGGTCTCCGCGTCCGGCACCCGCAGCATGGCTTCGGCTAAGCACATGAGCGCCACGCCCTCGCGCGTCGAAAGCCCGTACTCGGCCAAGAAATGCTCCATCATGCTGGGCTGTGACTGAGAGCGGATGCGGCGCACCAGATCGGCGGCGCGCTTTGAGGCGGCTTGACGCTGTGCGGGGGCAAGGTCGGCCTCTTTGACCAGGCGGGACAAAACCTCGGCTTCGGGCGCAAACTTTGCTGCTTTGGTGAAGGGCGAGAGCGAAGCAGTGGCCATGGGCAGCGTCCTTAGTGCGGGTGTGGCGACGGCCGCAGTATAGTTGAAATGTTGTAGGCAATTCACCTATAGTGAGCCTACTACCTAGCCAAATCGCCTAAAGATTTACCATATTATAGCCATGGCCCTTGACCTTGACGATACCGACCGCCGGATCCTGCGCGCCCTAGTCGCCAATGCCCGCATGTCCATCTCTGAGCTGGCGCGCCGGGTCAGCCTCTCCAAGACTCCGGTGGCCGCGCGCATCCGCCAAATGGAGGAAGCCGGCCTTATCACCGGCTATCGCGCCATGCTGTCACCGATCAAGCTGGGCCTGGCGCACGTCACCTATGTCGAGGTCAAGTTGTCGGACACCCGCGAGACCGCGCTTCGCGCCTTCAACCAAGCGGTGCGCGCCGTGCCCGAGGTCGAAGAGTGCTATATGATCGCGGGCGGCTTCGACTATCTGCTCAAGATCCGCTCGCACGACATTTTCGATTATCGCCGCATCATGGGCGAGATCATCTCGGCCCTGCCCTATGTCAACGCCACCTCCTCTTATGTCGCCATGGAGGCAGTGGTGGAAAAAGCCCCCCTCAGCCCCTGAGCCGTGCGCGCAGGGCTTTCACTGCGCGGGCCTGCCTGCTAGCCTGCTGCGACTTTGGCTTGATTTGGACCAGCGCGCGCGACGATGCCGACCTCCCCTTTCCAACCCCGACGCCTCGCGGTGATCGGTGGCAGCAACATGGACCTGAGCGGCCGTCCGCAGGATCGCTTGGTGCTGGGCGAGTCCAACATCGGCCAGATCCAAGCAACCCCCGGCGGTGTGGGGCGCAACATGGCCGAAGCCTTGGCGCGGCTGGGCCACCAAGTCTGGCTGATATCGGCGCTGGGTGACGATGCCATGGCCGCCGTGCTGTGCGCCGAATCCGAGGCCGCGGGCGTTGATCTGTCAGCCTGCTTGTGCGTGCCGGGCGCCGCTAGCTCGACCTATTTGACGCTCCTGGATCAAAGCGGTGAGCTGCTCGCCGCCATCAACGACATGGGCCTAATCGAGGCTCTGGACCCCTCCGCGCTGCGGGCGCGCCGCCAAACCCTTGCCGCCTGCGAGGCCTGGGTGGTGGACGCCAACTTGTCGCCCGCCAGCCTCGCTGCGCTGTTCGAACTGGCCGCTGAAGGCGGCACGGACCCGCGCCCGATCTTCGCCGAACCCGTATCGGCCAGCAAGGCGCTGCGCCTGCGCCCCTACCTCGACCAGCTCAGCTTGCTGAAACCCAACCGTGCTGAGGCCGCCGCGCTGACCGGCTTGGCCGCCGATGCACCAGCCTGTGACCTCGCCAGAGCGCTGCACGACTTGGGGCTTCAGCGCCTGGTCTTGAGCCTGGGACGCGACGGGCTCTATGCCAGCGCGGTCGGCGCGCCCGCCGTCACGCTCGCCGCGCCTGACACAGCGGTGCAGTCGGTCACCGGAGCGGGCGACACGCTGATGGCTGGATTAATCGACGCCTTGTTGGCAGAACAGGGCCTGCTGGATGCCCTGCGCTGGGCTCAAGCCGCCGCGCTGCTCTCGCTGCAATCGGACCGCGCGATCAGCCCCGCAATCAATCGCCAGGCCCTCACCACAATGATAAAGGACCAGCCGCTATGATCCACCCCATGATCGCAACCTCCAGCGAGGTTCGCCAGGCGCTGGCCGAAGGCGCGCCCGTCGTCGCGCTGGAGTCCACCATCATCTCGCACGGCATGCCCTATCCGCAGAACGTCGAGACCGCGGTTTCGGTCGAAGCGCAGGTACGCGCCCGGGGGGCGATCCCGGCGACCATCGCTGTCATGGGGGGCCAGCCAACCGTGGGCCTCAGCCTGGAAGAGATCGAGCACTTGGGCAAGCGCGGGCTGGAAGTCACCAAGGTCAGCCGCCGCGACCTGCCACGCTGCATGGCAGCAGGCCTGGACGGCGCCACCACCGTTGCCTCGACGATGATCTTGGCCGCGCGCGCGGGCGTTTCGGTCTTTGCCACCGGCGGTATCGGCGGCGTCCACCGGGGCGCTGAGACCAGCTTTGATGTATCAGCCGACTTGGAGGAGCTGGCTCAGACCAACGTCGCCGTGGTCTGCGCTGGAGCCAAGGCCATTTTGGATTTGCCCAAGACGCTGGAGTACTTGGAGACCAAAGGCGTCCCGGTATTGGGCTATCAGACCAACGACCTGCCGGGCTTCTATACCCGCACAACCGGGCTGGCGGTTGATTATCGCCTCGACAGCGCCAGCGAGATCGCTGAGCTCATGCGCGCGAAGTGGGGCTTTGGCTTGGATGGCGGCCTGCTGGTCACCAACCCCGTGCCCGAAGCCGACGCCATGCCAGCCGAGCGGATCGACCAAGCCATCGCTCAGGCATTACAGGAAATGGAGCAACAGGGCGTGGGCGGCAAACAGGCAACGCCCTTCTTGCTGGCCCGGGTGAGCGAACTCACCGGGGGCGATAGCCTGGCAACCAACATCAAGCTGGTTGAGAACAACGCCCGCTTGGCAGCCGACATCGCCGTTGCCTTCAGCCAAAGCTAGAAAGGGCCAGGCCCAATGACCATCAAGCCACAGAGCAAGCCCGACGTCATCATCGCAGGCGGCGGCATTGCTGGCCTGGCCACCGCCCTCACCCTGCATCAAATCGGCGTCTCTTGCCTGGTGCTGGAACAGGTGCGCAGCCTGAAGCCGCTGGGCGTCGGCATCAACCTGCAACCCAACGCCGTGCGTGAGCTCTACGACCTTGGCATCACCGCCGAGGCTTTGGACGCCGTTGGTGTGCCCGCCAAGGAATGGGCCCTGGTCGGGCTCAATGGCAACGATGTCTATGCCGAGCCTCGCGGCACGCTGGCGGGCTACAACTGGCCGCAATACGCCGTGCATCGCGGCGACTTCCACATGCTGCTCTACCGCGAGGTGCTTGCGCGGTTGGGTGCCGGAGCGCTGCGCACGGGCTGCCGCGCGGTTGGCTATCGCAACACGCCAGATGGCGTCGAGGTCACCGTCGAGACCGAGAGCGGCAACCAGGAGACACTGACCGCTGGCCTCCTGATCGGTGCCGATGGCATCCACTCCCAGATCCGCGCCGCCATGCACCCCGGCCAACCGCCGATCCACTGGGGCGGTGCCTTGATGTGGCGGGGCACAACGCGCGCCAAGCCGATCCGCACGGGCTCTTCGTTTGTGGGCCTGGGGACCCACCGCCACCGCATGGTGATCTACCCCATCTCTGCGCCCGATGCCGACGGCCTGGCGACCATCAACTGGATCGCCGAAGTCACGGTCGAAAACCCCGACGAGCAAAGCGACATGGCTTGGTTCGAGCAGGTCGAAATCGACAGCTTTATCAAGCATTTCGAGGGCTGGAGCTGGGATTGGCTGGATGTGCCGGGTCTCATTCGCGGCGCTTCTGTCGCCTACCAAAACCCCATGATCGATCGCGACCCGGTGGAGACCTGGGTCGATGGTCGAGCCTTGCTGTTGGGTGACGCTGCGCACGCCATGTATCCCACGGGCTCTAACGGTGCCAGCCAGGCCATCATTGATGCCCGCGTCTTAGGGGCCAAAATGGTAGAGCACGGCGCTACCCCCGCGGCGCTGGCGGCCTTTGACGCCGCGCTTTGCGGCCCCGTCTCGCAGCTCATTTTGCGCAACCGGGGTGCGGGGCCCTTCGGCCTTTTGAACCTGGTCCATGAGCGCTGTGGCGGTCAGTTCGATGACATCGACGCGGTTATCCCCGCCGATGAACGCAAGGCCTTCATGGCGAACTACCAGGCAGCCGCAGGCTTTGCGCGCGATGCGTTGAATGCTGCCCCGGCGACAATCCCGCCCGGAGCCAAGGCGGCAGGCGCCGCCGCATGACCGACCTGACCGACCGAACCGACCTGACCGACCTGGTCGCCGATACGCTGATTGCAGACTTCGCCTTGAGCCCACATCCAGAAGGCGGCCACTACCGCCAGACCTATCGCAGCGATGATCTGGTTGAAACGCCGCGCGGCCCACGCCCAGCCTAGACCGCGATCTTGTTCCTGCTACGCGCCGGCGAGCGCTCACACTGGCACCGCATCGCCAGCGACGAGCTGTGGTATTACCACCAGGGCCAGCCTTTGGAAATCTGGGAGATCGGCGAAGACGGCGGCTTGTCGGTGACCCGGCTGTCGCAAGCTGCGCCTCAACACTGCGTCAAGGCAGGGCGCTGGTTCGCAGCGCGTTTGGCCAGCGGCCAAGGCTTTGGCCTGGTGAGCTGCGGGGTCGCACCGGGCTTTGATTTTGCCGACTTTGAGCTGGCGGACTGCCTTGAAGACTTGGCGCTGACCAGCTCGCTGGACGCCGCCCAAAATCAAGCCGTGCGCGCCTTCTTGGTCCGCTCCAGCGCGAATCGGGATCTGCCCTGAGCCTCAGGTACCGTCGTAGAAGCGCCCGCGCTCGGCCTCGATGGTAAAGCGCCCGATCGCGACGTGGCGGTTGATATAGACCGACATCACCAGCCCCAGCGACAACATGGTGGTCAGCATGATGGTGCCACCATAAGAAATCAGCGGCAATGGCACGCCCACCACCGGCAAGCTGCCGGACACCATGCCGATATTTACCGTCACATAGAGGAACAGGTTGGTGGCCACACCCAGCACCACCAAGCGGCCAAACTGGTTGGGAATTCGGGTCGCCAACAGCAACAAATAGACAAACAGCAAGCCATAGATCGCCAACACGAAGAAGGCGCCAAACAGACCCCACTCCTCTGAAATCAAAGCAAAAATGAAGTCGGTTTGCTTTTCTGGTAAGAATTGAAGCTGCGACTGGGTGCCGTTCAAGAAGCCCTTCCCAAACAAGCCGCCCGAGCCCATGGCAATCTTCGATTGGATAATCTGATAGCCGTCTCCAAAGGGGTCAGCCTCGGGATTGCGGAAGGTAATCAGACGCGCTTTTTGATAGTCCTTGAGGAGGTACTCCCAAGCTGCCCAAAAGGCCAGCAGCGCCGACAAGACCCCCGCCAACACCTTCCAATAGCGCAGGCCGCCTGCATAGAGCAAGACACTGCCCAAAAAGAACAACAGCAAACCGGTGCCCAGGTCCGGCTGCAAGAAGATCAACGCAAAGGGCACCAGCAGCATGATGAAGGGCATCACCAAGAAGACCAGATAGCCCATTTGCTCGTAGGTGCGTTCATGGAGATAACGCGCTAGGGCCAGGATCAAGAAAACCTTCATCAGCTCTGAGGGCTGGAGGTTGAAGACATAAAGATCCAACCAGCGCTGAGCGCCGCCGCCGTGGGTACCCACTAGCTCAACGAGGATTAGCAAAACGATCCCAAGCGCGTACCAGGCATAGGCCGTGCGCATCCAAAAGCGCACATCGATCATAGCCACCAGCACCATGACCACCAAGCCGAGGCCGAAGCGGATCAAATGGTTCAGCGCCCAAGGCCGCCAAGAGCCCTCGGCCGCCGAATAGAGGGACAAGACGCCGATTCCCAACAAAACCAACGGGATCAGCAACAGCCCCCAGTTCATTTCGATCAGGCGCTGGCGCAGCGACAGGCCGGTGGCCTCAAAACTGTCCTCGTAGTGCAAATTGAAGGAGCGAAGGGGTCTCACGAGCTTTGTGCCTCTTCTTCCAGGACCACGGTGTCACCGTTGAAGCGCGCCGACATGGCTGCCGACAGCAAATCGCGTGCAATCGGCGCCGCAATGGCCGATCCCGAGCCGCCGTGCTCGATCACCACCGCCGTTGCATAGCGCGGTTGGTCCACCGGCCCATAGCCAATGAACAAGGAATGGTCGCGCTGCAAATAATCAATGTCATCGTTGGTCAAGACCCCCTTCTCCCGCTCTGCGATAGAGATACGGCGCACCTGGGCTGTTCCGGTCTTGCCCGCCATGCTCATCGCCGGCGAGCGGATGCGTGAGCCCCGCGCAGTGCCGCTGTCTGAATTGACCACATCGCTCATCATGCGCTGAACCAACACCAGGTGATAGGGATCGACGTCCAGCTTGGAGGCCAACACCCGTCCTTGCCCAGCGACGAAATAGGGCTGCACCTTGCGCCCCGTCGCCAAGCGCGCGCACATGGTTGCGAGCTGCAAGGGGGTTGCCAGCATGAAACCCTGACCGATCGAAACCTGGATGGTATCGCCGACGTTCCAAGGGCCGCGATCCAGCTTGGTCTCTTTCCATTGTCGCGAAGGCAACAGCCCCGGGTTTTCGAACTCGTGATAGTCTAGAGAGACCCGCTGACCGAAGCCGAATTCAGCAGCCATAGCGGCAATGCGCTCGATACCAAGCCTTTGGGCCAACTCGTAATAGTAAACGTCGCACGAGTGCACCAAGGCATCGTGCATGTTCACTAAGCCGTGCCCTTCGCGTTTCCAGCAGTGGAAGCGCTGGTTGGACACCTCGATAAAGCCCCGACAATTGACGCGCGTTTCAACCGAGATATTGGCCTTCATCGCCGCCAGGGCCACAATCATCTTGAAGGTCGAACCGGGCGCGTAAACACCCGAGGAGATCTTGTTGTTCAGCGGCGTGGCCGGGTTGTTGACAACGGCCTGCCATTCATCGGTCGAAAAACCCCGCACAAAACTGTTGGGATCAAAACCTGGATGCGAGACCGCCGACAGCACTTCGCCGGTATGCAGGTCCATCAACACGGCCGAACCGGCACGATGCTTTGCCAACTGCTGGTGGGTCAAAAGCTGCAAATCACGGCTCAAGGTCAGCTTCAGGTTTTCGCCAGCGGCGGGCTGGATGCGCTCGATCTCTCCATGCGGCCGCCCCGAGGCGCTGACCTCAATCTTTTGGAAGCCCGGCTTGCCCATCAGGTTGGCGTCGAACAGGCGCTCGACCCCCTGCTTACCGATTTTGAAATTGGGCATGCGCAGCAGCGCGCGGCTGTCTTGCTTGACGTCTTTTTCAGTCACCGCGCTGACATAGCCCACGATATGCGCGAAGCTCTCACGGTCGGGGTAGTAGCGCTGCAAGACCTCGCGCACCTCAATGCCCGGCATTTCCGGCTGGCGCACCTCCAAGATCATCGCCTGGTTCTGGGTCAGATTGCGTTTAACCAAGACCGGCACAAAAGACGGTTTGTCGTCCAACTGGGCATAGATTTCGGCCACTTGTTGCGGCGACAGCTCAACAAAACGCTGCAAGTCTGTCAGCGTTGCTTCGATGCTGTCGGTCTTGTTAGCGGTTATGTAAAGCTCGAACGAGGGCACATTGAGCGCCAAGGCCTTACCAAAGCGGTCGGTAATCAGGCCTCGGTTGGGCACCAGCAGGCGGGTCGCGATGCGGTTGTCTTCGGACTGAGAGCGGTACAAGCTGCCGTCGGAGATCTGCAAGGCATAAAGGCGCCCACCAAGCCCCGCCAAAATGGCTGCCTTGATCCCACCCACCACCAAGGTACGGCGGGTAAACACATTCGCCCTGAGATTTTCGTGCCGCTTCACGCGCTAGTTCTCCTTGGCACAACCCTATTTGCGCAGATTTCTACCAGGGGAATCGACCCCCTTTATGGCGCTGGCAAGGCGGATCTCAAACCAAGCAAAACCGACGGCAACCAATGGATAGACCAGCACCGCAGCACCATAGCGCGATGCCACCGGCCGAACATCCAAGACGCGCCAGGCAAGCGCAGCACTGATGCCATAATGCACCAGGGCGCTCATGGCCATGACCAGCAAGCACAACAGCCAGGCAAAGATGAAATTGGCACCGAACCGGCCGGCCGAGCGGCTCTTGGTCACCAGCACGATTGGCAGAAAGGTCAAGAAGCCAAGCCCCAAGGGATCGCCCGAGATTGTGTCTTGCACGAAGCCCAGGCACAGCAGGCCGACCAGCGGCATCAGCGCGGGCAGATAAAGGCACCAATAAAAAATCACCAGTGCGCCCAACATGGGCACCAAGCCTTCGGCCTTGCCGTGGGTGGAAAACAGGCTGGAAACCAGGATGGCCAAAAAACCCATGAGCAACGGAAAACTGCGCTCTACCAGAGACCAAATGGGCGGCCAAGGGCGATGACCAATGAAAGGCAGACGCATGACGGCTCGCCTAGCGCAAGTCGCCGCTGGGCTGCGGCCGGCTGCTTGACACAACTTGGACTTCCATCAGTGCGTCAAGCTCCAGATAGGGCAACACTTGAACACCGGTCTGCGAGACGCTGGCCACGATTCCAACCGGTAGCCCTGCCGGGTACATCCCGCCCTGCCCCGAGGTTACCACCCGATCGCCGCGTTTGAGCGAGCGCTGGATGGTCTGGTTGATATAACGCATATCGAGCATGATGTCATTGCGGCCCGAGACCAGCGCGGTGCGCTGCACTTGCTCGATAAAGACCGGAATGCGGGCGTTGATGTCCGTCACCAGCATGACCCGGCTGTAGGATGCGCCGACCTCGACCAAGCGGCCGATCAAGCCGCTGGGCCCCACGACTGCATCGCCAATGGCAAACCCTTGGGCCAGACCACCTTCGACCAGCAGTGAGCGCGCATAGGCAGAGCCGGGATCAGTGACGATGCGGGTGGTCTTGTAGTCGAAGCTGAAGGGCTCAAGGAACTGGGTGGTCTGCCGCAGGCGCTCGTTTTCCGCCGCAACGGTGCGATAGGCCGACTCCCACTGGATGAGCTGGTTGTTTTGCCGCCGCAGCTCGGTCACTTCAGCCTGTAGATCGGCGTAGGAGCGCACCCCGCTGGCAGTCTGCTTGATGACATCGGTGGGTTGAGAAATCAGATTGACCACCGGTGCCAAGAACGTCAGCAAGGCCGTTCGTGCCCGCGCCTGCGAGGCCGGTGCAAGCTGGCCCCAAAGGATCAAGAAGAACGACAGCCCAATGGTGCCAAACAGCGCAAAGCGGCTCAGCGGCACGCCGAGTTGGGGCGATGTCGATAGGAACGTCCGACTGTGAATACGGCGGCTCATGGGGTGGGAAATCTATACACGATGAAAATACTCCTGCCCTCTGCCGGGTAAATGCGGCAAGGGCGTGACCTTCCATCTTAAATAGAAAATTACGGCAGAAATTCGCTGCAAGGCTGTTGCCGGCGTGCAGACTGCAAGACGCGTTGCAAATTGCAGTGCTAGCTGACGGCCACCAACACCGATTTCATGCTGTCCAGCTCCTCCAGACAGTGGCCACAGCCGAGCGCCACACAATCCAGCGCGTTTTCAGCCACCGCGACCGGCAGCCCCGTGGCTTGACGCAGCACAAAGTCCAGGTTGGTCAGCAGAGCCCCGCCGCCGGTCAAAACGATGCCACGGTCCACAATGTCCGCCGAAAGCTCGGGCTCGCATCGCTCCAGAGCAGTGCGCACAGCTTCGACAATGGCACCGACGGGTTCTGACAGCGCCTCGGCGATTTGACGTTCCGAGATGGGCACCTCTTTGGGCACGCCGTTCATCAGATCGCGCCCGCGAATCTCCATCACCTGGCCGTCGCCGTCCATGGGCGGAAAGGCGGTGCCAAGGTGCAGCTTGAGCCGCTCGGCCGAGGCCTCCCCGATCAAAAGGTTAAAGTTGCGCCGCACATAGGAGAC
>CAZHYF010000091.1:0-9978 GCA_964536635.1 uncultured Rhodospirillaceae bacterium | reverse complement strand
TTCTGCCCGGCGCGTCACGACTATGCCATTAAAGGGACAGACCGGGCGATCCAGGCGTTGAAGCTGGTGACGCAGCGCAGTGACAAGCGCGTGGTCATGGTCATGGCCGCTTGGGGCAACGATGTTGAGCAAAGTCGGCAGATGGTGCGTGACCTTGGGCTGAGTGCGCAGGTTCATTGGCAGCCTTCCATGTGCCGTTTGCGCATGATCCGCTATCTTCAGGCGGCAGACGTGGTGTTGGATCAGTTTGTTTTGCCGGTGTTTGGCTCGACGGCGCCACAGGCCATCGCCGCGGGTCGGCCGATCATCAGCGCGTACCGTCCCGAAGAGACGGCTTGGCTGATCCCCGAGCCAGCACCAATTGAGAGCGCCTTCACCGCCGAGGAAATTGCCGATAAAATTCTGCAATGTGTTGATCCAGTCTGGCTAAGGGACTATCAAGAGCGCGCCAAGCGCTGGTGCGATCTCTACCATGCACCCGATACGGCCCTGCGCGATCACCTCAGCGTATACAAACGAATTTTGGGGTATACCGGGCCTGACCCGGCTTAGGCCATCGCTCAACCGTACGAGGCGCGTGGGCCGGGCTTGAAGGGAAGTGTTATGAAGGTATTGCTAACTGGGGCTACCGGCTGTGTCGGCTCAGCTTTGGCAGACCAGCTCGCCGGTCAAGGGCACGAGGTCGTTTGCCTGTCGCGCAGCCCCCTGCCTTCAGCGGATTGTCAATTTCTTCACACCGAACTGAGCCAGCCGATCGACCCCAGCAAGCTGCCGGCCCAGATCGACGCTGTATTTCACCTGGCCCAGTCGCGCGACTTCAGACAATTTCCATCCAAGGCCGCCGCGACCTTTGCCATCAATGTTGCGACGACCCAGGCGTTGTTGGACTATGCGATAAGGGCAGGAGCGCAGTATTTTTGCTACGCCTCGACCGGATCGGTCTACCGGCCAGCCAAGCAGCGGGTCAGCGAAGAGGCCGAGCTGAATGCAGATAATTTTTACGTCGCTAGCAAGCGTGCGGCAGAAATCATTGCCCATCCCTACAACGGACTAGAGGGTCTGCAGGTCTTCTTGCCGCGCCTCTTTTATGTCTACGGTCCGCGTCAAACCGGCATGCTGACGAACGCTCTGGCACAGCGCATACGCGACGGGCGGCCCATCACTCTGGCTGGCCCTGAGGGCATTGCCTTGGCCCCAACCTACAGCGCGGATGTGGCGGCTATGTTGATGCAAGGGTTGGTGCAAGGTTGGACGGGAATTATGAATTTGGCCAATCCAGACATCGTGGGGCTGAAGGACTATGCGCACGCCATTGGCCAGGCCATCGGCCAAGTGCCCAGCTTCGAGGTGCTCGACGAGGCTCCGCGCTCGGTGGTGCCCGATGTTGGCTTGCTCGCCAGCCGCTATGATTTTGGCCGCATGACCCCCTTGGATCAGGGCCTTGCGAGCATGTTTGCGACAGCTTGAGGATGACCGGCCTCTGCAGGGAACGTCAGATGAAAACCCAGATTTTTAAAGCCTTGTTCCTGGTCATAAGCCCCGTTTTGCTAGGCTTCTTCTTTCTGGTTGCTTTGCTGGGCCGCATTCTGCCCAAGGCCTATGACGTGGGCCTGGGCCCCGAGCCCTTGATCAACAACCTCTACCACAAGCGCGCTTTGGAGATGCAGGGCTACAGCGCCCAGACCTTCGCCTTGCGCGCCTACTACATCACCAGCGATTTTGATCTCTTGCTAGTCGAGCGGATGCAGCGCGTCTTGCCCCGCCGCTTGGCGACCTTTGCGGCTTTGATTTGGTGCCAGATCTTGTGTCTGACCCGCTACCGCGCGCTCTACATCTATTTCAATGGTGGGGTGCTGAGCCGCTTTCCGGGCGGTCTCTACGCCTGGTTTGATGCCCCCTTGCTGAAGTTGGCCGGGGTCAAGCTGTTGGTCATGCCCTATGGCAGCGACGTGCAAGACATGAGCCTCAGCCCCAACCTGAACTTTAAGCACGCCATGACCCGCGCCTATCCGCTGCACTATCGCGGCCAGCGCGGGATCGCGGCCCAGATCCATCGCTGGACCCAAGCGAGCGACGTGGTGCTGGCGGGTGTCGAATGGGTGGACTATATGCACCACTGGCACCATTTGATGCTGGCACACTTCTCCATCGACACGGAGGCCCTGAATCCGGAGGCCCTGCAACCAGCGGCGTCTGAGGCTCTGTACCGGCCGGGCTGCGGGCGACCTCTGCGGCTGCTGCACGCGCCCAACCACCGCGGCCTCAAGGGCTCGCAGCAGATCATTGCTGCCGTCGAGACGCTGCGCGCCGAGGGCCTGCCCCTGGAGCTGGAGTTGATCGAGCGTCGCCCCAATGCTGAGGTGCTGGCGGGCATCGCGCGCGCGGACCTGGTTCTCGATCAGATGATCATCGGCTGGTACGCCATGTTCGCCCTGGAGGCCATGGCGCTAGGCCGACCAGTCGCCTGCTATCTGCGGCCAGACCTGGTGGATCTCTACATCAATGCGGGCCTGGTCGAACGGGCAGAGCTGCCTTTCGTCGATATCCAGCCTCAGAGCATCGAAGCCGTGCTGCGCGCCGTGCTGGCGGGTGACATCGATCTGGCCGAGCGCGCAGCCAAGGCGCGCGCCTATGTTGTCAAGCACCATAGCTTGAGCGCCGTGGGGCGGGTCTTTGCCGAGGCCAACCGCAGTATGGGCCTGCTGCCAAGCCCAGCGCCACAGCAAGACTTGGAGGCCGTCTGATGCGGGTGCTACACGCTCCCACCAACATTGGTGCCAACCCGCAATCGCTGGCGGTGGCTGAGCGCGCCTTGGGCCTGCAAAGCCACGCGGTCTGCTTTCGTCTCAACAGCTTTGCCATGCAAACCGACGAGGTCTTGTGGCCCCAAGGCACCGGGCCGCTTGAGCAGCTCAGCCGCCAGTGGCAGTTGATCCAGCGCGCGGGCCGCGACTTTGACCTGGTGCACTACAACGGCGGGCGCAGCATGGCGCAGGTCTTGCCCCCGCGCACAGATCTGGCGCCAACCAAGCCCAAGCGCTGGGCAGTCGCGGCCTATAACCTCTACGCCGCGCGGTTGCAGCACTGGGAGCTGTCGCGGCTAAAGCGTCTGGGCAAGCCGATCTTCGTCACCTACCAGGGCGACGAGGCCCGCCCTGGTACCCAGTACCTGGAGTGGTTGGGCGGCCAGGCCGACGCCAAGCAGCGTGCCCACAGCGCTGCGCTTTGGCGCTTTCGCCAGCAGCAGATTGCGCTGTTCGATCGCTACGCCGACAAGATCTATGCCCTGAACCCGGACCTGTGCCACAACCTGCCTGCGCGAACCGAATTCCTGCCCTACGCCAGCGTTGATCCCAAGGTGTTTGCGCTTTGCCAGCCTGAGCGCGCCAGCCAGGGCCACCGGCCGAAGATCGTCCACGCGCCCAGCAATCGCTTGGTCAAGGGCAGCGACTACTTGCTGAGCGCTCTGGCGGAGTTGGAGGCTGAGGGTCTGGGCTTTGAGCTGGTCCTGGTCGAGAACATGCCCCATGCAGAGGCGCTGCGCGCCTATCAGCAGGCCGACTTGGTGGTGGATCAACTGCGCATCGGTTGGTACGGCGCCTTTGCCGTCGAGGTCATGGCCATGGGCAAGCCGGTGGTTTGCTTCTTGAAGGACGAAGATTTCGGCGTGCTGCCGCCTGCCATGCGCCAAGATCTGTCCGCGCCCTTGCCCTTCATCAATGCCGATACAGCGCGCATCAAAGACAAGCTGCGCGCCGTTCTCCAGGCCATGGCGGCTCCGGCTGGTTCACCGCAGGCCTTCGATTTCGCCGCAGCCGCTGGCGCCGCGCGCGCTTACGCCGAGGCTTGGCACGATCCGGCGAAGATTGCCCGCCGCCTGGCCGACGACTACCAAGCAGCGTTGGACACCGTGAACCCGCCCAGCGCTTGACCTTTGCCAGGTGCGCGAAGAGGTCAGTATTCGGTAAAGGTTTTGCGCGACCAAAGGATGACCGGAGCGATCAAATAGGCCGCCAGGCTGCGCTCTGCGGTGGGGATGTAGGCCGTGACCGGAAGGCCATTGCGGGCCAAGGCGTCGGACAAGGCGCTGCGGTCGGTTAGGCGCAACGTCACTGGAAAAGCCGATTGGCCATTTTCTAGCACCTTCAGGTCGGCGGCCACGGTCTCGACGCGCGCCGCAAGCCGCTGCTCCGAAGCGTTTTTCAATGTCGCCAGCTCAAGTTGGGCGTCGGCGTTGGCTGCAATCAGGTCGATTTGGCTGGGCGGTACCAAGACCTCGGCGAGCACGTCTTGGTCATCTGGAATAATTTCGGCCACAACATCGCCCGCGCGCAGCACGGCGCCGACGTTGAGCTCGGCCAGGTTGGTGATGCGCCCCGCCAGCCCAGCGCGCAGATCCTGGCGCGCCAGTTCTTCGTCGATCTGCTTCAGTTCGGCAACCAGGCGCTCCAGGTCGTCTTCGCTCTTGATGAGGGCATCCAAAGAGGTTTGTTGAAACTCGAAGATCCGCTTAGAGATTTGGGCCTCAAGGCTGGCCATTTCGCGGCGCGACTGGGCGGCGCCCTTGCGCGCATCGACCAGCGAGACCTGCTGCGCGCGCAAAGCGTTGCGCTGATCCTTGAGCTTGATTTCGGTCTCAAGGCCCTGTTTGACCAGCGATTCGGTCTTGGTCACCGTGTCGTCCAGCTCTCCCAATTGCCGTTCCAGCAACTCGATCTGACTGTTTTGCAGATCCAGAACGCGTTGCAGGGCGGTCTTGTCGGCTTGATCGGCCTGGTTGAAGGTGCGAATGCGCGCGATGGTGGCGCGGATGCTGCTGCCTTCCCGGCTATCCAGATCTGCCGCGCTCAGTTGGCCGATGCTGGCATCGCTGGCAAGGGTGAGATTCACCTCCAGCACAGCGCGCAGGCGACCGCTCTGGCGTTCCAGGCTGTCGATTTGGGTCAAGAGCTTCTGACGCGCGAGCTGGGATTGCTCGGAATCCAGGCGCAGCACCACTTGCCCGGCCTCGACCCACTGGCCGTTGGCGATCGCCAGCTCGGCAATGGTGCCGCCTTTGGGGTGCTGGATCAGGGTCTTTTGTGTGATGACCCGCAACTCGCCCGAGGCCACCACCGCGCCTGCAATCTTGATCAAAAGACTGGTGGCCACCACCAAACCAACCAGCAAAGCGATAGTGAGCAAAATGGTCAGCACAGGGCCGAGCAGGTTCGACCGGCGGTCGAGATCCTTCTCTAGAGTGCGATCGGCGGTATCGGGTTCAGGCCGGGCGGCGGGCATGTTGGTCTAACCGCCTTGCTTCTTGATGCCTGCGCCAGGGAAGGGCGGTGGCGTGTGTGGGCCGCCGTCAGCATGGCCTGCGAAGGGATCAAGGGGGCTGGGTGCGTTGCCGCTTGAGGCGTCGCCCGGACCAAGGGGGCGCACCAGCGACAGGCCGCCCCGGCTGGCGTTGGCCTGGGGTGCCGATGGGGCCTGGGGTGCTGATAGGGTCTGGGCGAGGATCTGGTCGCGCGGCCCAAAGGCCGCCAGACGACCCGCATCCAAGCGTAGGATGTGGTTGGCGTTGTGGATCAATAGCGGGTCATGGGTGGCGATGATCAGGCTGTGGCCCCGGCGCGCCAACTCCTGAAGGGCGGCGGCGATCTGTTGGCGCAAATTGACCTCCAGAGCGGCGGTGGGCTCGTCGAGCAAAATGAGCTGCGGCGGCCCAAACAGGGCCCGCGCCAGCGACAAGCGCGCTTTTTCACCACCTGAGAAAATGGCCTCGGCCAGTTCGATTGGGGTCTCGTAGCCGAGCGGCAATTGGGTGATACGCCCGTGGATCTGCGCCATGGAGGCAGCTCTGACCAGCGCCTCGCCGGTCACATCGGGCTGAAAACCGCTGAGATTGTCGGCAATCGAACCCGGCAAGAACTGCGGCTGCTGAGGCCCCCAGGACAGAAGTTGGCGGCGCTGCCCGGCCGCCAAACCGCGCACCTCAATACCGTCGTAGAGCACCTGGCCTTGGCTGGGTGCGGCTAAGCCTGCAATCAGCCGCAAGAGGCTCGACTTGCCCGCGCCGCTGGGGCCGATCAGAGCGACGATCGCGCTCGCGGGCAGATCGACGTTCAGGTTTTGAAGGATGGGAACGGGCTCACCTTTCAGGGGGCGCGTCGCCAGACCCACGGCTTGCAGGCTGATTTGGCCCTGGGGTTGCTCCAGCACGATGCCGGGCTGCGCGTCTGCTGCCTGCAGCGCAACCGCGCCCAGACGCTTCCAGGCGGCCTGGCTGGCCAACAAGGAGGACCAGGTGTTTGACAAGACATCAATCGGCGCCATGGTTCGACCAAGCAGGATCATAGAGGCAAAGATCAGCGCCGGTGGCATGGCCTGTTGCAGCACCAGATAAGCCGCCAAGCCCAGCACGCCCGATTGCAGCACCAAACGCAGGGTCTTGCTGAGCGATGACCAAGACTGGGTCGCTGCGGTCGCGCCTGCTTCCTCACGACTGAGCGCCATGCGGTGGTTGCCAAGGCGCCCTGCAAGCGCCGTGGCCAAGCCCTGCGCGCGCAGCAGATCGCGGCCCTGGTCGGCCTTCTCTATGCTCTGATAGGACACCAGTTTGGCGGTAGACAGGCGAAGCGAGCGTCCAGCTTGGCGCCAAAATCCAATCATGGCAAACAGCAGCACCAGCCCGGCACCCGCCGATGCATAAACGCCCAGCCAAGGATGGATGGCAAACAGCACCACCAGATAGAGCCCAAGCATCGGTAGGTCGATCAGCGCCGCCGGTGCTGGGCCTGACAAGAAGCGTCTCAGTTGATCCAGGTCGCTGGTCAGTTGGCGCAAATCGCCCGCTGCATCGGTTTCGCCGATCTGGCTGGCCTCCAGCTTACTGCGCAACAGGCGCGGCGCTATTTTGAGATCAAGCCGGGTGGCCAGGCGCGCGAAGACCCAGGCGCGCAGGCGCTCAAAAACCCCCAAACTGGCGAAAGCCAGGACCATGATGGCGCTCAGCGCAATCAGCGTATTTTGCGATTGGCTGCCCAAGACCCTCTGGTAAATCTGGGTCAGATAGATCGGTGAGGTCAAGAACAAGAGGTTGACGAACACCGAGGTCAAGATCGCCAGCAGGACGTAGGGCCAGGCCAGGGCGAGAAGCGATTTGTGCATGCGGCTGCCTTTGCGCGCGAAAAACTGCTTCATATATGAGCTTTCAAGGGCCCCTAGCGCAAGCATCCATATGGACAGCGCGCACCATAAGGGGAGAAAAGCCTCCGTATTCCCGACAATAGCTCTGTGGCGTTGATCCGCTCACCTCAGATGCTTGTGATCGAGCGCCCAGCGGCCTATACATCGCTGCGGTGCTGAGCGGCCAGCCTTGCGGCTGACCGGAGTCGCGTCCATTTCAGCCAGAAGCAAGAGGCTAGCATGAGCAAGGAATACCCAGTCTTGGTCACCGGTATCGGTGGCGGCGGTCACGGCGAGCAGGTGCTCAAGGCCCTGAAGCTGGCCAAGCTGCCCTTCCGCATCTTCGGCGCCGACATGTCGGAAAAATGCGCCAACCGCCATGCGGTACAAAACTTCGTGACCCTGCCCGGCGCGCGTGATGCTGGCTATATCGAAGCGCTGAAAGCCATGATCGCCAAGCACGAGATCCGCATGCTGATCCACGGCTCAGAGCCCGAGATGCGCTTGATGAGCGAGAACCGCGACGAAATCGAGGCAAGCGGTGTCTACTTGCCGGTCAATCGCCCAGAGGTGCTGACGCTCTGCATGGACAAGGCCGCAACCTTTGAAAAGCTGGCCAAGCTGGGTTTTGTCATGCCCGCCTTTGCGCGCCTGACCAGCGCGGCGGATTTGGCGGCTTGGGACATCTTCCCGGTGGTGATCAAGCCCAGCGTTGGCGGCGGCGGCTCAGCCAATACCTTTATCGCGCAAAGCCGTGAGGAGCTGCGCATCTTCGGCGGCTATTGCCTCAGTGTGGCACCCTCGGTGGTGTTGCAGGAGTACGTCGGCACGCCCGATGAAGAATATACCGTTGGCGTGCTGTTCAACCGCGGTCGTCGCTTGCTGGACTCCATCGTCGTGCACCGCACGATCAACAACGCCCTGACCACCCGTATCAAGGTTCCCAACCGCTCGGGCAAGCCCGAATTGGGCCACACGCTGGTCATCTCCTCGGGGGTCTCGCAAGGCCAGGTCGGGCGCTTTCAGGCGATTGCCGAGCAGTGCGAGGCCATGGCCCAGGCCCTGGAGCCTGACGGTCCCGTCAACATCCAATGCCGCCTAGTCGATGGCAAAGTGCGCTTGTTCGAGATCAATCCGCGCTTTTCGGGCACCTCCTCGCTGCGCGCCCTCTGCGGCTATAACGAGCCCGAGACCTTGTTCCGTGTCGATGTGCTGGGCGAGGAGCCGCCCGCGCCCTACGGCTATAAGGAGCAGCTCATCTTGCGAAATTTGCAGGAAAATATCATCTAGTACCGCCGTGCGCGACCAGCAGCGGACGCGCCCCTTTCTCCCATTTCCAGCGCTTGGATGCCAGCGCTGGCATCCAAGGATCTTGCCATGACCTTTGACCGTTCCATCAAGATTGCTCCTTCGATCTTGTCGGCTGACTTCGCCAATTTCGGCCAAGAAATCCAGGCCATCGAGGCCCAGGGTTGCGATTGGGTGCACGTGGATGTGATGGACGGCCACTTTGTGCCCAACATCACCTTTGGCCCGCAGCTCTGCTCTGCCATTCGCCCGCACATCAAGACGGTGATGGATGTCCACCTGATGATCCAGCCGGTAGACCCCTACATTCAGGCCTTTGCCGATGCGGGCGCCGACGTGCTGACTGCGCACCTGGAGGCGGGCCCGCACATCCACCGCACGCTGCAAGCCATTCGTGCGGCGGGCTGCAAGGCGGGCTTGGCGCTCAATCCTTCGACCGGCATCGAGGATGTCGAATATCTGCTGGATATGATCGACTTGGTTTGCGTCATGACCGTCAATCCAGGCTTCGGCGGTCAGAAATTCATTCATAGCCAGATCGAAAAGGTGCGCCGCCTGCGCGCGCTGATCGGCGACCGCCCAATCCATATCGAGATCGACGGCGGCATCACTGCGCAGACCGCGCCCTTGATGGCCGCAGCCGGAGCCGATGTGCTGGTAGCGGGCTCGGGGGTCTTCAAAGGCGGCTCGGTGGAAAATCCAGCGGTCTATGGCCAGAATATCCGCGCCATTCGCGCGGCCGCCGAAGCGGCGCTGTCCTAGGCGGGTCTTGGCATGGCCTCACTGGTTTTCGATCTGGACGGCACGCTGATCGACAGCGCGCCCGATATTCTGGCGGCCGCCAACCGCTTGCTGGCCGATTGCGACAGGCCTCCGCTGGACCTGCCCACACTGACCAGCTTTATCGGCAACGGCGTGCCCAAGCTGGTCGAGCGCGTCATGCAGGCGCGTAGCCTGGACATGAGCCGCCATCCGGAGCTCTGCCGCCTGATGATGCAGCACTACCAGGAGCAGAACTCGGCCTTGACGCGCCTGTTCGAAGGTGCCCGCGAGGCGCTTGAAGCCTTGGCGCTGGCGGGCCACAGCCTGGGGCTTTGCACCAACAAACCAGCGGCGGCCACCGCCGAGGTCTTGCGCGATTTTGGCTTGAGCGACCGCTTTCAAGTGGTGATTGCAGGTGACAGTTTGGCGACCCGCAAGCCCGATCCCCAGCCCTTGCTGGCGGCCTTTGAGGCCTTGCAGCACATGGGCGCAACAGGCCCACGCATCTATGTCGGCGATAGCAGTTTTGATGCCGAGACAGCCCAGAGGGCGGGCATTGATTTTGCGCTCTTTACCCGCGGTTACCGCAGCCAGCCGGTCAGCGCGCTGGCGCACCGCTGGGCCTTCGACGACTACGCCCGGCTGCTGGATCTGCTGGGCCTGGGCTAGAGCAAGGACTTGGTTTAAAAACCAGTCAGCTAGAGCGGAAGGGCTGTTGCAAGACCAACGCCCGACGCT
>CAZHYF010000090.1:7835-10009 GCA_964536635.1 uncultured Rhodospirillaceae bacterium | reverse complement strand
GAGATGTCCATGAAGATCACGTCATAGGCGCGCTTCTGGCAAGCCTCGATCGCCTCCTGACCGGTGTGGGCCAAATCCACCTCAAGGCCGACGCTTTCCAGCATGTCGCTGGTGATCTGACAATTGAGGATCGAATCATCGACCGCCAAAGCGCGTTTGCCAGTGAGGTCCAAGCTCGACACCAGCGCGCGCGGGCTGGCTTCTTGTTCCTGCTGATTTTGAACGCTGCGCCGGGTGCGGACACCGCTGACCCGACGGAAGGGAATGCGCACCCAAAAGATACTGCCCTCATTTTCAACCGACTCTGCGCCCACCTCGCCGTCCATAGCCCGCACAATGCGCTTCACGATGGCCAGCCCCAGCCCCGTCCCGCCGACATCGCGGGCATAGGCCGCGTTCAAGGTAACAAAATCGTCAAAGATCCGCTCCAAATCGGTATCGCTGATACCAACCCCTGTGTCGGCGATACGAATTTCGACGGTGCGGGTTTTGAAGGTTTCGTTGATCAACTCGTATTCGACCGAGACCTGGCCGTTGCGGGTGAACTTGATGGCGTTCGAGACCAAATTCAACAAGACCTGGGTCAGGCGAACAGAATCCGCCTGTACCAACCCGACATCGCTCTCGGGCGACACCAGCTCCAGCTGGTTGCCACGCGCCTGAGCCATGGGCTGGTTGTCTTCAACCAGCTCGTGGAGCAGCTCGTCCAAATCGACAGGGTAGAGGTCAAGCTCGACGATGCCTGCGTTGAACTTGGAAATGTCCAGCACATCGTTCAGATGGGTGAGCAGCAGCCGTGAGGACTTTTGCATAATCGCCAGATAGGACGACTGCTTGTCGTTAAGGGGCGTGCGCTCCAGCAGGTCCAAGGCGCCAATCAGGCCGTTGAGGGGGTTGCGCATTTCGTGGCTCATCAGAGCCATAAATTCAGATTGGGCCTTCTCGCCTGCCAGCGCATCATCGCGCGCCCGGCGCAGCGCGTCTTGCGCCTCCATTTGCTCGGAAATGTCGCGAATATAGGCAACGTACATGATCTCGCCCGACTGATCGGTCTCAGCAATCGACATTTCCATGGGGAACAGCGCGCCGGATTTGCGACGGGCTTGCTGCTGAATGCGGCCAACCCCGTCGTCGTCTGGATCGCTGTCAATCAGGTAGTCATGCAGGCTCCCTTTTTGCTCAGATTTGGGGCTAAGAGGCTCGATCAACTCGGCCAATTCGCGCCCCAAGGCCTCCTCACGACTGTAGCCGAAGACCTTTTCCGCTGCGCCGTTGTATTCGATGATCACCCCGCGCTGGTCCGATACCAAGATGGCATCCAACGAGGCTGCGATGGTCGCCAGCATGCGCTTGCCGCTGGCTTGGACGATATCTGCGTTGCGGCGGGTCAAGCGGTTCAGGTGCCACAAGACAACCAAAGCGCTACAGAGCGCCAAAACCATCACCGCAATCACCGCTGCCAAGGTGACCAACAGGCCGACAAACTCGCGGCGGCGTGTATCGGACTGGGCGGCGAAGACCTCCAGGGCCTTGAGCGAAAAATCACGCGCAATGCGGCGCTGATCGTTGAGGGCGATTTGCAGCTCGGGCAAAGCACTGCGCAAGGAGGCCTCGGGCCCATCAATCAAGGGCACCGTCTCGTTGAGAAAGTCTTGCATTTGCGTCAAGGCCTCGGCGCCCTGGCGCTCGGTCAGCTCGGCGTTGCTGTAGTTGCCGCTGGCCAGGGTCTGCACGCGGCTGTAGTAGATGTCGAAGCGCAACTTGACGTTCAGCATGCTGGTCTTGGGAGACACGCTGGCGTTGGCCACCGCCACCTGAAGCGCCGCCAGATCCACGTTAACTTGGGAGATGGTCCATTGGGCGTTGTCGGTATTGGCTGTCTCCAGCGACTTCAGCTCATCGCCAACAGCCTTGATCAAAAAGACCAGAGGACCAAAACTGACCAAGGTGACCAGCGCCAAAAAAACGAGCGGCTTGGAAAGGCGTGTCATAGAAAATTCTTTAACCGACTTGAAACTGAGACAGAGAACAATAAACCATTCATTTGCTCGCTCTTTGCGGCTCCTTCTAGGCTGGATAGCCACCAGAAGGTGCCGATTTCGTTGAGAATGGGCCACGCAGCGCCCAAACACCTCTCAGCAACAACCAAGTGGTAACCTGGTGCGTCTTAGCAC
>CAZHYF010000090.1:0-7735 GCA_964536635.1 uncultured Rhodospirillaceae bacterium | reverse complement strand
GGCGGTAAGTAACTCAAAATTTTACGCTGGAAGCGCGAACTCAAGCATGAAAATCCTGTTAGCTGATGACCACTCTTTGGTCCGTGACACCCTGGCCCTGTTCTTACAGTCAGAAGGCGGGTTCGAAGTTGTGTGCGTCGATACCCTTCAGGCTGCCCTCGCCGCCATTGTTGAACAAGGTGGCTTCGATTTGATCGTCTTGGACTATGCCATGCCCGGTATGGATGGTCTGACGGGCCTGCAAGGTGCCATGAAGGTAGCGCCCAATACACCAATCGCGCTGCTGTCGGGCTCGATCGCCCGCGAAACGGTGGATAAAGCCATCGCCATGGGGGCGGCTGGCTTCGTGCCCAAGACGCTACCGCCCAAGTCCATGATCACCGCGCTGCGCTTCATGGTGGCGGGCGAGACCTATTTGCCGCTGGACTACCTGCGCTCGCGCGATGAGGAAGAGCAGGGGCAAGAGTTGCTCAGCCGCCGCGAGCTTCAGGTCCTGCGCGGGCTCTGCGAAGGCAAGTCGAACAAAGAGATTGCCATCGACATGGGCTTGCAGGAAGTGACCATCAAGCTGCACGTCAAAACGCTGAGCAAAAAGCTGAATGCGCGCAACCGCACCCACGCGGCCATGATCGCCCGCGACCGCTCAATCATCTGACTGCACTATCCACATCCAAGCGCCGCGCTTAACCTAAGCGCGAGACCTCTTTTGCTCGCAGGCCTGGCGAGGCACATAGGCTGTCCAACCTGATTTGCGCCGCAGCCCCTGCCGTGCACCAGCCCCGGAGCCCCTATGGCGAGCAGCCCAACCGACACCTCTTCGGACACCCAGAGCAATCGACCCAGCCCGGTATCCTTTGCTGAGGCTCTGTCCGAACGCTACCTGTCCTACGCGCTGTCAACCATCATGGCGCGTTCGCTGCCTGACGTGCGCGATGGCCTGAAGCCCGTGCAGCGCCGCTTGATCTACGCCATGCGCTTGCTGCGGCTCAATCCCAACGCGGGCTATAAGAAGTGCGCGCGGGTGGTGGGCGATGTCATCGGTAAATATCACCCCCACGGCGACACCGCGGTTTATGACGCGCTGGTGCGTTTGGCGCAGGATTTTGCCCAGCGCTACCCGCTGATCGACGGCCAGGGCAACTTCGGCAACGTGGACGGCGATAACGCGGCCGCCATGCGATACACCGAAAGCCGCCTGACGCTGGTGGCCGAATACCTCATGCAGGGCCTGGACGAGGACGCGGTGGATTTCCGTGACACCTACGATGGCGAGGACTCCGAGCCCATCGTCATGCCCGCCAACTTCCCGCACCTTTTGGCCAACGGCGCGCAGGGCATCGCGGTCGGCATGGCAACCTCGATCCCGCCGCACCATGTAGGCGAGCTCTGCAATGCTGCACTGCACATCATCAAGCACCCCGAGTGCAGCGTCGCTGATCTGGTAGAGCACGTCCACGGCCCAGATTTTCCCACCGGCGGCAGCCTGGTCGAAGACAAGCAGACCATCATCAACGCCTACGAGACGGGCCGAGGCTCGCTGCGTTTGCGCGCCAAGTGGGAGATCGAGCGCCTCAAGGGCGGCTCCTACCAGATCGTGGTCACGCAAGTGCCCTACCAGGTGCAAAAATCCAAGCTGATCGAAAAGATCGCCGAGCTGATCTTGTCCAAGAAGACCCAGCTTATCGGCGATGTCAGCGACGAGAGCGCCGAAGACATCCGCATCGTGATCGAACCGCGCTCGCGCAACGTCGATCCCGACATGCTGATGGCCAGCTTGTTCAAATTCACCGACCTGGAGACCCGGGTTTCGCTCAACATGAACGTGCTGGATGCCAACAATATCCCGCGCGTCATGTCGCTTAAGGAGATCCTGCGCGCCTTCTTGGATCATCGCCAAGTGGTTCTGCAGCGCCGCACCCGCAATCGCCTGGGCCAGATCGAGCGCCGTTTGGAGATCTTGGGCGGCCTGATGGTGGCCTACCTCAACGTCGATGAGGTCATCCGCATCGTGCGCTTCGAGGATCACCCCAAGCAAGAGCTGATCAAGCGCTTTGATCTGACCGACGTGCAGGCCGAGGCAATCTTGAACCTGCGCTTGCGAGCCTTGAACAAGCTGGAAGAAGTCGAAATTCGCCGCGAGCAGGACGAACTGACCGCCGAAAAGGCCCAGCTTGACGCGCTGATGGCCGACGAGCGCCTGCAATGGCAGCACATCACCAGCGAACTGAAAGACGTCCGCAAAACCTTCGGCGAGGGCAAAGGCCAAGGCCGCCGTACGCTGATCCAAGCCGCCCCCGATGAGGCCGAATTCGACGAAAGTGCCTTGGTGGAGAAAGAGCCGATTACGGTGATTTTGTCCGAACGCGGCTGGATCCGCGCCATGCGTGGCCACGGCGTTGCTCCCGACAGCATCAAGTACAAGGAGGGCGACTCGCAAGCCTTCGTGCTGCCCTGCCAGACCACCGACAAGCTGTTGGTGATCGCGGCGGATGGCCGCGTCTATACGCTGTCGGCGGACAAGTTGCCCGGCGGACGCGGCTTCGGCGAGCCCTTGTCGCTGGCGCTCGACATGGCCTCCAAGGCGGCCATTATCGCGCTGATGGTGGTCGAAGACGGCAAGCAGCTTTTGCTGGCTTCAGACGACGGGCGCGGCTTCATCGCCCCACAGGCCGAGCTGGTGGCAGGAACCCGCGGCGGCAAGCAGGTCATGAACCCCAGCGAGCCCGCAAAGCTCAGCGTCTGCCGCTTGGTGGAGGGCGATCAAGTGGCCGTGGTGGGCGAAAACCGCAAGCTGTTGATTTTCCCCGCTTCCGAGCTGCCGATTATGGCGCGCGGTAAAGGCGTCATGCTGCAAAAGTACAAAGACGGCGGCATGACCGATGCCAAAACCTTCAATCTGGACGAGGGCTTGACCTGGCCCTGGGGGACCGACAAGACCCGCACTGAAAAGGATCTGATCGCTTGGATCGGCAAACGCGGGGCGGCTGGGCGCATGGCCCCCAACGGTTTCCCCAAGTCCGGGAAATTTGACCGCTAGGCTCGTTGGTAGCCCCTGGCCCTTGCGTAAGCCATGGGCATGGACCATGAGCGTGGGCCAAGGCCGCGCCCGCGTAACCGCGCATGACCGCCGCATCCCTCTAGGCAAGGTCGGAAATGCAAGCTAGTTTCTGCCCTGCCCTGCCACCCGCGATCACGAGGATCTCAACCAGCCATGCCCAACACCATGCGCATCTTGAGCATTGATGCTGGCGGCGTACGAGGCCTGTTGCCCGCCCTCTTGTTGACCGAGATAGAAGCGCGCACCGGCAAGCAAATCTGGCAGCAGTTCGACTTGATTACCGGCAGCGGCACCGGCGCCCTTTTGGCGATTGGTTTGGCCATGCCCGCGCGCTCGGGCAATCCCTTGCCTGCCGCCAAGTTGCAAACCATTTTTGAACAGCCCAAGCGCTCTTTGTACCGCCGAACCTGGCTGCGCAAATTCGCGGCCCATCTGCGCGGCGTCAAGCCTCACTATTCCAACAAGAGCCTGCGGGTCTGGGCCCAACACCACTACATGGACACCACCTTGTCCGAGGCCAAGACCAACCTCATGCTACCGGTCTATGATCTGGAGCAGCGTCGCCCGGTCTTCTTTAAAAGCTGGAAGGCCCAAGGCCAGCAATTGCAGGGCCGCGGAGAGACCTATCAAGACCGCAACGTGCGCATTCGTGATCTGATTTCTGCCTGTCTAGCCAAGCCGGGCCTCTTCGATCCCAAGGTTATCGGCAGTCAGTCTGGGCGCCGTATGACCGTGATTGATGCCAGTCTATTTGCTGCCAACCCCGGCCTCAGCGCGCTGGTGGCATCGCACAAGCTGCACCTGGATGCCAGTCACTATCAGGTGGTTTCGCTGGGCAGCGGACAATCACGCCAGCACTTCAATTTGCTGCAAACGCGCGGCTGGGATACTGAGCAATGGCAAAAGCAAATGCTGAACATTGCTTTGGACGGCATGCAAGACACCGTTGACTATCAGCTACGCGAGATCTTGGGGCCGGACAACTTCTTGCGCATCAACCCCATGTTGGACCTCAAGTGCGATATGCGCGGGCCCGATGATGTGCGCCTCGTCCACCTGAAGGCGCTTCGCCAAGCCGCAAAGGCGGCGATCGAGAGCGACGAGACCTTTGTGCGTTTGCTGCGCAGCCTGAACGAGAGCCAGGCCTAAGGCCCGATGCGCCCCCAAATGCGCTATAGCGCATGCGCCAACCCGCTTGCAGCCTATGTTGCGATCGCTTGCCTGCTCTTCGCAAGCGCGATCTCACCGTTTCAACGCAGCGCCACCGCCACCCCTTTTTCCAAGAGCGTGGGGGTTACGCTAGGCGCGTGCAACCTTACTGCGCTCCACATTGGCAACACCATACTTCTTCTTCCAACGGTAGAATGAGCGGTCGGTGATCTGAAAGCGGTGCAGCAGTTCAGGAACGCTGACCCCTTTTTGGTACTCAGCCAAAATCAACTGCACGGTTTGATCAGACACGCGCTGGCGTGGGCGTTGGTTCAACATGCTGGTCACTCGTATGTCCTTTCGAGTTCGTGATGCCCGGCGCGAATTCCAGATATGTCTATCTGACAGACACGCGCGATCGTTCTGATTTGGCGGCCCAGGCACCGCGTCAACTAAACCCAGCTGCGTTGGTCCTGCGCCTCGGCTGGTTGCTCCAGCACTCCCAGAGCCCGCTTGTTTGACCGCGATCGGTCAAGCGGATCTGGCTTTCGATTACCCGCTACATCCAGGCGAGCGTCTTCCCTTGCCGCAGATCCCTGCGTGCATCCTTGCTTGCTCTCTTCGTTTGCCTGTCAGCCGCTGCTCATGTGGTGGCCTGCGGCCGCTCTCCGCTTGTTGGGCTGGCGCCGACCACCTCAGGCCGACGCAGCCCTCCCCCAAGCCCAGAACCTGCCTCTGGGACTAGTCCAGGTTCTCTTCCGGGGTCACATCGAGCTCGGGCGCTGCCGACACGATTGACACGGCCTCGGCCTTACAGCCGCTCATGCAGCGATCAGTGTAGACCTCACTCACCGCGCGATCATCGGCGAAGAAGTTGGCCTGGTTCGGCATTTTGATTTGCGCGAAGTTGTCTTGGTTCAGCTCCTCGTCGCGCTCGACGATCTCGTTTTCAGCCAGCAGGTAGGCCGAGATCGCATAGACCTCATCGGGCGTCAGACTCTTGGCCTCACCGTAGGGCATGGCGCGGTAGATGTAGTCGAACAGCGTCGAGCTGTAGGGCCAATAGGAACCAATGGTCTTCTCAGGACGCGCTTCGGCCAGGGTGTCCTGGCCACCGGTCAGGACCGGCCAGCGATCGACCCCCTCGCCGAAGTCACCGTGGCACTGGGCGCAGCGATCACCAAAGATGGCCTCGCCTTCTTCGGCCGTGCCCTTGCCAACCGGCAGGCCCAAACCATCGGGGCGCACGTCAATATCCCAAGCGGCGATCTGCGCATCTGAAGCCACTGCGCCGAGCCCAGAAACGCTGGGACGCTGGTAGTCTTGGGCCAAGCTGGCGCTCGCAAGTCCAAGCCCCGCTAAGGCGGTCATTACAAAAATCATCTGTGATTTCATCGTCTTACACCAGCTGTACGTTTTCGACTTTACCATCTGGCTTGATGTGCCAGGTGTGGATCGAGTTGTTGTGATAGATCGAGTTGACACCCCGCACCGCACGGTTCTGCGAGAAGGTTGGCTGCACATAGCCCGTGTCATCATAGGCGCGCGACTGGATCAGCATCTCTTGGCCTTGCCACTCGAAGGGCAGGTTGAAGCGGGTCAAACACTTGGGCATCACGGGGCCTTCCAGATCGGCTGGGATCCAGTTGTTGCCGCCATCCAAAGAGATATCAACGCCCTTGACCGCGCCGCGCCCAGACCAAGCCAGACCCGAAATCATGTGGAAGCCCTTGCGATCCAGCCAAGGCTTTTCCGGCGACGGGCGGGTGATCACTGAGTTACAGTCTTGCACCCAAGTGAACATGCGCGCTCTGCCGTCTGCCAACAGGTCGGTGTACTTGGAAGTCTCTTCGCGTGCGAACCAAGGCATGTCGCCGATTTCTAGGCGACGGATCCACTTGACCCACATGTTGCCCTCAAATCCCGGCACCACGAGACGCATGGGATAGCCTTGCCCCGGACGCAGCGCTTCGCCGTTCTGCGCCCAAGCGATCATGCAATCGTCCATGATCTTTTCCATGGGGATTGAGCGGTTCATACCCGCCGCGTCTGCGCCCTCAGCCAGCACCCACTTGCCGTTCGGCTTAACACCAACCATCTCCATCAAGGTCGAGAGCTTGACACCGGTATACTGGCAGCAAGACACCATGCCGTGGGTGAATTGGCAGCCGTTGAGCTGCGCACCGCGCCACTCCATGCCGCCGTTGGCCGCGCACTCGATGAAATAGAAGCGCGAGATGCTGGGCATGCGCTTCAGGTCTTCCAGGCTAAAGACCAAGGGCTTGTCCACCAGACCGTGGATCATCAAGCGATGCTCGGCCGGATCGACGATCGCACGGCCACCGTGGTGACGCTCGAAGTGCAGACCATTGGGGGTGATAAAGCCTTCCAGGTCAGCAAGCGGCGTAAAGTTGATCGAAGACACGCTGTCGGCTGTCAACCAAGGCACATTGCGGCGCACTACATGCGCCTCGTACTCTGATGGTGTGCCATAGGGCTCGTCATCGACCCCCGCGCCCAGGAACTGGTTCCACTCCTTCATCTCAAAAGGATTGGCGGCCTTGGCAGCGCCCGCTGTCAGCGTGCCAGCAGCAACTGCCCCAGCCGATGCGGCGCCAGCAGCCAGGAAACCCCGGCGGTTAAGAGCGTTTGTCATCTTCGATATCTTCCACTTAACGCTATATTCGAATGTCTATGCACACCAAGCTAGCAAAGTGGTTCACGGATATCAATATTCTATTATACGAATATGCGCAATTTCCCGATCTATTGCGGATCGTGGTATGGATGGGGCAAAACCACCCCCAAAAGCGAAAGGCCGCGCCAAAACCTCGCGAGCAAATCGACACATTTTTTCGCCCATCACGCTGGCACTAGATATATTCGAAAATCACGATATAATGAAGATCGAAGCTACCCGATGGCAGTCGCGTCGGATCTGAGGGTTTAGGCCGCATAGCCTGATCGATCTTGCACAGCAGGATCTGGCGGGTTTCCCACAAACAGGGATGCGGTACCATTTTTCCCTCAACATATCCAAGCGGACCGCCTAGACTGCAAAGAAGACCGCACGCATGCCACTTGATGACAGCAACGATAGTGATTTCGCACCGAAAAAAGGCGCCGCCCCCAAGATGACCGAAGCCCTGCCCTACGAACGAGAGCCCTTGCCGGTCGGCAAAGCCAGCGTGGACATGGCTTTGATGGCGGACCGTGCAGAAGAGGCGTCGGCCATCATGCGTGCACTGGGCAATCCCCACCGTTTGTTGATCTTGTGTATTCTGTCTGGCGGCGAAGCCTCGGTTGGCGAGATACAAGAGCAGCTTGATCTGCGACAGAGCCTGGTGTCTCAGCACCTGACGCGTTTGCGCGCCGACGATCTGGTTGTTGCACGCCGTTCACAGCAATTTATGCTCTATTCGCTCAAGAACGATGTGGTGCGCGATGTGATTGCTGTTCTGTGCCGGCACTACTTGGATAACTGCCGGGTCTAGCGCAAATCCCGGGCCCTTGGCCTGAAGAGCGCGC
>CAZHYF010000089.1:0-10114 GCA_964536635.1 uncultured Rhodospirillaceae bacterium | reverse complement strand
TAAATCTCCAGACAGCCAGTGAGCAAAGCCCAAGGCAATTTTGGGCCGGTTTGTGGCCCTTATTGTCATGAAGATGGCGGAAGCCGATCAGAAATGCGCGCCGAACCGAAACGGTGTATGATCTTTTTCTTTCAACCGTTGCAATCCGGCAACAATCTGCGGCTAAATCCGCCTTTTCGCAGCCACTTGCCCCCGGATTGCCGCCCACGCACTATGCGGCCTTGGGAGTAAAGTACTGTCACCACGAAGTTTTTCAACTTTTGGCTTCACACTATAGGATCGAACATCCTCTGGCGCCCAAGCCGCGCCCTGCCAAAACATCAAATGGGGGCCGACAGCCCCCCTTCAAGTTGTCATTGGTGTTTTCTGGCCGGCTGGTGGTGCCAGCGCTTGCTAAGCCTGGTCCAACAGCTCGGGGCGCCACAGTTCGTCGAGCTGATAGAAGTCGCGCACTTCGGGACGGAACAAGTGCACCACCACATCGCCCAGATCGAGCAAGATCCAGTCGCCATTGCCTTGTCCGGCTACGTTCGGGGTCTTGCGACCGCCTTTCTTGATAGCGCGCTGCACATGATCAGACATAGCCTTGACGTGCGGTGCAGCGCGACCTGAGGCGATAATCATATAGTCAGCGAGCGAGGACTTGCCCGCCAGGTCAACCAGATTGATGTCTTCAGCCTTGTTGTCTTCCAAAATCGACAACACCAAATCGCGCATGTCCTCAGCGGACTTGATCTTGACCCGCTCCTCGGACTTGGGCGCTTGACCGCCAACGACAACACCGCCGCGTTGGCGCGGCAAGGCATCAAAAGCGCGTTGCTCGGCTTCCAGGCGTTCGGCACGCAACTGGGTGGAGGACAGATCCTTCATCGCCGCTGGTACCAAGGTCCAGGCCGGAGCTTCGAAATCCATAAAGCTCTGCGCCGGTCCCTCATAGCGGGCGTGGGCCAGCTTTCGGGCCATGACGCTGTTGAGCCCCGCGATGACCGAGCCCGGCCGCGGAAAGACCGCCAAGGGCACTTGTGCCACAAAATCTTCTGCCAACTCCCAAAGGTGCAATTCGGCCAAGACATCGCTGCCCATGATCCAGACAAAATCGGTCTCAGGGAAGGAGGCGCGCAGCGCTTGCATGGTGTCGGCTGACATCTGCAGATCCAACAGATCCTCGAAATCGCTGACCACGATGCGACGGTCATTTTCGGTCAGCACCAAGCATTCCTCAAAGCGCTCCTCGAAGGGGCGCGTCACATCGCTGGGCTTCATGGGATTTTGTGGGCTCACCAACCACCAGACCTGATCCAAGCCAAAGCGCTTGATGGCCTCGCGCGAGATGTGCAGATGGCCCGCGTGCGGTGGATTAAATGAGCCGCCCAACAGGCCAACGCGGCGGGGGGCAAGGCCGGGATGAAGCTCGGCGCGGGTAAAACCGAAGGGCAATGTAGACCTCGAACAGGCAAAGCCGCTGATGGAGCGGCGTAGAAAGCATCACAGGTTGGGCACTGAAAGGCAGCCACCAACCCAGGTTTTAGTGGAAAGCAACGAACCCGACAAGCCGCCAGACGCAGAGCGCCCTAGGCTGTCGGGTTGCGCAAAATCGAGTTGTTACGCCCAGAAAGCCAAGCAAAGCCCAGCCACCAGGCGCAAGAAACGCGTCTTACTTCGCGTCGGCGCGAGCCTGACGCTCGGCAGCGGTCAGCTTAGCTGCCCAGCCGGTTGTCTTCTCTTTAATACGCGCAGACTTACCACGGCGACCACGCAGGTAGTACAGCTTGGCGCGACGCACACGGCCACGACGCAGAACTTCGATGCTGTCTACGCGGGGGCTGTACAGCGGGAACACACGCTCAACGCCTTCGCCGTAAGACAACTTACGAACGGTGAAAGAAGAGTTCAGGCCGCGGTTCTTACGCGCAATACACACACCTTCGTAGGCCTGGATACGCTCGCGGGTGCCTTCGACAACCTTCACGTTGATTTTAACGGTATCGCCGGGCGCAAAGTCCGGGATATTCTTACCTTCTGACACACGGGTCAGTTCTTCTTGCTCAAGCTGTTGCAGCAAGTTCATGGCTTCATTCCTAGTCGCTGGTAGCGCGCCCAAAGATCGGGTCGTCGCTCCTGTGTTATTGTTTCGGCCTGGTTTGTGCGCCAGGCGTCGATCTGAGCATGATGGCCTGACAGCAGCACAGGAGGCACCGCCCGACCCTGCCACTCAGCGGGCCGGGTATAGTGCGGATATTCCAGTAAGCCGCTCTCAAAGCTTTCGTCTTGGCCGCTGTCCACATTCCCCATGACCGAAGGCAGGAGACGCACACAAGCATCCAATAAGATCATGGCCGCCAGCTCACCGCCAGACAGGACATAATCGCCGACCGAGACTTCGGTGACCTTGTGGTGATCGAGCACCCTTTGGTCCACGCCTTCATACCGGCCGCAAAGCAGTTTCACGCCAGGCGCAGAGGTATAGGAGCGCACAAGCGCCTGATCAAGCACTTTGCCACGCGGAGAGAGATAAATCAGCTCACCGGGCGCATCTGCCAGGCTTTCGATGGCTGCATGCACCACATCGGGCATAATCACCATGCCTGCGCCGCCGCCATAGGGCACATCATCGACCCGATTGTGCTTGTTGGTGGCAAAATCGCGCAGGTTTACCGCATCAAGCTGCCACCGATTCGCGTCCAGCGCTTTGCCCGCCAGCGCCTGGCCCAGCGGCCCTGGAAACATCTCGGGAAACAGGGTGATGACCGTGGCGCGCCAGGGCGTTGCATCGCTCGCGGCCGTCTCAGTGAGCGCGTCACCGGCCATCAATGGACGCCCTCCTCGTCTTGGGAGATGACCACGCCCGGTGCGTCGATCACCAGGTAGCCTTCGGCCACTTTGACCTCTGGCACCACGACCTTGGTGAAGGCGAACAGCTCCTGCTTGCCGGTCTCGGCCAAGCGGACATTCAACAGGTCGCCCGCGCCGTAGTCGCGCAGGCTCAGCACCTCGCCGAACAGCGAGCCATCAGGGCGCAGCGCGCGCAGGCCTTCCAGCTCATGGGGATAAAATTCATCTTCGTCTGTCGCGGGCAGCGCCGAGGCGGGCACGAACAGTTTGAGGCCCTTGAGCGCCTCGACCTGATCCCTGAAGCGCAGATCGCCAAGCTGGGCGATCAGCACGCCCTTGGCAAAGGTTTGCGGCTTCAGACGCCAAGTCTTGCCGTTAGCATCCAAGATCGGGCTCAGATCACCCAGCGCCAGCGGGTCTTCAATAAAGACCTTGAGCCGCGCTTGGCCCTTGATGCCGTGTCCGCCCAGGATTACCGCCACTTGTAATAAGCGCTCTTGGGGCAGCGCTGTCGGCGCGGCAGGCGCTTGGCTCGCCGCCAGCGGTGCGCGCGCGGGGGCCGCCTCCCCCTTGGACGGCCGACGACGGGGCCCAGCGGTCTCGGTCGGCCAGTCCCTAGTAGGACGATCCTTGGCAGGGCGGTCCTTGGCAGGTCTGGGGCGCGAAGGCTTGCTCATGGTCTCCGGCTCACTTGCGGAAGGTGTCGAGGTGGCGGGGAATAGAAGGGCGCAAGAGAGCGCAAAACCAGCCCGCGAAAGTCATGGGAGGCTTATGGGCCAACTGGAGGCAAAAAAGCAAGCCGCCTGGTGCAAAAGCCTCTTGCCTTTTGTCCCGGCATTGGTTAGCAAACGACCTCGCTTGTGCCGGCTTAGCTCAGCTGGTAGAGCAGTTGATTTGTAATCATCAGGTCGCGGGTTCGACTCCTGCAGCCGGCACCACCCTCCTCAGGGGGTGGGCACCAGACCTGCCAACCAACTGCGTTTGATACCGCGTGAGCCACTTAGGGGCGACTGGCCCTTTCGAACCAGTCTCTCACTTCACGCCACTTATTCCGCTGCCTCGGCCAAGACCGCTGCTTGCAGGCACTGGGCAATCGCAGCCTGGTCCAAGCCGTGCGCGCCGATCACCACCAGGCGGGTTGCTCGGGTCTCATCGGCCTGCCAGGGGCGGTCAAAATAGCTCTCAAGCCGCGGCCCCACGCCTTGCAGCGTCAAGCGCATGGGCTTGCCCAACACCTCAGCAAAGCCCTTGATGCGATAGATGGGATGGGCGGCCACCAGATCGGCAATCGCTGCGCGCAGAGGCTCCAGAGCAGCCTGCGAAGCCAGTGGGCCCAGCTCGACGATGAAGGTCTCGAAATCTTCGTGATCGTGCTCATGGCCGTCGTCGTGGTGCGAGGGGCGCGACTCCAAGTCGTCCTCGGCGGCGGCTTCCAGCCCCAAGACCACTGCCGGATCGACCGCAGCGCCCTTGGCTTGCAGGATCTGAGCCCCGGCGCGGATCATGGGGCGAAGCTGCGCCAACAGAGCGTCGGCCTGGTCGGTCACCAGATCCATCTTGTTCAAAATGACCAGATCGGCGCAACCGAGTTGCTCCTCGAACAGCTCCTCGATCGGGCTTTCGTGGTCCAAGGTCTCGTCGGCGGCCCGCTGGGCTTCCAGCGCGGCCAGATCGTCAGCAATCCGCCCCGCCGCCAGCGCCGAGGCATCCAGCACCGTCACCACCCCATCGACCGTCACCGCCGCCTTGACGTCGGGCCAAGCGAAGGCCTTGACCAGCGGCTTGGGCAGCGCCAGGCCTGAGGTTTCGACGATGATATGGTCGGGCTTGTGTTCGCGCGCCAACAGCGCCTCGATCGCAGGCAGGAAATCGTCGGCCACGGTGCAACAGATACAACCGTTGGCCAGCTCGATGATATCATCCTGGCTGCAGGAGGGCGCACCGCAAGCCTTGAGGATCTCGCCGTCCACGCCGACATCGCCAAACTCGTTGATCAACAGTGCGATGCGCTTGCCTTCGGCATGGGTCAGCAAGTGGCGAATGAGGCTGGTCTTGCCCGCGCCCAAAAATCCCGTGATAACTGTCGCTGGAATGCGCGCCATAACCCCTACCCCTTTAGCGTCAGCGGCAAGCCCGCCGCGATGAAAACTACGCGATCTGACATGCCAGCAACGCGCTGATTGAGCAAGCCCAGGCTGTCGGCAAAGCGGCGCTGCAAGCCGTTGGCCGAAATGCCGCCCAGCCCCACCTCGTTGCTCACGCAGACCAGCGGCTGATCGCAGGCGCGCAAGGCGCCCTCCAAGGCATCAAAAGCGGGCTCCAGCGCTTGGTCGGCCAACAGAAGGTTGCTCACCCACATAGAAAGACAGTCCAGCAAGACCGGCTGGCGGGCTTGGCGCAGCGCCTCGGGCAGCGCCATGGGCGCCTCCAGCAGCCGCCAGTCGGCCCCGCGCCGTGCTTGATGCAGCGCCACGCGCTGACGCATGCCGTCATCGTGGACCTGAGCGGTCGCAAGATAAAGATAGGGCGGTTGATAGGCCTGCATCAGGCCCTCGGCAAAGCCAGACTTGCCCGAGCGGATGCCGCCCAGGACCAAGGTCTTCGCTGCCATATTAGGCAACCTCTTTCAGCGCCTCGCCGTCCTGACCGCGCTGCTTGGCCAGCCACTTTTCGGCTTCCTGCAAGCTCTTGGTCTTCTCAGCAGCGGTCATGATGATCCAAGCACGGATATCGTCCACACTGCGCCCGCAGCCAATGCAGATATCGTTCTCCACCTGGCACACTTGGATGCAAGGCGATGGAATGCTGGTGTCCACCATGCGCCGACGTGGGCGGCGCTTGCGGGTCAAAAGGCGCAGGTCTTCAGTCATGGGCCTAGCTTGGCAGCTCAGGGCAGCGCTGGCCAGCCCGGACCGACGGTCGCCGTCGCACCTGCGACATTCTGGCGGCATATTGCCAAGTCAGCGCTAGAGCTGCGCCACCCAGGCCAAGGCCTCCTCAGGGCTCGCGGCCAGGCTGACCGGGGGGAGCTGCGGCGGCTCCAACAGCCAGACCTCGCGCCCCAGCGCGCGCGCGGCCGCCAGCTTTGCATAGCCCGAGGCACCGCCCGAATTCTTCGCAATAATCAGATCAATAGCTTGATCGCGCAGCAAGGCCTCCTCATCGGCCAGCGCAAAGGGGCCGCGCGCCAACAGAGCCTGGCTGTCGGGCGGATAGCGCGGTGGCGGCTCGACGGAGCGGACCAGAAAATGATGCTGCTTGAGGGGCACGAAGCGGAATACGTCCTGGCGTCCGATGGCCAGCAGGATGCGCCGCGTTGGCATATCTGCCAAGCTCAGCACCATGTCATCCAGCCGCGCATAAAGCGTCCAGGCGTCCCCAGCTTGGGCGTGCCAAGTCTCCCGCTCCAGGCGCAAGCAGGGCAAGTTCATCATCAGCGCCGCTTTGACCGCGTTGCGGCTCATGCGGGCAGCAAAGGGATGGGTGGCGTCGATTATGGCGTGGATATCGTGCAGCAAGCACCAGCCGACCAGACCGTCAACACCGTCGAAGCCCCCGCGCCGCACCTGGACATGTTCGGGCACAAGCGGGTCTTGCGTGGCCCCCGCAAGCGAATAGTGCAGGCTGTGGCCTTGCGACGCCAGCGCAGCAGCAAGGCTGCGGGCATCCGGAGTTCCGCCCAAGACCAAAATGTTGCTCATGGGCGCAAGTCTAACAAATTTGTGTCTAGGTTAGAAAGCCGATTTAGATCGGGCCGTCGATCAGCGAGGCCCTGCTCAGTTGATGGCGATGTTGCACCAAAATGCTCTGATAACGCAGCATGGGCTCTGGGCTGGGTGCAAAGGTCTGATTTTGCTGGGTCAAAACGCGCTCCAAGCCCGAAACACCAGACGTCAAGGCGAACAGCACCAGACCCAATAAGGTCAAAGCAGCGGCCAAACGGCCCAGGCGCAGTGCAATTTTCGGCGTAGTGGTCTTCATGGAGCGATCCCCTCTTGTCAGTCTTGCAGCGTTTCTTGTGTGCAACTTTTGGCGAGCCCAGCGGTGGTCGGCCGCGCGGCTCGTCCTGTTGATCACGACCTAAAGCGGAGATGTGCAAGAGTTACGCAAAGGATTGTGCTAAAGCGTGCCCTTGACGGTCAAACAGGTGGATATCCACACAAACTTGCGCGCCTACCACAGATTGTGCCCGCAAACGGGCCCGATCAGCGATCGCTTGGCTAAGATTATCCGCCATATTTCCGCCATAGTGTTGGCAAATCCGCAGGATTTGGGCTGCGGTTTGGCTGCCCGCAACCTGCTGAAGCAGCGACTCGGGCGCGCCCAACTCCCGGCACAGCGTGGCCATCCAGGCCACGTCCAGTTGCGAGCGATGGGCGTGCAGGTCCAGAAATCCTTGCGCCAGCTTGGCAAACTTGCCGATGCCTCCGGCCAGCGACAGGCGCGGCACCGGATGATCGCGCAAGTACTTCAGCGTGCCGCCCGCAAAGTCCCCCATGTCGATCAAGGCTTGCTCGGGCAGATCATAGAGCGCCTGGATGCGCGCTTCAGAGGTCGAGCCGGTGGCGGCGGCAATGTGGGTTAAGCCCGCCGCTCTAGCCACGTCGATGCCGCGATGGATCGAATGGATCCAAGAGCTGCACGAATAGGGAATAACGATGCCAGTGGTGCCCAGGATGGACAAGCCGCCGACAATCCCCAGCCTGGGGTTCAGCGTCTTTTCCGCCATAGCCTGGCCGCCAGGGATAGCGATTTCAACAAGGAAGTCGGGCGCGCAGTGGAACTGGCGGCACAGAGCCTCCACCTCAGCGGCCATCATGGCGCGCGGCACCGGCGTAATCGAGGCTTGACCGACCGCGATCGGCAGGCCCGCACGCGTCACCACCCCAACGCCCTCACCGGCCTCCAGCATCAGCCCCTGCCCTGGCGCGCCCGCCCGCACGGTGACTTTTATCAACGCGCCGTGGGTCACGTCGGGATCGTCGCCTGCATCCTTGATAATGCCGCAAGTCACGCTGTCTTCATCGCGCTCTTCCAGCGCCAGCGCGAAAGCGGGCTCCTGGCCCTTGGGCAAGCGGATCTGGACCGGATCGGGACAGCGGCCGGTCAACAGGCCGGTCAAAGCCGCCTTCAGCGCCGCCGTTGCACAAGCGCCGGTGGTCCAGCCGCGCCGCAGAGCGGTGGCAGGCTCTGCACTGCTGTCGGGCTTTGACATAAGCGCGCCGCTTTTCCTCTTTGTCTTAAACCGCCTTGCGCCTATGACGAAGGCATGAGCGATATTCTTGATACTCTGCCCGCATTTGAGCCAGGCTGGGTCTGGCTGTGCGGAGCCGGGCCTGGTGACCCGGGGCTGTTGACTTTGCATGCTTATCACGCGCTGCGTTCGTGTGACCACCTTGTTTATGACGCGCTGGTCGATGAGCGTTGCTTGGCCTTGGTCAACCCGCAGGCCACTCGAGAATATGCAGGCAAGCGCGGCGGCAAACCCAGCGCGCAGCAGGCCGATATCTCGGCGCGCCTGGTAGAGCTGGCCCAAGCGGGCAAGCGGGTTTTGCGCCTGAAGGGCGGCGATCCCTTCGTCTTTGGCCGCGGCGGCGAAGAGGCCCTGGCTTTGGTTGAACAGAACATCCCCTTCCGCGTGATACCGGGCATTTCTGCAGGTCTGGGCGGGCTGGCTTATGCCGGAATCCCACTGACCCACCGCCAAGTCAACACGGCGGTCACCTTCATTACCGGCCACTCTATGGCGGGCGACCTGCCGGGCGAGATCGACTGGCAAGCCCTGGTCAAAAGCGCCCCGGTGTTGGTCTTCTATATGGGCATGAAGCACTTGCCCGAGATCGTCGAGCAACTGCGCCTTGCTGGCCGCCCCGAGGACGAGCCCGTTGCCGTGGTCTGCAACGCAACCTTGCCCAGCATGCAGGTACTGGAGACCAGCCTTGCTGCTTGCGTCGCGGATGTCGCCAAGGCAGGCCTTGAGCCCCCCGCCATCATTGTTGTCGGCCAAGTGGTGCGCTTGCGCGCTGGGCTCGACTGGCAGGGCGCGCTGCAGGGTCGACGCTTGACCCCAAATCCCTTAGCTTAGGGCTGTTTCACCTCGTTTGCGCCAAAGGACGTCCTGATGACACTCTTGCTTATCGGCCTGCTGGTTTTCTCCCTGGTCCACCTTATTCCTGCGGTTCCGCCCTTGCGTGCCGCTTTGCAAGCCAAGCTGGGGGCGAAGGCCTATCGCGGCCTCTTCAGCCTGCTGTCGCTAGCCAGTCTGGCGCTAGTCATCTGGGGCTTTATCCAGGCACCCGCGGTGGGCTATCGCGAGCAGCCCGTTTGGGCCCGTCATTTGGCCTTGGCGGTCATGCCCCTGGTCTTCATCCTTTTGGCCAGCAACGGCACCAAGACCCCGCTGCGCCGCTTTATCCCGCACCCCATGACCACCGGCGTGATGCTCTGGGGGCTGCTGCACTACCTGGCCAATGGAGAGACCCGCTCGGCCTGGCTGTTCGGCACCTTTGCTCTGCTGTCGGCCCTGCAATTGCTGTCGCGCTTCTGGCGTCCGAGCGGTGCGGCCCCGGTCTATAGCAAGCGCGCTCTGGTCACCACAGTGGTTGCCGGGCTTGTGGCCTACGTGGTCTTCTTGCTGGCCCACCCCTATCTGTTCGGCGTGAGCCCCATCTATGGATAAGCGCGAACAGCTTGCGCAAGCCTGCCGCGCGGCGCGCCTGCAATGCGAAGGCGAGAGCGACGCCATCGCCTGCATGGCCACCATCGCCTGCGAGCTTTATCAGGGCGTCAAGGGCTTTGATTGGGTCGGCTTCTACCGCGTCGTAGAGCCCGAGTTGCTGAAAATTGGCCCCTATCAGGGCGGTCACGGCTGCCTGGCCATCCCCTTTGCGCGGGGAGTTTGCGGCGCTGCAGCGCGCGAGCAGGCACCCCAGTTGGTGCCCGACGTTGAGGCCTTTCCCGGCCACATTGCTTGCGCCAGCTCGACCCGCTCAGAGCTGGTGCTACCGGTCTGGGACCGCAGCGGGGGCCTGATCGCGGTGTTTGACATCGACAGCGATCAGCCGGACTTCTTTGACGCCCAGGACGCCGCAACACTCGAGGCCCTGTTGGCCGAGATCTTCGGCCAAACACCGGCTTCTGGCTGAGGACGCGGGCGCCCTTCGTGCGGCGCCGGATTCCTGAAGAAAAGCCCAAGCTCTTGTATGCAAGGGCGCAGGTGACTTTCGCTAAATATAGAAGCAAAGCCCAAGCTCTTGTATGCAAGGGCGCAGGTGACTTTGCG
>CAZHYF010000088.1:0-10164 GCA_964536635.1 uncultured Rhodospirillaceae bacterium | reverse complement strand
GCTAAATCCTTATAGTCCAGCGCGTTCGGGCCTCTGGCTTCGCGCAGCAAGACCGCGCGCCCTTGGCCCCCTGCCCTTCGGCTCAACCCTTGCAGAATACAGCAGTATGGCCAGCACCAATCAAATTCGTTCGACCTTCCTGTCCTCTTTTGAAAACAACGGCCACCAGGTCGTGGCCTCCTCACCGCTGGTGCCCGACAACGACCCAACGCTCATGTTCACCAACGCGGGCATGGTGCAGTTCAAGAACATCTTCACCGGCCAAGAGCAGCGCGACTATTCCCGCGCCGTCACCAGCCAGAAGTGCGTGCGTGCAGGCGGCAAGCACAACGACCTGGAAAACGTCGGCCATACCGCGCGCCACCACACTTTCTTTGAGATGCTGGGCAACTTCTCCTTCGGCGACTACTTCAAAGAAAACGCCATCGAGTACGCCTGGAACCTGATCACCAAGGATTATGGCCTGGACGCCTCCAAGCTGCTGGTCACCGTCTACCACACCGACGACGAGGCTGCTGCTCTGTGGCGCAAGATCGCCGGCCTGGGGGATGACCGCATCATCCGCATCCCCACCTCAGACAACTTCTGGTCCATGGGTGATACCGGCCCTTGTGGCCCCTGCTCTGAAATCTTCTATGACCACGGCGACAAGATCTGGGGCGGCCCTCCGGGTTCAACCGAGGAAGACGGCGACCGCTTCATTGAGATCTGGAACCTGGTCTTCATGCAGTTCGAAAAGCTCGCGGACGGCAGACAGACTTCCTTGCCCAAGCCCTCGATCGACACCGGCATGGGCCTGGAGCGTATCGCTGCCGTGCTGCAAGGCAAGCACGACAACTACGACATCGACCTGATGCGCGCCCTGATCGAGGCCAGCGCCAACGCCACCGGTAACGAGCCCGACGGCCCGCACAACGTCTCGCACCGTGTGATCGCAGACCACCTGCGCTCCTCGGCCTTTTTGATTGCTGACGGCGTGTTACCCTCCAACGAAGGCCGTGGCTATGTGCTGCGCCGCATCATGCGCCGCGGCATGCGCCATGCGCACATGATGGGCAACACCGAGCCCATGATGTACAAGCTGGTCCCGGCTCTGGTGGCCCAGATGGGCGACCACTTCGGCGAGCTGAAGGCTGCCGAGAGCCACATCACCGAGACCTTGAAGCTGGAAGAAGCCCGCTTCAAGCAGACCCTGGATCGCGGCCTCAAGCTGCTGAACGAGGCCACCGGCAAGCTGGGTGACGGCCAAGCCCTGCCCGGTGAGACCGCCTTCCGGCTCTATGACACCTACGGCTTCCCGCTGGATTTGACCCAAGACATCTTGCGCGGCGAAAACCGCTCGGTCGATACCGACGGCTTCAACGCGGCCATGGAAGCGCAGAAGGCTGCCGCGCGCGCGGCTTGGAAGGGCTCGGGCGACACCGCCACCGAAAAGCTGTGGTTCGACCTGGCCGACCGCCTGCCCGCCACCGAGTTCCTGGGCTACGCCAAAACCGAGGCCTCTGGCGAAATCCTGGCGCTGGTCAAGGACGGCCAAGAGGTTCAGAGCTTGCAGCAAGGCGACAGCGGCTTTGCTCTGTTGAACCAAACCCCCTTCTATGCCGAATCTGGCGGCCAGCAAGGCGACACCGGCAGCATGCGCAAGGACGACGGCAGCCAAGCACGGGTCAGCGACACGAACAAGAAGCTGGGCACCCATTGGCTGCACAGCGTCGAGGTCACAGTGGGCAGCCTGGCGGTTGGCGATGGCGTAGATCTGAGCGTCGATGGCGGCCGTCGCGGCGCACTGGCGCAGCACCACTCGGCCACCCACCTGCTGCACGAGGCCCTGCGCCGCTCTTTGGGCGAGCACGTCGCCCAGCGCGGATCACTGGTTGCCGGTGACCGCCTGCGCTTCGACTTCTCGCACACCAAGCCCGTTGCCGCTGGCGAACTGGCCGACATCGAGCGCGCCGTCAATGCGCGGGTGCAAGAGAACTCGGCTGTCACCACCCGCATCATGACCCCCGACGAGGCCCGCGCTCTGGGCGCTCAAGCCCTGTTCGGCGAAAAGTACGGCGACGAGGTGCGTGTTGTGGCCATGGGTAAGCCCGCTGCGGGCGAAACCAAGCCCTACTCCCTGGAGCTGTGTGGCGGCACGCATGTCAAGCAGACCGGCGATATTGGCCTGGTCAAGCTGGTGTCCGAAGAAGGCTTGGCCGCCGGCATCCGGCGTATCGAGGCCGTGGCTGGCGATGCCGCTCTGGCCTATTTCAACCAGCGCGAAGGCCTGTTGAGCGATGCTTCGGCCTTGCTGAAGGTCGCCCCCGCTGACCTGCCTGGACGCATCGAAGGCCTGTTGGCAGAGCGCAAGAAGCTGGAGCAAGCACTTGCCGACGTTCGCAAGCAGCTCGCTACCGGCGGCGCGGCACAAGAGGTCAAGGACATCGCTGGCGTCAAGCTGAGCGGCAAGGTGCTGGACGGCGTTCCGGCCAAAGACCTGAAGGGCATGGCCGATGCGCTGAAGGGTCAAATCGGCTCAGGCGTTGTGGCCCTGATCGCTACGAGCGATGGCAAGGGCTCGGTGGTTGTCGGCGTCAGTGACGACTTGACCGCCAAGGTCTCGGCCGTTGATCTGGTCAAGGCCGCTTCGGCTGCCATGCGCGGCAAAGGCGGCGGCGGACGCCCGGACATGGCACAAGCTGGCGGCCCCGACGCTGCGGCGGCTCCGGCGGCGCTGGCAGCCATCGAAGCGGCCCTGGCCGAGGCCCTGGGAGCCTAAGCCCGCATGGACCTGCACAACCGTGTTCTGTCGCTGATGATCGAGGCCTCCGAGACCTTGATCATGCCGCGCTGGCGCCAGTTGGAAGACGAGCATGTCAGCACCAAGTCGGGACCGATGGACTTGGTGACCGTGGCCGATATCGAGACCGAAGATTGGCTGACACCCCGGCTGCGGGACTTGCTGCCGGGCTCGCAGGTGTTGGGCGAAGAAGCCAAATCGCGCGGGCATGTTGAGCTGGACATCACCCGCAGCGACGATCCTTTGTGGGTCATCGATCCGGTGGATGGCACGCGGGCCTTCGCCAATGGCAGCGAGAATTTCTGCTCCATGGTGGGATTGGTGCGCGGCGGTCACACCGTAGCCGCCTGGATCTACTACCCCGTATCCAAGTCGCTGGTCACCGCAGAGCTGGGCGGTGGCACCTATGAGTGCGAGTACCGCGTCTGCCATATCCTGAAGACCAGCCAGCACTTGCACGGTGCCGAGGACGGCAGCCACACCGGCCTCAAAGGGCACATTTCAGCGCGCGCGCTCGATCCCAATTTGTCCGGTGATCTGCAACAGTTGCAAGTCCGCTCGATGGAGGATCTGGAAACCATCCAGGGCCACGTTTCGCTGCGCTATTTCCCGCAAGACAAGCAAGCAAAACTCAAGGCGCGCATGGCTGCCCACCCCTTGCCCCAGCCCCACCCTATGCAGGCTGCGGGCTTGGAGTACCGCGACCTGGCGCGCGGGGTGATCGACTTTGCGGTTTTCTATAGCCTCATGCCCTGGGACCATGTGCCGGGCGCTCTGATCCTAAGCGAGGCAGGCGGCATAGCGCGCAGCTTCGCGGGCCACCCCTATTCGGCGCGCATGCACAGCGGCGGCATGATCGCAGCCGCCAATGAGGACGTGGCCGAGCGGGTCAAGCACCGCTGGGAGCTGTAACGGCGACCGGCTTGGGCTTTGCTTTAGACCAAGCGCGACTGTTTGAGGGACGCTTCAACGAAGGCGGCAAACAGCGGGTGCGGCTGAAGCGGGCGAGACTTGTACTCGGGGTGGAACTGCACGCCAATGAACCAGGGGTGTCCCTCGACTTCCATAATCTCGGGCAAGCGACCGTCGGGCGACTCGCCCGACACCAGGACGCCGTTTTCTGCCCAGCCCTGGCGGTAGCCCATGTTGATTTCATAGCGGTGACGGTGGCGCTCTGAGATGTCGTCTTCCCCATAGACCGAACGTGCCAAGCTGTTCGGCAAGAGGCTACAGGAATAGGCGCCCAAGCGCATGGTGCCGCCCAAATCGCTGCTAGAGCCGCGCTGGCGCCCGTCGTGGGTCTCCCACTCCGACATGAAGCCCACAACAGGCGTGACCTGGGTGCCCCATTCGGTCGAGCCAGCGTTTTCGATGCCCAACAAGTGGCGGGTCACCTCGATGGCAGCCATCTGCATGCCCAGACAAATGCCAAAGAAGGGCACCTTGTTCTCGCGCGCATAACGCACGGCTTCGATCATGCCCTCGCAGCCGCGAACGCCAAAGCCGCCTGGCACCAGAATGCCCGCGGCGCGCGACAGGCGCTGGGCGGCCACCTCGCGCGAGGTCAGAACTTCAGAATCCACCCAGTCGATCTTGACTTTGGCGTCGTGCGCAAAGCCACCGTGGCTCAGGGCCTCGACCAGCGATTTGTAGGCGTCTTCAAACTGAGTGTACTTGCCGACCACGGCAATCTTCACCTCGTCCTCGGGTGCTGCCAGCAAGCGGTCGATCCGATCCCAAGCCGACAAATCGGGCTGCGGAGCTTCCAGCTCAAAGTGGTCCAAGATGGCTTGATCCAAGCCTTGCTCGTGCAGAGCGCGCGGCACAGCATAGATGCTGCTGGCATCCAGCGCCGGGATGACCGCCGAGGGGCGCACCGAACAGAAGCGCGCGATCTTGCGGCGCATGCCTTCGTCCAGCGGGTGCTCAGAGCGGCAGACCAACACGTCGGGCTGGATGCCGTAGGATTGCAGCTCTTTGACCGAGCGCTGGGTCGGTTTGGTCTTCAGCTCCTTGGCGGCGGCGATGTAGGGCACCAGGGTCAGATGCATGAAACAAACGCGCTCGTCGCCCAGGTCGAGCCCCAGCTCGCGGATGGCTTCCACAAAGGGCAGACCCTCGATATCGCCGACGATGCCGCCGATCTCGCACAGCACGAAGTCTTCGTTCGACAGGTCGGCTTGAATGAATTCCTTGATGGCACCGGTCACATGCGGCACCACCTGCACGGTAGCGCCCAGGTAGTCGCCTGCCCGCTCGCGGTCGATGATAGTCTTATAGATGCGCCCGGAGGTCACGTTATCGCTGCGCCGCGTATCGACGGTGGTAAACCGCTCGTAGTGGCCCAGATCCAGGTCGGTTTCGGCGCCGTCCTCGGTGACGTAGACCTCACCGTGTTCATAGGGGCTCATGGTGCCGGGATCGACGTTCAAATAGGGGTCCAGCTTGCGCATTCGCACTTTGAAACCGCGCAATTGCAGCACTGTGGCAAGCGCTGCCGCCGACAGACCTTTACCCAGAGAAGAGACCACCCCTCCAGTAATGAAGATGAAGCGAGGCTTCGTCTGTGTCATGCCAGCACCTTTCCGTCTAAACGCAAACGGACACCGCAAGGTGTCCGCGTGTTTGTATCGAATTCAGCCCTGCCGTCTAGCCCTGAGGCACAGATCTTCGGCGCGGCCCTGATAGTTAGTGGATCTCCCGGCGCAGGCCGGGGCCGAGGCTTATTGGCCAGCGCTACCTTCGGTAGAGCCAGGAGTATCGCTGCCGCTCGCCGCGCCAGAATCGCCTTGGGTTGCGCCGGACTCAGGCGCGGCGGCCTCGTTCGAAAACGCATCCGGGGTCGCTGGAGCGCTGGGCGCAGGCAGCTCTGAGCTCAAGTTAGCCGGGTCGAAGGTCAAACCCGAGGAGCTGGGCGCGCGGCTCAGCCAAGCCAACAGCAGGGCAACCGCCATGAAGGCAATCGCCAGGCCCCAGGTCATGCGGGTCAAGAACGAGCCCTTGCCGCGCACTGCTGAGAACGATGAGTTCCCAGAATCGCTGCCCAGGCCGGTGCCGCCGCCATCAGAGGGTTGCAGCAAGATAATGCCAACCATCGACAAGGCAATCAGCAGGTGAACCACCAGAAGCAGTGAGGAGAAATCCATGATTTTCGGTACTCAGACGTTCGCTTTTAATCGGGCCTTGGGCGCACCTGATCGTTGGGTCCAACGGGGAGCCGCGCCACTCGCTTGCTCACATAGCCCCTTGCGCCGCAAATGAAAAGCAAAGAGTTGCTGCCTGGGGGTCTTCGCGGGGACTTTCTTGTCGCCCGGGCAAAAGCCGAACCCTCCGTTACGCAGGGCGCGCGCCTGAAGGAACCAGGACGCTCAAGCCATGACACGCCAAGAATAGCAAACCAGGCCAGGCTCCTATCGCCGCCTGCTTGCCGCCCCTAGCGCAAATTTGACCCTTTCTTGGGGGCGACAACAGCAAAACTGCACCGCGAAGATTGCAAAACGGCGGGGCCTCACCTAAACCCTTGGCAAACTTCGTGACGCTTGTGGTCACCAGCGCGTGGCAGGAGGGCAAAGCCCCGCCAGCAGCTTGGCTTGGCCGCAGGCATTTAAAGGATAGCTTACGCAATGCTCGCCCATATCCGCGCTTGGTCCTCATCGCCCATCGCCAAGATCATCGTTGCTCTCATCATATTGGCCTTCGTCCTGATCGCCTACGCCGGTTCGCTGGTCTTCCGCGGCTCAGGCGCGACCGAAACCGTGGCCACTGTCGGTGACCAAGTCCTGCAACGTCAGTACCTGGAGGCCAGCACTCGCCAGTTGGTGAGCCAGTACGCTCAGATCCCCGGCAGCGAAATCAAGACCATGGCGGATTTCGAGCAGCGCGACCCCACCAAGCAGGTGTTGAACAATTTCGTTGAAAACGCCATGTGGCCCGAGCAGGCTGACGCCATGGGCATCGAGGCTTCTGAAGCGGACGTGCGCGATGCCATCGTCAAAGATCCGCGCTTCCAGCGCCAAGACGGCAGCTTCAACGAGGCCCTCTATCAGACCTTTGCGCTCAACAATAACCCAGAGGCCTATGCCGCTCAGTTGGCAAGCCAGGTCATCGGCCGTAAGATCCGCGGCCTGCCCTTGGCCGAAGATTTCCTTCTGCCTGCCGGTTGGAGCAAACCCATCGCAACCTATTTGAGCGAAAAGCGCGGCGCCGTTGGCTTTGTCATGCCCGACACCCTGGCCGGCGACATCGCGGTCAGTGACGAGGCGCTGCAAACCTACCTAGCAGACAACCAAGACGCCTTCATGTGGCCCGAGCTGCGCAGCGCCGACGTGATCGCCTTCACCGCCGAAGACACCTACCAGCGCTATGACGTCGAAGAGAGCCGGGTTGTGGCTCTGTTCGAACGCCGCAAGGACGCCGCATCGCGCCCCGAGACCCGCGTCATCGAGCAAATCTCTGTCGAGAGCATGGAGCTGGCTCAGGGCTTCGTTGAGCGCCTGCGCGCGGGTGAACAGTGGCCCGCCATTGCCTTTGAGGCCACCCAGGCCGCCCCTGTCAGCCTGGGCGACGTCACCGCTGACACCCTGGACCCTGCCCTGGCAGAGGTAGCCTTCGCCGCAGCAGAGCCGGGTATCTTGGATGCCGTCGCCAGTGGCGAGGGCGCCGCCATCTTGCGCGTTATCTCGATCACGCCTGCCGTAGACCCCACGCTGGAAAGCATGCGCGCTGAATTGGAAAAGGAACTGAAGATCGAGGTTGCAAAGCGCGGCCTGTTCGACCTGAGCCAAGAACTGGACTTCAAGCTGGGCGACGGCCTGAGCTTGGCGGACGCCGCCAAAGCCCTGGACCTGCCGCTGGCAAGCCTGGCCGCCATCGACCGCTTTGGCCGCGACAAGAGCGGCGCGCGCATGGGCGGCAACCCTGGCAGCGCTGCGGTGCTGCAAGCAATTTTTAATGCCAAGCTGGACGACGAAAGCATCGTGATCACCGACGAGGCGCTGTCTTATGTCGTCGATCTGACCAAGATCGAGGCCCCCGCGCCCAAGTCCTTTGACGAGGCGCGTGCCGACTTGGCCGTCGCCTATGTTGAAGCAGAGCGCATCAAGGCCCTGGATGCGCAAGCCGAGGCCCTACAGACGCGCATCACCGACGGCGGCTTGACCATGGAGCAGGCCGCTCAAGAGGTGGGCGCTGAACTACTGGTCCAAGAAGCCGCAACCCGCGATGCCTACTTGTCTGCTGCCTCATTCTTCCGCTCGCGTAGCCAAGAGGTGTTTGCAGCCGATGGCGCTGGCACACTGATCCGCGATACCGCCCAGAACCAAGTGGCGGTGATCCAGATCACGGCCGTTGAGGCGGGCAATCCCGAAGCGCCCAGCCAAGCAGCAGCACAGACCCTGGAGCTGTTGTCCAATAGCTGGCAGACCGACCTAGCCGACGCCTACAAGCAGGCTGTGCGCGATAACGGCGGCTATCGCATCATCAACCGCGTGGTGAATGATGCGCGCGAGGCCGTCGCGATTGAACTGGGCCTGCAATAGGCCCCGAGCTTGCCAGGGGCAACGCGGCGCCCCTCGGCTTGCCCCCAGCCCCTCGCCCCCAGCCCCTCGGCTTGATCGCCCCCATCGCGGGAAACCGTCGCCAACCTGTTCGCACCCTGCGGTGCGCAGGACGCACAAACTGAAAGCTAAGCCATGCTGTCCGGCCCCAGCCTCGACGACTTCCTGAAGCTCTATAAGAAGGGCCAGCCTCAGCTCGTCTTTCAGCCAGTCGTGGCCGATCTGGAGACCACCGTCGGCGCCATGATCAAGCTGACCGACAATCAGCCCTACAGCTTCATGTTTGAGTCGGTCGAGCAAGGCGCCATCAAAGGCCGTTATTCCTTCATCGGCATGGAGCCCGATTTGATCTGGCGCTACGCTGACGGGCAAACCCAAGTCAACCGCCAGGCGCGCGCTGACCTGGAGGCCTTCAAGCCCTGCCCTGTTGGCCGCGATCAAGGCCCCTTGGGCTCGCTGAAAGCGTTGATTGCCGAGTGCCAAATCAACGTCCCCGATGGCTTGCCGCCCATGTCTGCCGGTCTGTTCGGCTATATGGGCTATGACATGGTGCGCCACATGGAGCGCCTGCCCGCTGTCAACGACCCCTCAGTCGAGCTGCCGGACTCGGTCTATTCACGCCCGACGCTGGTGGTGGTCTTCGACCACATCAAGGACCAAGCCACGCTGGCAACCCCCGTTTGGCCGACCGAAGATCTGAGCGCGCGCGACGCCTACGAGCTAGCCTTAGAGCGCTTGCAAGCGGGCATGCAGCGCCTGTCCCGCCACCTAAGCGAAGACGAAGCGCGGCCCAGCCTGGAGCCGGACTTTCCTATGCCCGAGCCCAAAGCCCAGGTCTCGCCCGAAACCTATATGGGATGGGTGGCAAAGGCCAAGGACTACATCCTGGCGGGCGACATCTTCCAAGTGGTTCTGGCACAGCGCTTCAGCCTGCCCTTCCCGCTGCCGGCCTTTTCGCTCTACCGTTCTTTGCGGCGGGTCAATCCCTCGCCCTACATGTTTCACCTGAACTTCCCTGGCTACGCCATTGTCGGCGCCAGCCCTGAAATTCTGGTTGGCCTAAAAGGGCGGCAAGTCACGATTCGCCCCATCGCGGGCACCCGCCCACGCGGCAAAACCCCCGCCGAGGACGAGCGCAACCGCCGCTCGCTCATGCGCGATGCCAAGGAGCTGGCCGAGCACCTCATGCTGCTGGACCTGGGGCGCAACGACGTGGGCCGGGTGTCCGAAATTGGCTCGCTCAAGGTGCCCAAGCGCGCGCGCTTCTTTGTCGAATTTTATAGCCACGTCATGCACATCGTCTCCAACGTCACCGGGCGTCTGCGCAAGGACAAGACCGCGATTGACGCTCTGGCAGCGGGCTTTCCGGCGGGCACGGTCTCGGGCGCACCCAAAGTGCGGGCCATGGAGATCATCGAAGAGCTGGAGCAAGAGCGCCGCGGCTTCTACGCCGGCTGCGTTGGCTATTTCGCCGCCAATGGAGACATGGATAACTGCATCGCGCTGCGCACCTGTTTGATCAAGGACGGCGTCATGCATATCACAGCAGGTGCGGGCATCGTCGCCGACTCAGACCCCCAGTCTGAGCAAAACGAGTGCGTCTTCAAGTCGATGGCGCTGGTCCGCTCGGCGCAAGATGCGGTGCAGCGTGCCCAGAGCCGCAGCCTGAACGGTTAGCGCGGGCATCGCCCCTTTGACCGGGTTTTTCGCCCCCGGCGCAGGCCAGCCGAAAACACGCTTGCATCTGCCTCGCGCCTCGGCCATATCCAAGGCCTTGGGGGCCTGTAGCTCAGCGGTTAGAGCCGTCCGCTCATAACGGATTGGTCG